>SYMT01000115.1 GCA_005805375.1 Actinomycetota bacterium
CAGCAACAGCAGCAGCAGCAGTAACTGCGAGACTATCCAGGGGCGCTGGGTCCGATATGCGCTAACTTTGACCGGCAAAGCCGACCAGCCGAGCATGAGGGCGCTCCGGATGCCGCCGGTTGGCGTCGTCGGTTCGGATAAGTCCTCGCCCAACAGGGGCCTGACGGGGTGGTCGAACCGGACCTCCATCCTCGAGAGGGTCCAATGTGCATATCGGTACGGGGGCGGGTGCTTCCGGCGCCCGTGGACGACCATTCCGGTCCGGGCCCAGGATTGCTCTCTTTGGGGCCGGATGTTTTTCTCGGCCTCCGCGCCAGGGCCGCCCTCGTCCGGTAGGACGCCCTCCCCAGCGAGGTGATTTCAATCCCTCGCGCGCCGGCATCGCCGGTCCACGGGGGCGGCGCGCGAGGGCTCAGGTTAGGGCTTCGGCGCCGGCGGAGACCGGGTCAGTCACCCTCCACTGCCGCGCGCACCGACGCCAGGTGCCCGGCGGAGCCCAGCAGCTCGTTCCGGCTGGCGATGAAGGTTGCGTAGGCCGCCATGAATTCCTTGCCGGGGCCGCGGAGGTCGAATTCGGCCGCCTTGTCCCGGAAGTATTCCCGGTGCACGCGGGTCCAGACAAGGCGGCCGTCCGTGTCAATGTTCACTTTGCAGACACCGAGACGTGCTGCCGGCAGGTACTGCGCCGGGTCTACGCCCTTTGCCCCTTCCTTCATTTTCCCGCCGGCGGCGTTGATTCGCGCTACTTCGTCCGCGGGCACCGACGAGGAGCCGTGCATCACCAACGGGAAGTTGGGCAGCAGTTCCTGAATGGCGCTCACCCGGTCAAAGTGGATGCCCTGGCCGCCGGAAAACTTGTAGGCGCCGTGGGAGGTCCCGATGGCGCACGCCAGGGAGTCGCAGCCCGTGCGCGTCACGAACTCCTTCGCCTGGACCGGATCGGTCAGACAGGCGTGGGCCTCGTCTACCTGGATGTCCTCTTCCACTCCGCCGAGCATTCCGAGTTCCGCTTCAACGGAAATGCCTTTCGCGTGGGCTGCATCCACCACTCGCTTCGTGATGGCGACGTTCTCGTCGAAGTCCTCGTGCGAGGCATCAATCATCACGGACGAGTAGAACCCGCTGGCGATGCATTCATAGCAGGTCTTCTCGTCGCCGTGATCGAGATGGACCGCGAAGATCGCCTCCGGGAAGATCTCTTCCGCGGCGCGAATCATGGCTTCCAGCATCCGCTTGTCGGTGTACGAGCGCGCACCCTTGGAAAGCTGGATGATGAACGGGGCCTGCGATTGGATGTTGCCCTGAAACAGGCCCATGATCTGTTCCAGGTTGTTGATGTTATAGGCGCCGATGGCATACTTTCCGTATGCGTGGGCAAACAGCTTGCGAGCCGGTACGATCATTGAGAGGGACTCCCTCCGCCGCTGCGGAGGTCCGGCGGCGAGCGTCTGCGAAATCTACGTTACGGATTGTACCACAAGTCATGCAGCACACCCCCCCTGACGAACATCGGCTCCTTCGGGAGACGCTCCGCCGCTTCAGCGACCAGGAGATCACTCCGCGGGTCCGTGAGTGGGACCGGCGCCAGGAGCCGGACCCCGAGCTCATTCCGAAAATGGCCGCGATCGGGCTGCTGGGCGTGTGTCTCCCGACCCGCTACGGCGGCGCCGGTCTGGACTACCTTTCCCTCGGGATCGCCTCGGAGGAACTGGAGAGGGGCGACACGTCGGCGCGCGTGGTTATGTCGGTGCATGTGGGGCTCAACAGCCTGACGTTGCTCCAGTGGGGAACCGCAGAGCAGAAAGAGCGCTTCCTGACTCCGCAGACGAGCGGCCGGAAACTGGGGGCTTTTGCGCTCACCGAACCGGGGGCGGGAAGCGATGCCGCGTCGCTGCGCACGAGCGCCCGCCGCGATGGCTCCTCGTACGTGCTGAATGGGGAGAAGACCTGGATCAGCCTGGCGGATCTGGCGGATCACCTGCTGGTCTTCGCGCGGACCGGGCCGGACCTGGGGCCGCGGGGAATCACGGCGTTCGTGGTGGAAAGGGCCCTGCCGGGAGTCCGCACCGCTCCACTCCACGGGAAACTCGGGGTGCGGGCCGGAAACACCGGTGTCGTTGCTCTGGAGGATGTGCACGTTCCCATTGAGAATCGGATCGGCGAAGAGGGGGAAGGGTTCAAGATCGCCATGTCCGCGCTGGACAAGGGGCGATACACCGTGGCTGCCGGTGCGGTCGGCGCCATCTGTGCGTGCCTTGAGGCGAGTGTTCGTTATTCTCACGAGCGTCTGGCTTTCGGCGAGCCGATCGGCAGGAAGCAACTGGTGCAGCAGATGATTGCCCGGATGGTCCAGGCCCGTGATATCGGCCGCCTCCTGTACGAACAGGTGGGCGGGCTGATGAACGCAGGGCAGCGGACCACCCGAGAGGTTTCCCTCGCGAAGTGGACCAACTGTGATGCGGCCCTCCAGGCAGCGAATGACGCGATCGAGATCCACGGAGCGTACGGCTACTGCGACGAGTTTCCGGTGGAGCGCTATTTCCGGAACGCACGCGGACCGGTGATCTATGAGGGGACGCGGGAGGTACACCAGTTGATGCAGGCGGAGTACGCGCTCGGCTATCGTACCGATCGCCCGCTCAGCCGAACTCTCCCGGCCTGGCCCTTCCCGGACGACGTCTAAAGGATTGCGCGGCGGACAGATGGAGGCAGGACGGAGAGTGGAAATCCCGGCGGCAGTGCAGAAAATCGGCTGGATCGGTCTGGGGGGTTTTCTGGGTGCAAACGCACGCTACTGGTTGGGTGTCTGGATTCAGCAGCGGTGGGGGCCGCAGTTTCCCTGGGCGACATTCTGCATCAACATCACCGGGGCATTCGCGCTCGGGTTCCTGGCGTCCTTCCTGTCCGGGCGGTTCGCGACACCGCCGGACGGGCCACTCCGTCTTGCGGTTGCGGTGGGCTTCCTGGGTGCCTACACTACGTGTTCGACCTACGAACTCGAGATCTGGAACCTTGCCACACAACGCGGCGGCTGGTGGCCCTGGGCCTATGGACTGGGCTCCGTGGCGGTGGGGTTCGCCGCCGTCGTGTTCGGATTCTGGCTCGGGCGCCGCGTATGAGCGGAGCCGGCGAGAGAGCGCACAAGAGCAATGCAAGTTTCTGAGATCGGTTGGGCGGTGCTGGGCGGGTCGCTTCTGGCGACCGTCCTGATAGACTTCGTCCTGCTGCGGGTACTGCTGGAAGTATTCCGCCCCCCGTCGGTGACCATCCCGTGGGCCGGGCGGGTCGCCAAATTGACGACCCTGGTGCTGTGGATCTATTTCTTCAACAGCTTCTGGTATCCGCAGTACCTGGCCCCTGGGCGTGAACTCTCAGATGTGGTCCGCAACGGCGAGATTGCGGTGGTGGTCGTGCTGGTGCTGCTCGCGATGGTAACACTCCCGCGCTCCGGCGGCGGCGCGAAGGATGGCGATGACTGAGACCCTGGTGATCGGGCTGGGCGGAGTCGGCATCCACGCCTGCCGCCGGTTCCTGGATCGAACTGCGGGAAGTGTGCCGCGGGGAGCGGGTACTTCAGAGCCGCAGATTCTGCTGCTCGACACCGACCGCAGCGTGGAGTCGCTCCCGGGCAAGCGGGGGCTCTGGTTGACCGCCTCGGCTTCGGTGCTGGATGCCGCATACCGCAATCCGGAGCGTTTTCAGGCGGAGTGGCTGAACCGGGAAGTGGTGCGCGGGCAGCGGAGTGTGGAAGCCGGTGCCCGGGGTAACCGGATGCTGGGCCGGTTTCTCCTGCTCCTCCCCGAGAATCGCATCGCGATCCGGCGTGAGATCGAAGGCTGGCTCGCAGCAACCGGCGGGGCGGGCCGCAAGCCGGATCGGCGGCGCGTCTTCGTGGTTGCGTCGGCGGCCGGCGGCACCGGCGGCGGTCAGGTGGTAGATCTGGGCTACCTGGTCCAGGATGTGGCGGCAGCCCATGGCGTGAGTGTCGAACTGCGCGCGATTTTGCTGCTGCCGCCGCAATCGAACCTGACGTTCGCACCCAATACGTTCGCCACCCTGACGGAACTCCATTACTTTTCAGATCCGTTCGTACGGTATCGCGCCTGCCTCGGGGAGGGCGACCAGGTGGTCGAGTCCCGCCTGCCGCCGTATCGCCGGGTCGTGCTCCTCACTTCGCAAACGGTGGACGGGACGATACTTCCCGTGGAGGCGCTGCAGGAAGCAACGGCCGTATTCCTGATGCTGGCGTGTCAGGCGGACCACGGGTACTGGCAGGCGGAGCAGGACCAGCGCGAGGGCCGGATTGCGGCGGTGGATCCGGACGGGAACCCGCAGGTGTTCAGCACGTTCGGAGTGGCCTGGGTCGAGTATCCGGAAGAACGGCTGGCGGACGCGGTCTACCGCAATCTCGTGCGGCGATCACTCTACCCGTGGCTGCACGGCGACTTTCCGATCAGCACGAAAGAACTGCCGCGCGAGGCGCCGCTGCGAGATTCGGAGGCGCTGGTGCGGCTGTTTATCGGTGCCGACGGGACCGGTCAGGCGCCCGACGCGCTGCTCCGGCCGATCCGCACGCGCCTCCCCTGGCTGCACAAGGCTCCCGTCGGCCAGTGGCGCGCTGTGGACCAGGAACTGGAAGGAGCACTGCGTCAGACCATCGGCAAGCCGCCGAGCGGGACCGACCCCGGCGCCGGTCCGATGGCCGAGCGCTTCGCCGCCATCTACGCGCAAGTGATCGGCAGCCTGCGTGCGCAGACCGAAACCTGGCTGAAACGCGACGATCTGGCTTTCGAACGGGTGACGCGGGTGTTGAACGAAGCGGCCACCGAGCTGCGCACGCACACCGATCCGATCGTCGCTTGGGGTGAGGCGTGGGAAGTCACCCGGAGCGCCCGCCGGCGCATCTTGCACGTGGCGCAGTCCACCTACCGGGATCCATTCCTGCTCTTCTGGAAGGCGCTGGCGCTGCGGCGTCTCGCACTGGAATACGAGCGCACGGCCTCGCAGCACGCGGAGAATCAGCTCCGCTCCCAGGCCGCCGCGTACATGCGCGAACTGCGGGAGCGTCTGCTGGACGCGGTGCGGACCTGGGCCGGACGGATCGGGGAAATGGGAGCGGTCTTTGCCGGTCTCTCGCGGTCCATGGCGGACTATGAGGCGGCCGTGCTGGAGGATCTCCGCCGCGAGGACGAAGCGCATCGGCTGGCATTGGGACAGTTGCGGTTGCCGGGGGCGGAAACTCCCTACGTCGCCCATTCGAGCTGGAACCTCCCCACTGCCCCACCCGCCGAAGAAGCAGAGGCGATCCGCGATCTGCGCCAGGGGTGGATCGAGTCCCTGGTGCTGCGTGATGACGGCCTGCTGGCCGAACCCGGGCGCTCCATCGTGGACGGGGTGACCGATGAGGTGCGGGATGAGCGACTCCCCTGGCTGCTCCCCCCGACATTCACCCCCACCCTGGAAGGGATGGAGGCCCGCTACCGGAACGTGACGGTGCGCCTCGACCAGGAACTGCGGACACGCATGGAGCCCCGTCTGCGGCGCTGGTTGGCGGCGTCTGCGTACCAGCGGCTCGCCGAGCAGCATGAGAGCCCGCTGGATCTGGAGTATCAGTTGCGCCGGCTCATTCAGGGTCCGGGAGAACTTCCGGCGCTGGATCCCCCCCACTCCCGCCCGGCGGGCTTCCCCGCCGAGCATGGCCTCGTCTTCTTCGGCGAGACACACCTGGCCTCTCTGCCGCCCGTGCTGGCGCAGGTGGTCGAGGCGGCGGCCCGGGATCGTCCGCTCCGGGTGGTGCCTTCGCACTCGGCACGATATCTGGCCAGCCTGACGGAGCACGCCGGTTTTGCCTTGAGCCGGTGCCCGGCGTACTTCGCAGTGAGCGACGGCTTTCAGGAAACCACCCGGCGGGGGCTCGACCCGCTTGTCCACGCATTCAGCCGGACGGATGCGCCCTGGGTGTCCGCCACTCTGGTGACCCACACCGCGCTCCGAGAAGCGGCAAACGTGCTCTTCCTGGCGCTGTGCTGGGGGTTGCTGCGGCCGCTTCCGTCCGGCGAGATCCCCCTCCCGGCCAGCATGCTGGCCGGGAGGGACTCGGTCACCCGGATCCCGCTCCCCAGTGAGCTGGATCTTGCCATTCGACAGCTCGCCGGCGATGCCGTGGCGCTGGAGTCGCTGCGCACAGCCGTGGACCGCATGCTCCAGGCGCGCGGTCCGGAGTGGGCGTGCCTCCAGTTGGAGCGGGTGCTGCGGGGCGAAATTCCCTTCCCCGCGGTGGTGCCGGGTGCGGATCCGGGACAGCGAGAACGCCTGTTCCGTCTCTCCGGCCTGCGGGCCGCCGCCCGGTACGAAGACCTCTTCGACGAGTTTGCCCGCACCCAGACGAGCCGGGATCTGCGCTGGCTGCGAGTGGGAGCGATTCACTGTTGCCCTGCGTGCGGCCAGGAGTTGGGTCGGGAGCCCGAGGGGGTTCCGGGCCGCTGTCCGCGGTGCCGCGAGCCGCTCCAGGCGCACCTGCTCCGGGATCCGGCTGTCAGCGATGGGTTCCGGCGCATCCCGAACCCGTTCGTGGTGGGCACGCCCCTGGAGGGCGGGGCGCCGGTGTTCGTGGGGCGCGGCGACATCATCAATCAGGTACGGGACCGCCTGATCCGCCCCGCACAGCGCACCATCCTCATTCTGATCGGCGAACGCCGCAGCGGAAAAACCTCGGCATTGAAGCAGCTCCAGCACCGGCTGGAAGGCGACCTGACCCCCATCTTCGTGGACATGCAGGGCCTGACCGCAAGCGACCTGTCGGGGTTCATCTGGTGGCTTTCCTGGCGCATGAAGGAGGCCCTGGAGGAGCGCGGAGTCACGATTCAGCTCCCCACGTTCGAAGCATTCAGCTCCGGTCCGCCCGACTACCAGTTTGAGACGGTCATTCTGCCCGAGGTGCGCCGCCGCCTGAACGGAGGGCGCGTGCTCCTGATGCTGGACGAGTTCGAGGTACTGGCCCAGCGCGTGATGCAGGGCAACTTCGACAGCCGCGCGTTCGACTACCTGCGCCACCTGATGCAGCATGGCGAGGGGATTGAGTTCCTCTTTGCGGGCACTCACGTGCTGCGGCAGTTTGCGGCGAACTACGTCACCTTCCTATTTAACATCGGGGTCTTTCTTCAGGTGGACTTCCTCGACCGGGAGTCGGCGCTGAAGCTCGTGCAGGACCCGGTGGCGGCGGCCGGCGTGACCTACGAACCGGAGTCCCTGGCGGTCCTGCTGGAACTCGCGGGCGCCCACGCCTACTTCACCCAACTGTTCGGCTTCCACCTGGTCGAGCGCCTGAACCGGGTGCGCCGGCGGAATGTCACGCGCGAGGATGTGGAGATGGTCTCCGGGCCCGTGATCGCCGCCGCGGGCGCGCACCTGGATCACGTCTGGGGGCAACTGACGTCGGCCGACCGGCTTCTCCTGGCGTTCTTTGTGG
This sequence comes from Actinomycetota bacterium, assembly GCA_005805375.1. GTDB lineage: Bacteria > Armatimonadota > SYMT01 > SYMT01 > SYMT01 > SYMT01. The sequence goes on from SYMT01000115.1 coordinate 7,469, forward strand.
ATCACTGCGCGCGTGGCGAGTGGCTCTCCGAGCCGATGCTCGTCGCCGCAGCGGTGCGCGACGACTCGTCCCTACGCCCGTTTCTCCTCCGGACGGCGATGGACAAACTCATGTCCGTCGGTTTGCTCCGTGACCGCCAGGTGGCGGGAGAAGACGGGCGTCTCCAACGGCAATTCGCGCTCACGGCGGAGGTGTACCGCCAGTGGGTCGAGACCCAGCACTCGTACCATCACCTTCGCGAGGAAGGGTTGAAATGGGAGTAGCCCATCAGGCAAACAACGGCTGAATTACCTCGCCGGTATTCAGGCGGAGCAGGCGATTCTCCTGGTCGTGGACCTCGGAAGCAGGGTCAATGCCGAGCAGGTGGTAGACGGTCGCCCCGAGGTCATCCGGGGAGAACGCCTCCGTGGCGGGGAATCCCCCCTGCGCATCGGAGGCGCCGATCACCTGGCCGCCCCGCACGCCCGCCCCGGCGAATGCCGAGGTAAATACCTGGGCCCAGTGGTCGCGCCCGGGCAGCGTCTGTCCCGCGAGTGTGGAAACCTTCGGGGTGCGTCCGAATTCGCCGGTGACGATGACCAGCGTGTCGTCCAGCATGCCCCGCTGTTCCAGATCGTCCAGAAGCGCACTCACGCCCTGGTCCAGGGGCGGCAGCAGGCGGTTCTTCAACACCTTCCAGTTGTCCACATGGGTGTCCCACGTCTGCACGATGCCCATGTTCGCCTGGACGATGGGGACGCCGGCCTCGACGAGCCGTCGGGCCAGGAGCAGCGACTGCCCGAACATGTGCCGACCATAGCGATCCCGCACAGAAGTCGGCTCGCGATCCACGCGGAAGGCATTGCCGAAACGTCCCGAAGTCAGGAGCGTGAAGGCGGTCTGCTGCCGGTTGCTGAGGGTCTCGGTTTCGGAGAGGGCAGCGAGCTGGTCCTGGCGGGCGTTCACCGCGTCGAGCAGGGAGCGCCGGGCCTCCAGACGCTCTACGGCGAAGCCTGCCGGCAGTGAGAGGTTCTCCACACGGAACTCGGGGCGGTTCGGGTCGTCGGTGATCTGCCAGGGGTCGTGCCGGGCGCCCAGACACCCGGCGTACTGCCCCGGCCAGAGGAGCGGCGGCTCCTGCAGATAAGTGGGAAGGTTGACGGCCGAGGGGACGCCATCGGCCCGGGGACGGAAGTAGTGGAGTGCGGACCCGTAGGAGGGCCAATCGGACCGGCTGCGGATTCGATCCACCCCCAGGTCTTCCGGGATGCCCGGTATGGCCTTTCCCGTCAGCACCCAATGCGTCGCGGGTAGGTGTCCGTTGTTCTTGTGGGCCATCGAACGGACGAGTGCCAGATGCTGCATCCGTTGAGCCAGTTGGGGTAAGTGCTCCCCCACGCGGATGCCGGGAACGCGCGTGCCGATCGCCTGGAAGTCGCCGCGCACCTCGGCAGGCGCCTCCGGTTTCGGGTCGAAGGTATCCAGGTGGCTGGCTCCGCCGGTGAGGAAGACGATGATGACGGCTTTCGCCCGGCCGAAGGTCCGCGCCTGAGGCAACGCGGCTGCCTGCGCCGGCGTGGCGCCCACCGAGGAAAGACCGAGTCCGAGCAGGCCGGAGCAGCCCGCCTGGATCAACTCCCGCCGGTAGATCCCGATGGTGTGCCGGTGTCCGTATCGTCCCTGCTGCATCTTGCTGTCCTGCCTTCGCGCTGCTCTGAATTCGCTGAGACACCGGACCGTGGGTGCAGTTGCACCCTGTCGAACGCACCTCGCTGTTGAGGGGGGAGATTGGCGAAGACGAGACAGGCGAAATCTCATCGCCAACAGGCGCGATTGCAGCCATTCTCCGCAGTCGCTGGTGTCCCCGCCTGCGGAGAGAGGCCTCTCCACAGACGGGGCTTGCGGTTTCGCGGCTACAGCGTGGACAGGAACGCGAGCACTGCGTCCCGATCACGCGCAGGCAGCCGGGTGAACTGCTCGCGGCTCGGGCTGGATTCGCCGCCATGCCGGCGGATCGCACCGGCAATGGTGGTGGATCGGCCGTCGTGCAGCAGGAGTCGGCGGTCCGACAGGCCCCAGAGCGGAGTGGTCCGCCGCTGCCGCCGCCCGCACCGGGACGACCACCCGGCTGGCGCGCCCGTCGCAGGATTTCGGCGTCGGGAATTGCCTCGATCAGCCCGGCTCCGAACACGGGTGTCGTCGCGCGGCGGTACACCACGTTCGCCTCCGGCGGGACCACTTCTCCCCGCACGGTCGCTGTCGGCGCCAACTTCCGGAGCGATCGTGCCTGGAGGAGGATTCCTCCCTTCTCGACCAGCGGGTAGAACAGTCCGTTGGTGAGTTGTCCGATCCTGGTGACGCGCGAGATGGTCAGGTTGGGACTGCTGCCGCCGACGACCGGCACGGCATGGCACTCGGCACAACTGTGACCATTGAAGACCGGTCCCAGCCCGTCCTCAATCCGGTTGACATGCAGGAATTCTTCCTCTCCTGCCTCGAAAGTGCGCCGCTGCCCTGCATCCAGACCGGGCAGCGGTCCCCCCAATCCGGGCGCCTGGGACCGGGCTGCATCGGGCCACAGCCCCGCAGCCACAGCCGGGCGCGCGCAGTGGATCAGTCCGTGCGTGGGCGCACGGGAATCGTTACGGCACGATTCCACTGATAGTCAATGGGCTTCACTTCGTAGCAGATCTCCGCCTGCACGTCGCGCCCCGCGAAAAACCCCCACTCCTGGTGACGAACGTGCATCAGGCGGTATCTCCAGGCGGCTTCGTCGCGGGTGATCCGCAGGAGGGCGACCTGTCCGGATGAGGGGACGGCCAGACCGCACGGGTGGTACTTCAGGAAGGAGCCGGCGTCTTCGATGGAGTTGAACGGAGATCCCGCCGCGAGCGTAGCGGGGGCGTGGCGGTCGAGTATCGCTTCGGCAGGAGCGTCGGAGGAGACGACGCGCAGCGTGCAGCGGTCCGCCAGATCCTCAATCCCGATGCCCGCGGTCCGAAAGCGGAAATCGGTCAGCGCGTTGCCGGCGAGACGAACGAAATGACTGTCGCAATCGCTGCGGAGGAAGTAGAGCCCGGGCTGCGGCGGTCCCGCCGGCGGGTGGCAGCGGACGTACACCCGGTAGGCGACGTGCCGATAGGAAATTCCCATCACCCGGGGGAGGAACGCGGGACGCATTTCGCGCAATTCGGAAACGACAGCGCTCCAGAATGCAAAGCCCCCGTGAGTGATCGGCTCCAGTTCCGGAGGGAGTTCCGTCAGCACACGTTCGACCGGGGCACGGAAGGCAAACAGCCAGCACCGCTCAATCCGTCCCCGAATGGTCAGCCGGTTTTTAGGAAGCCTGGACATGGAGATGCACTACAGGGACCGTCTCAAAACGCACTGTGCGGCGAAGCCCGATGCGGTGGAAGACCACCCCTGGGGCGAGACCGTATTCAAAGTTCGCAACAAAGTCTTCGCCTTCCTCGGCAGCGGCGAAACCGCGATGGTCACCGTCAAGCCGGAGGAAGACCCGGAGGGACTGCTGCAGCTTCCGCATGTGCGGGTCGCTGCCTATCTCGGACGCTACGGATGGGTCACCGTGACCGTCGAGGATGATGCGGCCCTGGAACTTGCACTCGACCTGATCGACCAGAACTACGCGCGTCTGACGCGCGTGCGGAGCCGCTCGCGACGGGCAACCCCGCAGGACACGAACTGACGCCCTTCCTACACAAGCTGTAATCCAGCGGTTTGTCGGGGCGGTCTGATTTCACCCCGGCCGCCCCCGAAAACCGCTCCACTACAGTAATGGGATGTTCCTCCCCTGGGAATGAAGGCCCGGCGTATCGGTTCCTCGTGACGTTGAGCACCACTCCCCGCTTCTGCGATAGCAGAGTAGTCGCGCCTTTGACGCAGAGCACACACGATGCACACATCCCTCCCCCGGTCGGCCCTGAAGGCATATCTGGAACACCTGGTCACGCTCCCGGACCTCCACTCGCCCGTGTGGTTCGGAGACCGGAAGCCGTCGGCGCTCTTCGTCTGGCCGTGCCTTTCGCCTGCCCGGCGCAGAGCGGCGGGGCGAACCGGGGCGAGCCCGGCGGCGCAGAGTCCCACGGCGATGCCCCGGTACCTGGTGCGGGGCCGGCAGTGGTTGCACATGGCCCGGGAGTGGAGCCAACGGTGCCCCAACCATCCCCTGCTGGTGGAGGGAAGCCCAGGACTGGGAAAGAGTGCTTTGCTGCGCATGCTCGCCCGCGAGCTGGCTCTGCCTGCATTGGCGGAGTTTCCATGGGAACGAGTGGCGGGAACGAAACAGGGGCCTCCGACTCTACCGATCTTTCTCCCGCTCCCGCTGGTGGTGCGGCTCGGCTCGGTGCGGGCGGCTCTGGCGGAGGAGTGTGCGCGAAGCGGGGCGACGGACGCCGAGGCGCTCACCGAGTACCTGCTGGAACAGATCGCAGTGGGGCGCGCGGCGCTGTTGCTGGACGCCCTGGACGAGGTGTCGAACGCGGACCTCCTCGGAGCCGCGCTGGCGGAGTTGGAGGGCCACGCCTCGCTCACCGTGATCACTACCCGGCCCGGCGGCCGGGGTTTCCTGCCCGCGTGGCTGCAGCCGGATCACCATGTGATGGATCCCTGGCGCGACGACGAGGCCCGGACCTTTCTCGATGCATGGGGCGCCACCGGCTTGTGGACCGAGCTATTGGAGGACGGGCGCTCCCTCCAGGCTGTGCGGGGGAGCCCGCTTCTCCTTTCGCTGACGTGCGCCACCCTGGAACCGGATGCAGACGTAGGGGACAGTGACGACCCGACGTTGGAGTTGGGCCCGCCGCGCCGCACGCAAGTCTACGCGAGGCTGTTCGACCAGGTCCTGGAGGGGGGATGGCAGGCGGAACAGGGACCCGCGATGGCGGACTGGGAGAGCGTATTGCCGGAGGTAGCATGGCGACTCCATGCCCCATCCCCCCAGCGCAACGATTTCAGCGAGACGGAGCTGTATGCCGCACTGGCGGCCGCTACGGGAGACAGCGGGCCCGAGATCGCTGCCCGGCAAGAGGCGCTGATGGAACGGGGTATCGTGACCCCGCACGGCGGTGCTCGCTGTGCGTTCGCTCATCGCACGTTTCTGGAGTACTTCGTCGCGCTGCACTGGCGTGGACAACTCGAGACGGGGAGGCCGGAAGAGGCAGTCGCTCTGTGGGAGATGCTGGACCGGATTGCCGGGCAGACGGAATGGGACGAACCGGTGCGCATGCTGGCGGGCCTGCTTCAGGATCCGGCGCCGCTGCTCGATCGGTTGCGGGATCCTGCCCGCGATGACATCGCCCGTCACCGGCTGGCGCTTGCCGCCCTCTGCCTGGGGGAGATCGGTGGGTCGCCTCGCTCTCTTGGTGAATTGACCCAGCGCCGGGACCGCATCGCCACCGAGTACGTGACCCTCTGGCGCCACCATCACCGGCGGGGCACCGCGGCTGTCATGACCAGGCCCGATGTGGTGCTCCAGTCGCTCTGTTCCGCCGGAGCCCGCGCCGGCGGGCGGCTACTCCCGGAGTACGCGGTGCTCTGGGCAGCCGATCCGGCGGACCTTTACCCCTGGTACTCCTGGGTGAGCGCGCTGCGCAACCACTGTGTCTCTCCGGAGTTCCTGAGCGCCCTCGCCGGGGTGCTCCGGCGTCCCGAAGCGGACGCGCGGCGGTGGGGGATAGATGTCGTCATCCGGCTGCGGTCTGCCGTAGCTGCGGACGCAGTGGCTCTCGCCCTGCTGGACTGCCTGCACGACCCGGACGAGGAGTACCGGGGGGAGGTCACCGCTGCTCTCCAGTCCCTGGGTCGCTACTCCGGCAGCGACCGGGTAGCGACGCGTCTGCGCGAAGAGGGGTGGAACGCGAACCCCAGCGTCTGGCCGGAGATCGTGGGAGCGCTTCTGGTTCACGCGCCGGACCAGGCCACCGATCTGTTGCTGGAGCTGGCCGACATGGCCACCGGCACCGACGGCGAGGCGCGGGAACGAGCTATCGGGGCCTTATTCGGCCTCTGCGGGCAGGACATCCCGGGCGAGGTGATTCGAGTGCTGCTGCCCCGCGTTGCGCAGGGGGACACACAGATCGGAAACTGTCTGATGCACCTGAAAGGGATCGCGAAGTCCCCCGAATTCGTGGGTGAACTCATGCGGGCCAGCCATTCGGAGTGTGCAGAAGGACGGGCTCTGGCGATCCAGGTGATCGGCGCTCTCGGCACCGCTGCTGAACGGCACACGACCCGGGAGTATCTGGTCAGGTGGTTGGCGGACCCGGTGTCGGAAGTTCGACTTGCGGCTGCTCGGATCGCCAGGCGTGCCGCATTTCGGACCGACGAACCGGTCTGCGCGCAATTGCGGGCGCTCCGGAGCGATGCAGATGCCCGGGTTGTATTTGCAGCGGCGGGGGCTGAAGGTCTGCCCGACCCGCAATTCCTGATCGCGCGTCTCCCCGAGTTTCTCGATCATCCCGATCCTGATCAGCGGGCCGCTTCCCGGCAGTGGCTATTCTACCTGCAACACTGCTCAGCCCCGATTTCGCCAACCCACTTGTTGCTGGAGGGCCTGCGAAAGGGAATCGCAGTACTCGATACCGCCAACATGACCTCCATCTGCGCCTCGCTGCCTGCCATCGGTTGGGAGCACTTCTCGGGCGAAGTGGTGCATGCGCTGGTAGCATACCTCCCCCAGTTCGATGATTGGGAACGGGCCCGGGAGGGGCTGTTCAGACTCCCACCGGAGCGGCGCACCCGGTCGCTGGTTCACTTTGTCGAGCAATTCCTGCAGAGTCCGAACTACGGCGATCAGGCACGGGCGTTCGATCTCCTGAGCGCCTGGGGCCCCGAGTCAGTACCCCGGCTGGAGGAGCACCTCTTCGCAGCACTACTCAGCCCCATCGAACAGGTCACGCGTGTGGCTGCCGGGGCGTTCCCCGTGGACATGGTTCCGAGTACACTGGATCGGCTGCTCGATCTCGCAACTCACCCATCCGCGTTCACCCGCAGAGCGGTCTGCGACGCGTGCGATGTGTTCTGGCACCCGGCTCCGCCTCGCCTGATCGCCTGCCTGGTGCGCCTCCTGGACGACCCCGACGAAGCGGTACGCCACAGCGCAGCAGTGAACATCGGGTCCCTTCAGGCCCAGGGCCTGCGCATTCCGGCGGTTCCGGTGTAGCCGCCACCGGTTTCGGAACGCGCGGAGTGAGCGCGTTGTGGCCACGTCACTCCGGGTTGACGTGCCGGGGCGAGTGCCGGGGAATCCGGTTCACACCGGTTCGGCGCGGGTGGCGTTGATGCGCCCTCGAATCCGGTACCTCGGTGGGGGCGCCTGCGCGGAGAACCGGGACGCCTGCGGGCGGGCGGCTGCGCTCCCGGGATACGGGATGTGCCGGATTCCCGGCCCTGCCGATCCCGGTGAGTGCGCGGGAAGGTCCAAAAAGGAGAGCGCGGGAGCGGTGTGGAACCTCCCACCGGTCGTCTGCCTTGTGTGGAAGGGTTCCGCGATGCCGATTCTCTATGTTCATGGGGTGAACGTTCGTACCGAGGATTCGTGGCGCGGGGTGGAGCGCCGCCTGCGGGAGCGCATCGCGCCTGAGATCTCGAACCGGCCCGGCGATGTGCTGATCCGCCAGGTTTTCTGGGGGGATGCGGGACTGCTGCTTGCCCTGACCGCTCGGGGTGTCCCCTACACCGCGGACGGTCTCGGCCTGGCCGCCGGGCTCGCCGGCGACCTCCTCGGCCTGCTGTCCGTCCAGGACGCCCGCCGCAGCCGGGTGGAGGCGGCCCGGCACACGCTCCGCCGCGCCCTCGCCGCCACCCGCCCCGGTGGTCTCTTCGCCGTCTGGAAGGCGCCGGCGAACCCGCTCTCACCGCACGATGTGCCGGTATTCCTGCCGGAAGAGAGGCAGCCATGAGGCCCGACGGACAGCCCCCGGGGGCGGCCGGACTGGTTCGGGTCCGGCGCGGTGATCAGCCGGTGGGGCTCGGTTTCCTGCTGCCGGGAAACCGCGTGCTCACCGCCGCCCACGTGGTGAATGCGGCCCTGGGGAGAGCGCTTGACGAGCCCTCGAAACCGGACTCGCACGAGACCCTCGATCTGGACTTCCCGTTCGTCGCCCCGGAGACTCCTGTACCGGCGCGGGTCCATCGGTGGCAGGCTCCCGCCCCGGCCGCGGACGCGAGCCCCGCGGCGGCGAGCGATCTGGCCCTCCTGCTCGTGACGGGGCCGCTGCCTGACGGCGCACGGCCGCTCGACCTGGTGGAGTTTGCCGGGGGCGAGTGCGAGCTGTTCGGATGCCCGGAGGGGCGCCCCGCCGGGGGCTGGGCGGACGTGCGCCTGGGGAACGCGATTGCAGGCGGGCGGAGGCAGTTGAATGATCTCGCCGGCCACGGCTACACCGTGGCGCCCGGATTCTCGGGCGGCCCCGTCTTCCCCCGGGACAGCGCGGGCGTGGCGGGGGTGGTCCTGGTGGCGGACGAGAGGCACCGGGCCGGGCAGTGCGCGCCCGCCGCCGCCGTGGTCGCTGCGTTTCCCGACGCGGGGTTCGTCTTGCAGCCCGCTCCGGCGCCCCGGCCCGATCCGCCCGAACGGAAACCCATCTCTCTCCCGTTCCAGAGCCTGGGAGGCCTCTTTGCCGGGCGCGAGGCGGACCTGGAGCGGGTCCACACCGCCCTGCAGGACCCGGGCGGACACGCGGCGCTGGTGGGACGGGTGCTGCACGGGTTGGGCGGCGTCGGCAAGACCCGGCTGGCGGTGGAATACGCCGGGCGCCGCGCGGATGCCTACACAGCGCTGCTCTTCACCGGCGCGGAGACCCCGGCCGACCTCCACCGCAATCTCGCCGCGCTTTCCGGGCCCGAGACCCTGGACCTTCCGGAACAGGCGGACCCCGAAGAGCCGCACCGGGAGGCCGCCGTGCACCGCTGGCTCCAGGATCACCCCGGCTGGCTGCTGATCCTGGACAACCTGGACACCCGTGAGGCCGCCGCCGAAGCCGGGAAGCTCGTGCAATCCCTGCGCGGCGGCCGGGTCCTCCTCACCGGGCGCTACACGCAGTGGGCGGGGAACATCCGCGCGCTCGAATTGGACACACTGGCCGAAGAGCCGGCCGCCCGGTTCCTCCTCGACCGCACCGAAGGCCGCCGCCGCCCGCAGGCCGCCGACCCGGACGACGCGCGGGAGCTGGCCCGCGAGCTGGGTGGTCTCCCCCTCGCCCTGGAACAGGCCGGCGCTCACATCGGGGTCCGCCGCCTCACCCTGCGTGCCTACCTGGCGGAGTGGCGCGCCGCCGAAGCCCGCGTGCGCGAGTGGCACGACGATGCGCTGATGCAGTACCCCCGGAGCGTTGCCGCCACGTGGGAGACCACCCTGCAGCAGCTTGGGTCCGGCGAGATCGCCCTCCTCCGTCTCCTTGCCTGGTTCGCCCCCGAACCGATCCCGCTCTTCCTGCTGGAGACCGAGTCGGCAGGCGCGGGGTGGCGGGAAGCCGTCACCCTCCTCCAGACAGAACCCGGCGCCGCCACCGGGACTCCGGCGGATGCGCTGGCCGATCTGGCCAACTACAGCATGCTTCGCCTGTCCGAGGACGGGCAGACATGTGAGGTCCACCGCGTGGTGCAGGAGATCCTCCGCTCGCGGATGGCGCCGGAGGACCGACGGGTGTGGCTTCACCTCGCCCTCCGGGTTCTCGCCGACTCCCTGCCCGGCGACCCGCAGGACGTCCGCACCTGGCCGCGCTGGGATCTCGTGCGTCCCCACGCGGCGTTCCTCGCAGCGGGCGCGGACGCTTCCGCGATTCCGGACCCGACTGCCACGCTGATGAACCAACTGGCGCTCCTGCTTCACGCCCGGGCGCTCCATTCCGACGCGGAGCCGTTGATGCGGCGGGCGCTGGCGATTGACGAGCAGAGCTACGGGGCCGATCATCCCGAGGTGGCGAGGGACCTGAACAACCTGGCTGTGTTGCTGCACGCGACGAACCGGCTGGGGGAAGCGGAGCCGTTGCTGCGGCGGGCGCTGGCGATTGACGAGCAGAGCTAC
>SYMT01000116.1 GCA_005805375.1 Actinomycetota bacterium
ACTCAGCGCCTGAAGATGCGAGCCCTTCCCGCATTCGACCAATACGTGGCACTGGAGCACAACATTGAGGACGGGGGCGGGGAAATCATGATGTTCCACCCCCGGTACATTACCCCGCGCCCCTACCACGCAACAATCGGGATACGCAACCACGACCTGGACAAGATTGAAGCATTGAAGAAGCGCCTCCAGCAGGTCCCGGGCGTACGGACAGTAGTGGTGGATGCGGAGCGCTGGTTCACCAACCCTGGCGGGGTCGATGTAGGGGGCGCCGTCGTCTTCGCCGATCAAAATCCGCGGCTGGAACTGGATCTGCCGTCGGCCGCGCAGGAAGCGGGGTTCATCTGGGAGCCGAAGGAACACGGGCACTCTTCTGACGATCACGACGAATGGTCTGAAATGAATCATGCCTTTGCTGGGCTCTGTTTGGTGTTGCTCAGTATGCTCGGGATGTTCCAACTCGCGCTCAAGGATCCGCCCTGGATTGTCCGCTACGGGGCGCCAGGTATCTGGCTCTCCCTGTTTGTCTTCCTTTTCATCCGCTCCGACCGGGATGCGTGGCCGCTCGGTCCACTCGGCTGGTGGGAGAGCTTTCGCGCGTGGGACACTGCCCAGCATCGGGTCGGCACCGGGCTCATCTTGCTCATCGGCATCGGAGATTTGCTGCGCATTCGCAAAGGGCTCCGGGTAAATCCCGCGTTCGGAAAATGGGGCGCCCTCACTATCGGACTCGGGGGAAGTATCATGCTGTACACCCACCTGCACAGCACCATTGATCCGACCCACTTCGCGATGGCCTGGCGTATGAATGTGCAGCACCTGATGATGGCCACCTGCGCGCTGCTGATTTCGGTCACGAAGTTCGTCTGGGAGACCTGGCGCCAGCCACGGAGGGGTGGTGAGTACGTCTGGCTGGTCTGGCTGATGCTGCTCGGGGTGGTGCTATTGCTCTACGTCGAGTAATGGCGGGCCGTTGGCCCACTTTCAGTTCGCGAAACACTCTCTGTGTTTCGTCACTATCACAGAGACCCGGCAAATACGCCGGTCTAGGGCGGCAACGCAAACAGCGGAGGAGAGCATGCTGATGGTGCGTGGGAAGCGAATGGGTCTGGTGCTGACGTTGGCGATCGCGATCGGTTCTCTGCCCGCAGTCGGGCAGGTGGTGTCGCACCGAGTGATGAGCTCTCATTCGGGATCGGGAGGCACGCTCCGCATGCTGGAACAGCCGGAGGTGCAGCGCGAGTTGAAGCTGACGCCGGTTCAGATGCGGAGAGTGGCGGAGTTGGTACAGCAGCGACAGCAGGTAGTGCGGACAAGCAGCGGAACCCCGGGCGCCGTCCCCGACGCGGAAGCGCTCCGGAACCGGGTCGAGATGGGCGAGAAGCAGCTCGCTCTCCAGGCGGAAGGAATGCTCAGTGGCGGCCAGCAGCGGCGCTTCCGGCAGCTCCAGTACCAGCGGCAAGGCGCGCGCGCGCTGGCCGACGCGAACGTGCAACAGTTGTTGGGTCTGACGACCGATCAGGCGCAGAAGGTTCGCGTTGTCCTGGATGAGGAAACCCGGGTTCAGGAGCAACTTGCCGGTGAACTGGCGGGATTGAGGAGCGCGGGAACCGCCCACGGAACCGGACGTTTCGGCGTTGCGTTGCAGAGATTGCGCGGCGTGCGGGCGGAAACCGAACCGAAGATTCTCGCGCTACTCACCGCAACACAGCGGCAGCGCTGGACGGCGTTGCAGGGCGCCCCATTCGCCTTCCGGACCGGCGTCCCTGAGATGCGCATCCAGATCAACCGGTAGGCGCACGTTCGGGGGGCCCGGACCGGGCCTGACGAATGCAGAGAGGGGGGCCGAGTGGCCCCCCTCTCTTTGCCCCATCGGGGTGATCTCGGAAGCGAAACCCACGCGTTAAAGGCGAGGGCCGTTCCGCTCTCGAGTGCGCGTGCCTCTTGCGAGACAGCGTGGACCTGCCGGCGTCCTACGGAAGCGGCATCACCCAGATGCCCTGAAACTCGACCGGAAAGCCTTCCGCCTGAATGCCGATGTAGCCCGGTTGCGCAAGCATCGGCGACTGCCCCATGTCCCACGCAACGGTACCGTTGATCGCCATGGTAGCAGCGCCGCCCTGCACGGTCACCTGATAGACATTCCAGTCGTTCCGCTTGATCAGATCGGCACGGGGCCGGGTGCCACCCATCCCACCGATGCTGCCGAAGTTGTCGCCGGGACCCATGTTCAGTTGAACCCCGCCCGCCGGCCACGGGCTGCCGTTCATGCCTGCCTTGAGGAAAATCCCCGAGTCGTTGGTCATACCGGGCCGGGTGTATTTCCAGACGACCACCATTGAGTAGTTGGTGAACTGCCGGTTGGACCGGAGCCAGCCATTGCCGCCGCCGGTGTACTTGAGAATGCCGTTTTCGACCACCCAGTTGCCCTGGTTCATCTTCGTCCAGCCGTTCGTGTTCATGCCGTTGAACAGCGGCTCCCAGTTACCACTGATGGCGGGGCCGCCCCCCGGACGCGCGGGCGCGCCGCCGGGTGCTGCGGGCAGTGTGTCCCGTCCGATCAGTTGGGCAAACGTGGCGTTGCGGGCGTTGTTGCGCGCGCGACCTGCCTGTTCGAACGCGGCCGTGAGCTTCGCAGCATCGCTGACGTTCGTGCCGCCGAGTGCCGCGCGAAGTGCCTGACCGTACGGATTCCACATCCGCTGGTTGGCCGCCCCGATGTGGCAGAGGCCGCAATTCGCTCCGTTCAGGGTGGGCTTACCCTGGGTTGTGTTGTAGTGCCGCTTGAACGCCGCCAGGTAAGGGGGCCTCGCTACCGCCGGGGAGACTACTCCCGCCGCGAGAACCAGCGCCGCACCCCACCCGATCCAATTCCGGGTATTCATCCCTTTAACTCCTCTTGACATCAGCACGCAGCGGCGCAGCATCCGGCAGGGGACCGGCGCATGCGTGTCTGCTCGCGGCAGGGCAACCGTCGCCCGCCGTGACTCCTGGAGAGGTTCGCAATCCGGTGTGCGTTTCCCTGCGTCGCGAGCACTCTTCAGAAAACCGCAGTGGACCAGGCGAACTTCGTGGCCATAACCATATATAATTATTGGGTGGACGCGCCCGGTCGAGCACTCCCGCCCCTCATTTGCTGTCCCTGCGAATGACCCACCCACTATGAGTTTCAGCGCTGCCCCGCATACATCGCCCGCATCCTACGACGATCTGGTTGCTCACCATCGTCCGGCGTTTGCGCGACTGGCCCTCCGCCTGACGCGGAACCGGGATGATGCCGAGGACCTGCTCCAGGAGACGCTGCTGGATGCGTATCGCGCCTTCCACCAGTACCAGGGAGGGACGCGGTTTTATCACTGGGTGGCGCGGATCATGACGCGCAACCACCTGGACCGTTTCCGCCGCAAGCGCCTGACGGTCGTTCCGCTCATCCAGCGCGCCGACGACGGCAGCGAGGAGATTCTGGATGTCGCGGACGATCGCGCAGACCCCGCCCTCCGTCTCCTGGCGGCAACGCTCGACGCACCGGCGCAGGCCGCGCTGGATGCACTCGCGCCCGGCCCCCGGACCACGGTCGAACTCTGTGACCTGGGAGGAGCGACCTATGAGGAAGCAGCCCACGCACAGGATTGCCCCGTCGGTACGATCCGATCGCGCCTGCACCGGGCACATCTGGCAATCCGCAAAGTGTGGGAAACGATGCAGGCCGCCGACGGCGTGAGCAGCTCCGGGCCGACACGGCACCACTCCCGCCGCGCCTTTCTGGGCTACAGCGCTGCGGCCGCCGCCGGAGCATCCCTCACCGCGCCGCGCGAATGCGGAGCTGACGCGTCAGCGCCCGTTCGTGTCTTCATCCGAGTCCCGGGTGCAGGCGAGCAGGCGGAAAACCTGAAGCGCCTCTTGACGATCGCGTTCGAGGAAGATGCCGGGCTCCACCTCCAGTTTCTCTCGGACGGCGAACTGTCTGCGACTCTAGCAGCGGGCTCCGGCGTCCTGGTCTGGTGCGGGAGCGATGCTGATTGCGCGCTCCCTTCGGCCCTCTTGCAGTCAGTCGCACGTCAGATCCGCGACGGCCGGCTTGGCCTCGTACTCCTCCAGTATGCTGGCGGGTCCCCGTTGCTGGAACCGCTCTTCCCCCCAGACGCTCTGTGGGGACATACGACGGGCGACGCACCTGCACTGTTGACCGTCTCCGCATCGGCGCCGCGCCACCCGATCGCCCGAGGAGTCGGGCCGTTCCAGTTGCACGAGGTGGGACGGGCGGGGAGCGCCCTGACCACCCCGCTCCCGGATCTCCGGGTCTTCGAGAGCGAACAGGAAGGTACCGATGCGCGAGACCCCGAGGGGCTGGTGTGGCGGGTGGGACGTGGACGGGTGTTCTTCTTCCGCCCACAGTTGAACAGCGGCGCCGTCCTGGAGCGCGAGCCGATTCGGCGGATCTTACGCAACGCAGCGCGCTGGTGCGGGGCCACCGTCTCGACGGACTGACACAGTACCCTGGTAAACTCTGGGGCGCGCAGGGTTCCCGCGGGTGATGTACCCGGAGCCGGAGCCGGACCAGGTGCGTGCGAGCAACGACCGACCCATACGCCGCCGATCGGTGTAGCGGGTGAGCTCACCCCAATCGCTTCGAGCACCCCCCGTACCCGAGCCACGCGCGTGAGCAAGTGGTCCACAATCGCGAGATCCGCAACGCGACTGTGAGCGCCTGACACGTTCTGGGATGGGCGACACGTCACCGCGGGTGGGGACTCCACTTGCTCACGCGCGTGGATCGGGTACGGGGGCACGTGAGTGCGGGGGCGCGTGAGTGCGGGGAGTGACTCCACTTGCTCACGCGCGTGGATCGGGTACGGGGGCGCGTGAGTGCTGGGGCGCGTGGGCGCGTCAGTGCGAGGGGCGCGCGAGTGCGAGCGGCGCGTCAGTGCGAAGGGGGGGCGCGTCAGTGCGGGGGGGGGTGCAGCGATGTGTCATTGCGGGCGGTGTAACCGCGCCCGCGTGCGGCGGGCCACGAACGCGGGCAGGTTCTCCCCGCATGCCGTCAGGGTTTCCATCGCCGGCGGGCGCAGCATCATTCGGCGCGCGCCAGAGGTGGCGCCCCCCGACCGCGGAGCCGCACGCGGGCTCCGCGGTCGGGGGTGATTCTTACTCAGCGGTCAGATGGTCCAGGAAGTCCGTCAGTTCCTTCTGTGCGGTGGCTTCCTCTGCGCGCAGGCGAGCCATCTCTACGCGCAGGGCTTCGATGCGCGCTTCCTGGTCGGTCAGCTTTTTCACATACTGGATGTACAGCGCGTTGGTGCGGTCCAACTGCGCCATGTTCATCCGGATGCGTGCCTGCTCTTCGTCAATCGCCTTGACTTCGCCCTCGCGTGCGCTACGGGCCGATCCCAGGGCGGCTACCCGGCGCTTGTGCACCACCAGTTGCTTCAGGGCGGCGCGGAGACGCTCGGAGATTCGTCCGTTCTTGACGTGTTCTTCGATGGTCTCCAGGGTTGAGGCGCGCAGAATCACGCGCTGCTGCTGCACATGCTCGGTGCGTACCAGCAGTCGGGCCGTCTGGGTAGCCGGTACCGTTACCTCGAAGCGATAGTGGTCGGCCGTCTTCTCAGCCGGCTGAGCCGGCTCCACGAGCTTGTATTCCGGCTCGACTGCCTGCTGCACCAGCACGATCCGCGGCTCGCCCGATTTGTTGCGGAAAGTAAAGGTCGTGTCGCGGTGCAGCTTGTGGCTGAGCACCAGCACTCCACCCTGGGCCACAATCGAGAGCGTCTCCGTGCGAAACTTCGGCGCCTCCACCCCGGTCACCAGATCGAGATCCACGGCGTACGAGAGAAGGCGGTCCTCTTTCGGTTGCAGTTGCTCGATCTGACTGTCACCCGCATAGATGCCGTCCTGGAACACGGTGATGGGTCCGCCGGCCAGGTGCAGGCCGGTGCTGTTGCGCAGGCGAAAACCGCGCAGGGCCCGGCGGCTGTCTACGGCGGGATCGAAGATGGAAACCTTCTGCCCCTCAACTTCGGCAGTGACGATCGGAACCATCGCGGCGCGAGATTTCGCCAGGCTGATCGGCTGGGCGATCGCATACTCAAACAGATCGCCGCGCTCTGCACCGGCGGCCTGGGCCACCACGCCGGACACCGCCGCTCCGAGCGAAAGGGCGATGTTCTGCCTTCGCAGCTCGGACTCAGCGAGCAACTGCGGCGTCGCGGGCCTCATTCCGAACCCGCCGCCTCCGAACCCACCTGCCATCCCGCGCGGCCCCGGCGGTCCCGGAGGGCCGGCGGCGCCGCGAAGGACCGGGCGGCCGGCATCGGCCTCCCCGGCCGCCCGGTCCTGCAGCTCCAGCCGCTCGCCGTAGGTCTGGGGCAGGGGCGAGCCGACGAGTTGAGGCTGGACGATGGGACGCGGGACGTAGAGCGGCTGGTACAGGTCCTGGATGAAACTCACCGGGCGCCCGGAGACCAGGCTGAGCCGGACGTTTTGCCAGTCTTCGTCGGTGGTGTTCTCCACCAGGGCCCAGCCCTGGAGATACGGCTTGCCCGTGCGATCGAGCACGAGGCGATAGGTCGTCTTCCAGACCGGCATCTCCTGTAGGTAGCCGGCGCGTACTTCCCGTGCGGCATTGCCCGTAAAGCGGAGCTGCACGCTGCGCCGATCGTCGTCCAGCCCGGTGGCAAGCAGCTCGAGACTCTCCTGGAGCTCGCGGGCCAGCCGTTCGTCGAGGAGCCGCACCTGCGAGGCCGAATCCAATGGGATCGCCTTCAGCCCGGTCTCGGTGAGCAGGTTCAGCACGTCCCGAGTGATGGGATTCGTATTGTTGCCGAGCGGCGGGGTCACCGCCTGCATGCTGACACTGACCAGGCGACCTTCCGAGGCATCGGCTCCTACCTCGACCCGCATCCGCGCCCCCTGAAACTTGCGGAGCACGTCAGCCAGCGACACAGTAGGGCCGAGAGCGCCGCCAACGTTCCGCAGGCGCCGCGAGATCGGCTCGTTCGCCTGGTACGTCACAGGGCGCACCGTGCCCCCCGGGTCAAACAGCACCAGCGACTTCAGGATGTCGTTGATCTGCTCCTTGCGGAAGGAGAGCTCCAGTGCCGCTTCGCCTTCCACACGCCCCGCGCGCTGAAAGTACCCTACCCCGCTATTGAAGAGGACCACATCGCGCACCGGCAGAGTTGCCGGCGCCTCCTGTGCGATCGTGGGCAGCGACAGCAGGGCGATTGCTCCGCCTGCCAGCCACAGTCGCACGCCGAGTGCGGATTGCATGACCCTTTGTTCCTTTCCAAAAATCGAACTGCCACCGTGTTCGCAGCCGGCGCCGCGCGGACAGTGATTTGCTCGCCGACCGTGCCGGGAGTGTTATTTCTCGTGAATTGGAAGGGAAATCCACTACGGAAGTTACACCTAGTCCCGGCGGTTACCGCCATGAGTGCAGAACTGGGAAGAGGATGCGAATGGCGACACTGGATGAAGTACGGGCGGCGGCGGTGGATCTGTTGACCCGAGTGGCTTCGCCGGACCTGGAGGAGAGCGCTCTGTTCCCGTACGGGGTCAACAAAGTGACTGTACGGGTGAAGTCCGGTGATGCGGAAGTGGCGCTCGAGATCGAGGGTCCCGAACGGGCCTACGGCGCCGACGCGATCTTCGAAGAGGACGACGAAGACTTCGAAGACGACGACGAAGACGACGAAGACGACGAGTAGGACACACCCATGCTCACGTTGGAGGGGTGCCGGAACCGCCAGGCACGATTCAACGCCCGGCTGGAGGCGGATCAGATCGCAGCGGCGCTCATTTCAGCGCCGCGCGACATCTATTACCTCACGGGATTGTTGCCGGAAAGCCCCACGGGGACTGTCCCCAGCGTGCTCTGCCTCGGCCCCGGGTTACCGGTTTGGCTGGTGAGCGGACAGGAAGGCGGCGAGGCCGCCGTGGATGAGCGCGTCTCGTTTGCGCTCAGCGAAATGGGCACGCTCAATCCGGACAACCAGATGCGCCTGTGCGCGCTGGTGGCCGACCGCGCGAGGGTGAACCAGAACCTGGGACGCCTGGGCTACCAGGCGGAATCGCTGCCGTTTCAGGTGGCCCGCACCTTCGAGGACGCCGCATCTCCGCGGGAATGGGAGCAGGTTGACGAGATCCTGCAGGAACTCCAGCAGTACAAGGATCCTGATGAGATCTGCTGCATCCGCCGCGCGATCCGGGCGACTCTGGCAGGCTACACCCGCGCACAGCAGGTCATCCGGCCGGGCGTGCGGGAAATCGAAGTGATGACCGAATGCCAGGCAGCGGCTCAGCGGTATACGGGCGCCATCCATTTCTTCAACGGCGACTTCCGCAGCGGTGAACTCGGCGGATTTGCCCGCAACCGGACGATCGCTGCCGGGGAGATGTACATCATTGACGCCTGGAGCGATGTGGACGGGTACTGGTGCGACATGTCGCGAACCTGGATTGTGGGGGACCACCCTTCCGATCTGCAGGCCGAGGTGTACGCCCACATCGCGGGCATCCTGGAGGCGGTACCCCACATGGCGCGAATCGGGCGCAGCACTCGCGACCTCTGGTCGGAACTGGATGCGCGCATTCGTGAACACCCGCATCTGGCGGCCCGGGGCCTCATCCATCACGGCGGGCACGGGCTCGGCCTGCGGCCCCACGAGCCGCCGGACCTGAACCGGGACCGAGGGGGCGTCTTCGCCCCGGGGAATGTCTTTACGTGTGAACCCGGCGCGTATAGCGACGAACTCCGCGGCGGGGTGCGCCTGGAGAACGTCTTCCAGGTCACCGAACAGGGCATCGAAGTGCTGTCCCCCTATCCGCTGGACCTCCATCCCGATCCGCAGTGCCCGATTCCGTAGGGACCGTAAGAATTTTGTTTCGCCCGTCGCGGACAATGCGTCAATCCGCAGGCGTTGCCGTGTCCTGAAACATGGATACGACGTTCGGGCAGCCCTGACTGCTGCCCAAACGGGGCCTGGTTTCGCCCCGGTCCTTCCCACTCAGTGGTGGAGGGCCGGGGCGTTTGCGTTTCCGGTACAGCGTGCCGGAGAAGAGGGAACGACCATGACGCGGATGGAAGAGAGCAGAATCGCCGACCGGCTCTGGGCCGACTATGCCCGCACCGGCGACCCGCACACCCGCGAGGCGATCATTCACCAGTTTGAGCGCCTGGCCTATTCCATCGCAAATCGCTTCACGCGCAAGGGTACCGAGAGTGATGACCTCTTCCAGGTCGCTCTGGTTGGACTGGTGAAAGCGGTGGATCGGTTTGATCCCTCCACCCGTTACCGGTTCAGCACCTTCGCGACACCGACCATCCTCGGCGAGCTGCGCCGCTACTTCCGCGACCACAGTTGGAGTGTGCATGTGCCGCGCGGGATGCAGGAGTTCGCCCAACAGACCCAGCGGGCACGCCGCGAGTTGACCGAAACGCTGGGGCGCAGCCCGACCACGATGGAACTGGCCGGCCGGCTGGGAGCGACGGAGGAACGCGTCCTGGAAGCGCTCTCGCTGGAGGAGGTGAATCGCCCGCTGTCGCTGGATGGCGAATTCGAGCAGGGCGATTCGCAGCGGCCCGCTCTGCTCGAACAGTGCCTGGGTCAGGAGGATGCAGCGCTCGACACGGTGGAGCGCCAGGTGAGTATGAGCCAGGCCCTGTCCCATCTCGGCGCCCCGCTGCGCGAGGTGCTGCAGCTCCGCTACGTACAGGGGCTGAGCCAGCGAGAAGTAGCCCGCCGGAAGGGCCTGACGCAAATGCAGGTCTCCCGGCTGGAAAAGCGGGCGATGGCGGAGATGCGGGCTCAGTTCGGCGTCCACTGAGCCCCGCGTCTCAGAATAGCGTTCCCGCAATCGCCTTCTCGATGGTCTGCTTCGTCACCAGCGAGAAGATGGAGGCGTAGAACACAGCGGCCAGCACCATTGCGACCTGCTTGGCTTTGGTGGGGCGGAATGCCTCCGGCAGGAAGTGGGTGTTGACATAGAGGGTCTGGAGGATGCAGCCCGTGATCGCGAGATTCGCCAGGTTGGCGTTGATCACCATCATCTTCGGCGCAGACATCCCGAGGGCATTCAAACAGCAGCCAATCGTCACATAGGCGCCCACGAAGCCATAGTAGAGGTATCGCACCTTCCCCGCATCCATCGCCCGCACGCGGCGACTGCCCGACCAGAAGGCGTCGCACCACCGGCGGGCGACGCCGTCCAGGGCACTGAATTGCCCGGGAAAGAGGATCACGAACCCGCACAGCAGGGTCAGGAGCGTCATGATCTGGCCCTGCGTGCTGCCGAACTGAGCGGTGATCGCGGCGCCGAAGTCCTGCGCGAGCGCCACGGAGGCGACGGCTTCTTTCCCCTTTGCCTGGAAGTAGTTGTCCTTGAGAAAGGCGGCGCCCATCAGGCAGGGAAGCAGCATGCCCACGATGGAGCCCCCGAACCAGAGTCCGAACTGGTCGCGCTTGACATGCGACCACCAGCGATCAAAACGTCGGCAGGCTTCCTCGGTCGGGCGCGCGATGGTCCCCAGATGCGAGAGCTTGATCTCCTGGCCGCCGACGGCGGATCCGATGGCGCCGACCGTCGCCCCCATCCCCCAGCCCTTTTCCCGCACGAAGTTGCTCGCGAGAATGTTCCCCATCCCCCCGATGCCCGCAAGCCCCGCGACGGCCCCGATGAGGCCCCATTGGATATCGGGCGGGATGTTGAAGGGATTGACCATCCCCACTACGATCTCGGACCAGACTTGGCCCGGCACGAACACGACCGTGCAAAAGGTGAGGTACAGCAGGACGAAGATGACCTTGCCGCTCAGTACCACTTCGAGCGTGTTGTAGATTTTCCCCCCGAAGCAGAGGAGCGTACCGCAGAGAATCAGCAGCCCGCAACTCGTCCAGCGGATCTGTTCCGGGAGAGGGTCCTTGCCCAGCACGAGGAAGAGTAGGATCTGCGAAGCGAGTCCGGCCAGTGCCGGCCACCAGGACATGCAGTCCAGCATGAGGTAGCCGATCAGCCAGAAACGGGGACCGGGCCGGCAGCGCAGAAAGCCCGTGAATGCCGGTTCCCCGGTCACCAGCGTATAGCGCATCACCTCCGTGTTGAGGATCACCTGGGAAAGAATCGCCAGGGGGGCCACCCAGAGCAACGCACCGCGGTAGAGTGCGGCCACCCCGGCGCCGGTGACCCACTCGCCCGTACCGATGGTGCCGCCGATCATGACAATACCGGGACCCACCAGGGCGATGAACGTCTTCCAGTTCCACTGGAACGCGACCGGCGCGGGCATTTCGCCCACCTCCCACGCCGGGAGGCAGCCGGGGTGCGGGATCCCGGTGAGATCTTCGGGTCGGGAAGCTGCGTCGGCAGCGGACTCGTGATTCTTTGCCACAGAGGCTCCTGTTCGGGCGCGAAAGGTCGCCCATCCGTTCTCCAAATACGGCATGCCCCCCGGTTGTGTCCTCCTCACCAGTCGTTTCGCATCACTCGGCCGCACCATCGGCTGAGACTCGTGGTCCCGACAAGCCGAAAAGAATAGGGGTGGTTTCAGGTCGGAACGGCCCACCAGTATTCGGGGATCGCGCAGGGACCGGCAGGGAGGTCGGGCGACATGGACAACACCCGGTTCATTTTCATTTCGGGTGGGGTAGTATCGGGCCTGGGGAAGGGAATCACGGCAGCCTCGTTGGGCCTGCTGCTCAAGTCCAGGGGATTCCGGGTGTCGCCGATCAAGTGCGACATGTACGTGAACCTGGACGCAGGCACGATGAACCCGACCATCCACGGCGAGGTGTTCGTGACCGACGACGGGCTCGAAGCGGACCAGGATCTCGGGCACTACGAGCGATTTCTGAACCAGGATGTGGGTCGTTCCAACTACGTCACAACGGGTCAGATCTACAACGCCATCATCCGCAAGGAGCGGGAGCTGTACTACGACGGGAAGTGTGTCGAGGTGGTGCCGCACGTCCCGGAGGAGATCATCTCCCGGATGTATGAAGCGGCCGACGGGGCTGAGTTCTGCATCGTGGAACTGGGCGGCACCGTCGGCGAATACCAGAGCGAAGTCTTCCTGGAAGCCACGCGCATCCTTTCGAAGCGCCTGCCGGGACGCACGGTCCACATCCACGTCTCCTACTTCCCATATCTGGACAACCTCGGTGAGTTGAAGTCGAAGCCGACGCAGCTCTCCATCCGAAAACTGAACGAGTGCGGCATCCTTCCCGACTTCGTGGTCGCCCGCTCGGCCCGTGCGGTGGACACCCCACGCTTCACCACCCTCTGCCAGAACTCAAACCTGGAGCCGGACCAGATCATTTTCTGCCCGGATATCGGCTCGGTGTACCAGGTGCCCCTCCGCCTGGAGGACCAGCACTTTGCGCAGAAGCTGCTGCGGCGCCTCGGCGTCGAGGTGGTGCCCCAGCCGCGCCTGTCCGAGTGGCAGGAGCGAGTGGAACGGCTTCTCGCGCCGGACACGCCGACCGTGCGAGTCGGGATCGTGGCCAAGTATCACGCGGTGGGCGACTACTCCCTCTCGGACGCGTACGTCAGCGTAGTTGAATCGCTGCACCACGTGGCGGCCGCGACGGGGGTGCGCACCGAAATCGAGTGGCTGGACGCCGAGGCGCTCACCGGCCTCGAGTCGGCCGAGGAGCAGCTCCAGGGGTTGGACGGCATCATCATCCCGCAGGGGTGGGGCTCCCGGGGCGCGGAAGGAAAGATCGTAGCAATCCAGTACGCCCGCGAGCACCGGGTGCCGTACCTCGGGCTGTGCTACGGAATGCAGATGGCAGTGATCGAATTTGCCCGGCACGTGGTCGGGCTTGCCGGCGCCAACAGCGAGGAAGTGGACGCCGAGACGCTACATCCGGTAATCCACGTGATGCCGGACCAGATCGAGGCGCTCCGGCAAAAACGCTATGGGGGCAGCATCCGGGTGGGCGCCTACCCCTGCCGAACGGCTACCGATTCTCTCCTGCGCCGGCTCTACGGTGCCCCGGAGATCAGCGAGCGACACCGCCACCGGTACGAGTTCAACAACGAGTACCGCACCCAATGCGAGCGTGCAGGGCTGGTTTTCTCCGGCCAATCGCCGAACGGACAGTTAGTGGAGGCCATCGAACTTCCGGATCACCCCTTCTTCCTCGGAGTACAGTATCATCCGGAGTACAAGAGTCGTTTCGAAGCTCCGCATCCGCTCTTCGTCGGGTTTGTCAATGCCTGCCGCGCGGGGAGCAACGGAGTGCCGGGAGGCGGATGATGGCTGACTCGGCGATGGCGCGCCCCTCGCTCCGTCGCCCGACAGGCTTCAACTTTTCCCCGCGTCGGCCGCAGGAAGAGACGGATGACCGTACGCAACGATCAGCATCCCGCATCAGACCGCGCGGGGAGAGTTTCGACCTCAAGATTCCGGGTCCATGAGCTGACCGGTGGGGGCAAGTCCGCCGGTAGCACGCGACTCCGGCCGAGCCCGCTGCTCGTGCTGTGCGGTGTGCTGCTCACGATGCCCATCCAGCAACTGGTTGCACAGGTCACGAATACGTGGTTCGGCGCCGCCGACGGACCCACGGACGCTCATTGGGCTGCGTACCGCCGGGGCCTGCAGGAGTGGGCTACGGCTCAGGCCGCGCGGTCAGAGCGTTCACAGACGGATCACTGGCAGCGAGCCGAGACCTCCCTGGTGCAGGCAACCGACGGTGTCCGCTTTCCGGAGGCGGAGCTTTCTCTTGGCCTGGCCTACTACTCGCGCAACTCCCGCAGTAGCGCCCCGCAGGCGGACGTAGAAGCCTACCAGGCTGAACGTTCGCTGCTTGCGGCGACCCGCCACGCAACCGGCGCTGTGCGCGCCGAGGCCTTCACCTACCTCGGCGTCCTGGCGCTCCGCCAACGCCAGTGGTCGGAGGCAAAGGCGCACTTCGCCTCCGCGTTGGCGGAGGATCCGGCGCGCACCCAAACCAGTCGCGGCGCAGATGCGTACGGACTGGATGTGGACACCCTGCGCCGGCGGGGTGCGGCGCTGCGACCGGCCGCCCGCGTGGGCCAGGCGTTCGCCGCCGTGGGGGCGGCGACATTTCCAGGGCGCGCGGTGGGCAATCCAGCGGTCGTCGAGGCAGCCCTCGCGGCGGTGGGTGCGGCGAACACGGATCCAACGACTACAGCCCCCGGGCTGGAGAGTGCTGGGGTGGCGCTCTGGCAGTTCGCGGAACGCCCGCCGGACGTTTCCCAGGCACGAACGGGGACCTCCTGGCCGATCGCACGTTCGAACTGGCAGCTTCCGGACTCGAACATGCCGCCGGACGCGGCAGCCTCGGCCACCTGGGAACAACTGGCGACGAGCGTCGCGATCTGGGGTGCGGGGATGCTGCACCGCGATCCACCTGCCGTGAATCCGGCGACGCTGCCCCCGGTTGACCGTCGCAATCTGATGATGGCGCTGCTCAACCGCACGCAGCACCTCCTTTCCGAGGGCCGGTTTTCAGCGGCGGCGCCGGCCCTGGTGCGCCTTGAGGAGTTTCCGGAAGCGCAGGTAGCCGCGCGCCAGCAGCGCATCTGGATGTTGCTGCAGGGAGGCGGCGAGGCGCCGGATCTGGCTGCCGCATCCCGGGTAGTGGAGGGAGCGGGCGCGGAGCGCGATCCGTTGTACGCCAGTCAGATGCTGCTGCTCGGACGAAAGTGTGAGGAAGCGAGCAACCCCACCCGCGCCCGCGAAGTGTATGAGAAAGTGACTTCGTTTCTCGTCTCGGCGCCCGATTCACCCGTTCGCCGCCGGTTGCTCCCCCTCGCGATCTGGAATCAGGCGAGTCTGGACCTGCGCCTCGCCGGCGCCGAGGACAGCACGGACCGCTGGAAGCGCGGGCTCCAGACGTTGGATTTGCTCACCACCAACGACCCCCCGTCGGATTACCAGCAGGCACTGCGCCTCCACCTACTGCTGCGGCTTGCGGAAGCGCACGTCATTCAGAAAGACGCCGCGGGCGCAGAGGCCGCCCTCGCGCGCGCCGCGCGGTCCGAGCGCGTGTCCCGCGAGATGGCGGAGGATGAGCGACGCCCCGGCGGCCTGAATGCCGCCCCGCTGAGTCCGGACGTACAGGTGTTCGAAGAGTACCTCGCTGCACGCGTGTTTCGAGAGGGCACGCAGGATCTGTTCAAGGACGGCTTCCTGAAGCGAAGCGTGTATGCGGCGCGGTTCTACGCGGCCCGCGCCGCCACCCGTTTCCACGCGCTGTCGGGCGCCACTCCCTCCAGCTACACGGAAGTGCTGCGGTTGCTCTTCGAGGCCCAGGAATGGGCGACCCCTGGTTCGCCGCTGGCCGAGCAACTGGGAGCGGACGCCGCCGGACTGCAGGATTGGGCGAAACAGTCGGAAGACACGCGCATCCGACGGGCGTTTGCACAGCGGTGGAACGAGGCTGCTGCCCGAACGGAGACGGCTCGCACCGCCACCGGTTCCTCCCGGGCATCCGCTGTGAAAGCGGCGGTAGACGCCTGGGCTGCGGTGCGGCACGACGCAGCCGGAGGCACTCCGGCCGAACTTGACCTGGCGTCCAGCTTCGAAATGCGCCTGGCGCAAGAGCAACCAGCGCCCACCACCGGCAGCTCCGACCCGGTACTCGCCCCCGCGTCAGCGTACCCGCCATCCCTGCGCAGCACAGCGCAGCGGTTCGTGCCGGGCGCGCCAGGCCTCTCGCGCGAACGCTGGCTCATCGCGCTTGCCCGGGACGAGGCGGCACGTGCGCGCCTGGTGCAGTGGATCAACCAGGGAGCGCGCGCTGCACTCCGCGGGCAGCGACTCAGACCCGGCATCGCGTTCCAGCAAGTCAGCCCCGACCCGTTTGCCCCGAACTATGTGGTGCGGTACCTGCGAATGCATACTCGGGAGGCGCCGCGAGTTCTGTCCGGAAAGGTCTTCGGCTGGCGCCCGGATGGCCAACCGCCCGGGGGGGCCCTCGTGTGGAAACCGGTCCCGTTGGGCCGTGCGCCGACCGTCTTCGTGCTGGACAACGGGATTCCGGTCGTCGAAGCTCGCACCGGCACACCGATCGCTCCGATTCTCCTGCGCGTGACGGGCGCCCGCCGCGCCGCCACCGCCGTCGCAGACGTGCCCGCCCCCCCCCGCACGTCTCTCCGATCCGCCGGACCCGACCCCCGCCACTGTGAGTGACTATCCGATCCCCGGCGCGGATTGGACGTGGCCGGTCTACTCCTCGTACGCGGTAGCTCTGGAAGATGCGGGTGCGCCGGCTTTCCCCTTCTCCGCCCCCGCGTTCACCTTCACCCTCCGAGCGAACCCGCAGCTTCTCCCCGTACGTGCATCGCGCGCCCGGCGCTCTTCGCGGTCGGGCCGCACGCCACCGGCCGCTCTGCAGACCCCGGTGCAGCCGCGCGATGCTTTATCGGGGAGTTCGGAGGGGTAGTTTGGAGACTCCGCACCCACATGGCGCAGATCCCACCATCCTGGGCAACTTCTACCGGAAAGGGCGCCTCTACCCCCAATGGGTACTGGCGACGTTCGACGACGACTTCGCCAGTGCCGCTACGGGCACGGGGTTGACCGTCACGGTAGACATCAGAGACGAGGTGCACCGGAGGGCCGCACAATTGCGGCAGGATTTCCCCCCCCTGCAGTGATTGCCCGTTCCCCCCTTGCCTCCTGCAGCACCCCGTGGGAGAGCACCACGCGGGAAAAGTCCCGCGTTGCACGGTGACGAAGGGATGCGCGCCGCACCACTCCGGAGAGGCGCCTCGTCCTCCAGTACCCACCCACAGGTCCCGCCCGGCAGCAGGCGATCCAGGTGCGAGCCGCCTACCACACAGAGGACGGTAAACACCCCGCGGTCTCGCAGGGTCCCCAGAGTGACCACCTCCCCGTGAGTGTCCCGCATCGCGCAGCACTGTACGCCCTGGTTGCCGTCGCAGCACCCGATCCCTGACGTCGGTGCGTCATCAGATGCACTCGCTACTCGTCGCAGCAGGGGGCCGCCGCGGCAGTCATTTCCTTCGGTTGGAGTCCCATCCTGGCGTGCAACTGCTTTTCCAGAGGACGCCAGCCAAACCAGTAGGAACTTCGCAGCAGGATCGTCCCATTAGCCAGGCGCCAGCGCGGAGAACCCGAGAGGTCGTCCAGCACCTCCCAGAGCCGACGACCTTCCATCTGCGTCAACCGGCGCGCGATCGACCCACCCCCGAGCACTGTCGCGACGGCGTGCGGATAGACGGCTGCGAGAACCGGCAGCTTCGTGCGGCGGTGCAGATCCAACAGCGCGATCGTGTAAATGTTCATCTCTGCGGCGAGTTTGGTTGGGTCCAATGGTTCTCGGAACGCAGGAACCTGCTGGCCGAGAATGGGGTGCTGGTCCAGTTCCGCCTTCCGCGCCGTGGCACGCTGTTCCGCTTCCGCTTTCCCCGGGTTATCGAAGAAGCTCAGGACTCCGGCGTGGGCGGCGTACAGATGCACCTTTCCTTTCCCATTGGCGAACTGATACGCGAAGTCAATGTGCTCGGGAAGGCCGGTCTTTCCGAGTTCCAGTTGCACCGTGACCGTGCGGATCGGCCCCTCCCGGGGCCACTCCATCGCAGTGTACGCTTCATCCAGGAGCTGCCGGAAATCGGCCGGGAGGGTGGGAAAATCCAACACGGCCGCCCTCCCGGCCAACACCGCGTCGAGCCGGGGACCCTGGAGGCGGCGCAGCATCCCGTGCAGGGGGCGCACCACCGGGTTGGCAAGACTGATCGCCTCCGTCGGGCGGTCCTGCTTGAACTGGGCCCACTCCGGGGAGTCCGGGTTGAGCGCGGACAGTTGGAGTGCAGTGTCGAGCTGCCTCCGGTACGCCCGCCGCACTCGTTCCCGCTCGGCCTGCTGCTCCCGCTCGAGCCGGCTGCTGGGTGCGAAGTGGTATGCCGTCCGACCGTCCGTCTCCCGCGGGGTGATGGTCCAACCCAGCAAGTCCCGGATGGACTTGTGCAATTCACCGAGGGGTTGGTTCGTGCAGAATACGGCCACATGCTCGAAGCCGGCGTCATCGGCAGCAACCTGAGCGACGCCGGAGAGCCCCTGAAGCCGGGTAAGGAGGCGGTCCAGCATGATGTCCGGCTCCGCCAGCGTAATGGGCGTGCGGAGGCCCTGGCTGGATTGTGCAAAGGTTGCCGAGCGGGATTGAGCCAGTACGAGGATCAACGTGCCCGTCGCCACAGCGCCATATACCCACGACCGGGGTGCTACGCCGTTACGAGTGCTATCAGACCTGGAGTGGTGAGGGTCCATGGTCATCTCCAGTTGGAGAGTGCCACAACGGGATCCGTTTGGAGGCGGGACACCGGATTGTGTCCCGCTTGCCTGTGTGAGTCGCCCACTCGATGCAGTGGGGTCGGCATGCAACACTCTGCGTGACCGTGCTGCTGTAGCCGACACTAACGCCCGCTTGCTGCTC
>SYMT01000117.1 GCA_005805375.1 Actinomycetota bacterium
ATTCCACGTGGCACTGCCCGCAGACCATCGAACGCATTTCCTGCCGGGAGGCTTCGATATTCGGATCGTAGTCGCCGACGCGCGAACCGGTGCGCCAACGCCCAATGCTGGCCAGGTGCGGCACCGGGTCTGCCGAGCGTGCGAGGACGGCGATGCCGTTGAGGAACCCGGGGCGCGTGACGCGGAGTTCCATGCTCTTCGGGTCGTGGCAGTCCACGCAGGAGACGGGATGACTGACCTTCTTGCGCGCGTCGGTGTAGGGAAGAGCGCAGATGGCTCCGAAGCCCGCCATGAGCTGCTCACGCGGGCGGGTGTCGGGGATGCCCGCTTCCCGGCCCGCCTGGCGGTAGGCGGGGATGATGGATGAGTGGCAGTGCAGGCAGGCGCCAGGCTGTTTGAATTGTGTAACCCGCGTTGTGGCCTCCTGGTCCACCAGCATGTAGGCATGGCCGCGTTCCTCGCGGTAATCCACCGAGAACGCGTACCCGGAAAACAGCAGCCGCCAGACCGGATCTTCATCCAGTTTCTGGAACGCCTCGCTGCCCCCGTGCCGTGTGCGCTGGGTGTCCACTGTCCGCCGGTAGCCGTCGTATTGGCGCGGGTAATTCTTGCCCCACTCTGCGGGCGAGATCGTGTCTTCGGTCAACTGAGTGATCGGAAACACGGTCATCTTGGCTTCGTCTTTCCGTTCGGCGATGTTTTGCCAGAGGAGAGCGACGACGAAGGTCGCGATAGCTACGCCGACGCACGTGCCCACGTACAGCGCGGTACTAACGCTGCCGCGCCGAATCGGTTCCGCCATGGTTGCTGGTTCCTTGCTGTACAGGAGATGCGGCTCACATCCGCGGGCCGTGCCCGATGCCGGGGTGGCACCGGACGCAGTTGAGCTTTGAGTGCGCGCCGGAGTGGGAGGGAAGAATCTCGTTCACGAACGCGCGATGGCAGCCGACGCAGTTGTGGTTCACGATGTCCAGGTTCTCGGGCTTGATACGGATCGGCTCGTGGAAGTCCTGGAGGGTGAATCCCTTCGAGTGCCAGAAACCGGCCTGCGCCTTCGCCAGGT
Source organism: Actinomycetota bacterium (assembly GCA_005805375.1). Taxonomy (GTDB): domain Bacteria; phylum Armatimonadota; class SYMT01; order SYMT01; family SYMT01; genus SYMT01. The sequence continues at coordinate 1,064 of SYMT01000117.1, forward strand.
ACTTGGGGATCAGGGCGTGCGGCACGTGGCAGTCGTTGCAGTTGGCGACGGCGTGGTGCGGCGACTTCTGCCAGGCATCGTACTGATCCCGCATCACATGACAGTTCACACAGGCGCGCGGGTCATTGCTGAGATACGACGCTCCCTCCCCATACCAGAACGTGAATGCCGAGATACCGAAGAAGACACCCGCCATACCGGCGAGGACGATCGGGGGACGGAGAGGGCGAAGGTGCATTGAGGCCTGCGAAAAGCGGTATCACGGAGTCGCATTTTCCAGGGTTCCCCCAAATGGCGCTGATGACACATCCGGTACCGCAATCCTGCCCCTGATGCATCGCTTGCCCGTCCGGGCGATCGTCTGCCCTGGTGTTCGGCCACTCTCCACCATCCACCCGCATCGGATACACTTCGTGGGCCTCCCCACCCGCCCCTGGAATTGACTGCGGGCGTGACGCTGGTAGGGAAGGCGCGGGGCACGAACAGAATGGCGGAAGTCAAGGCCACGAATATTGTCTGGCACGCGCACACAGTGACGCGTGGGGAGCGCGCAGAGAAGTTTGGCCACCGGGGATGCACGGTGTGGCTCACGGGGCTGTCGGGTTCTGGGAAGTCGACGCTGGCGAACGCCCTGGACGATGCGCTCTGGCAGCGGGGCGTGCGATCCTACGTGCTGGACGGCGACAATGTGCGCCACGGGTTGAACAAGGATCTGGGGTTCTCGCCCGAAGATCGGGCGGAGAACATCCGCCGGATCGGCGAGGTCGCGAAGCTGTTCACCGATGCGGGGCTGGTGAACGTGACGGCGTTCATCTCGCCCTACCGTGAGGACAGGGACCGCGCCCGCAGCATCCAGGGTGAGGGCGACTTCATCGAGGTCTACGTGCGTGCTTCGTTGGAGGCGTGTGAGGCCCGGGACACCAAGGGGCTCTACGCCAAAGCACGCGCCGGTCAGATCCGGGAGTTCACGGGGATTTCCGCTCCGTACGAGGAGCCCGAGAAGCCAGAGTTGATCGTGGAGACGGAGGGCCGGACCGTCGCCGAGTCGCTCGGCGATATCCTGGCGTACCTGGAGAGCGCCGGCTACCTGGGCTGAACTACGTGCACGTAAGCTGAGCCGCTGACGCCTGGGCTGCGCCTGCATCTTAGCCGCACCGCTGGTGCGTGGGACGCATCGCCGGCCTGGCGCGCATGGCCAGGGATACAGGGGCGTGGGGCTTGCCGTTGGGTCAGAACGCGGCGGGTCCGGGATAGGGAGTCTCCGAACTCCGTTTTGGAGACTCCTCAAGGGCGCGTGGCCCCGGCTCGGCAGGGTGGATTCCGCCACAATCGGAGGCCTGAGGAGGGGACCACTTGCTGACGCGCGTGGCTCGGGTACGGAGGGCAGGTGGGTGTGACGGGGGGGACCACTTGCTGCGCCCGGTGCGGCTCGGAGACGGGAGGAGGGCGTGGGCACCTCAGCGGGTGACCGCCGCCCTATCCCGGATCCCGGTGCTCTTGGAAGATGGTTTCGATCGCGGGGCGCAGTGCCAGGAAGAGATCGAGCATCTCCGGATCGAAGTGGCGGCCGCGCTCCCCGGCCATGATTGCGAAGGCGTGGTCCGGGGAGAATGCATTCTTGTAGGGACGGGGCGAGGTGAGGGCGTCGAACACGTCCGCCAGCGCGCAGATGCGGCCCGGCAGCGGGATCGCCGCGCCGACCAGGCCGGCCGGGTATCCCGCGCCGTTCCAGCGTTCGTGGTGCGTCCGCGCGATGACCTCTCCCATTTGCAGCAGCGGATAGGGCGATCCCGCCAGGATGCGGGCGCCCAGTTCGGCGTGCTGTTTCATCGTTTCCCATTCGTCTGGATCCAGCTTGCCGGGTTTACACAGGATGGCTCGCGGAATCGCCACCTTGCCGACATCGTGGAGCGGGCTGGCCTCGGCGATGGTTTCTACTTCGTTGGGTGGCAATCCCGTGTGCTGTGCTACCAAACGGCAGTAGTGACGCACTCGCCGGAGGTGCTCGGCGGTGTGGTCGTCGCGGACTTCGGCTGCAAGCGCGAGCCGGTGGATCGTCTCCAACTGGGCGGCGTAGGCGGCCTGGTGCAGCGCGGCCTGTCGCTCCAGCGCGGCCTGAAGTTCCTGGGTCCGGATGTCCACCTGCCCTTCCAGGAGCGACTGGTACCGGCGTGGCGCGTC
>SYMT01000118.1 GCA_005805375.1 Actinomycetota bacterium
CGGGCTCCTCACGCCATGTCCTCCGCATTCAGGGAAATTCGTGTCAGATTATAGCCCTGCACCATCTACGTTGCCAACGGCGTTGGCGAGACCGGAGGCGCTCCGCTACTGGACACCATTGTACATTGCGAACCAGGGAGGTTTGGTGGGACCAGTCCCCGTATCCAGCGAAATTCTATCTTAACGAAGTCTATGGGTATGAATGGGGATCCCGGGCACGATGTGTCACTCGGAACGTTAAAGCGCCCCGCGGCCGGAAGACCGTGCAATAATCAAAGTAAAGTTTGATAGAAATACCGTAGGGATCCAGATGGGAAGGGAAGTGTATGCGTGGCCGAGGATCAACTCCAGAGGGGACGGATCGAGAACGCGGGGTGTCGGACAGGCAGGAAAACGGGGGTGTCCGCACAGATCCGGGCCGGCCGGTCGGCGCGACGCCACTGCTTGTTCTGGATGGCGGCCCCGCGGTCTGCCGCGCGGGTCTCGCCCGGGCCGCGGCCTCAGCACCGGAACTCGACGCACGAAACGAGGTGACCTATCAAGAACTCCCCTGTCGTACGCTCGTGACGCCCTGTACGAGTGAGCGCGTGCCGTTCGAGCTGTCGCTGAATCCGTACCGCGGCTGCGAGTTTGGCTGCGCCTATTGCTATGCTCGCTATACTCACGAGTTTCTGAACCTGGACCACTGGCTGGAGTTCGAGCGCCGGGTCTTCGTGAAGCGCGGCGCGGCCGCTGCACTGCTCGAAGATCTCCGGAAGCGGGATCTTCGCGGCCACTCCATTGCGATCGGCACGGCAACGGATCCCTATCAACCTGCCGAGCGCCGGTTCAAGGTGACCCGTGACGTTCTCGAAGTGTTCGCGGGGCGGCGGGGATATCGGCTCTCCATCACCACGAAGAGTGATCTTGTGCTGCGGGATCTGGATCTTCTTACACGCATTTGCGAGCACAGCCGGGTGCGGGTGAACGTGACGCTGACCACCCTGGACGGAGCGCTGTCCCGGCGCCTGGAACCGCGCGCGCCGCGCCCCGACCGGCGCCTGCGGGCGGTACGCGGCCTCGCCGCGGCAGGAATCGCTGTCGGAGTCTTCGCGATGCCGCTGCTTCCGCGCATCACCGACGGCCTGCCCGAGCTGGACTGCCTGTTCGCCGCCGCCCGGGAGGCCGGGGCTGACTCCGTCTCTACCCAGGTGCTGTTTCTGACCGAGTCATCGAAGAAGCGCTATCTCCCGTTTCTGGCCGCCGAGTTTCCGGAGTTGCTCCCCTACTACGAACGCCTGTACGGTCGGCGCGGAACAGAAGCGCTCGCCGACTACACCCGACGCAAGGCGGATGAACTGCGCCCCCTCAAGGATCGCTACGGTCTGTCGCGTCGTTGGGACGACAGCGATGAACCGGTCCAGGCTCCGGACCAACTCGCGTTGGACTTTGACGGGTGACGCTCCCTCGCCAGGGGCGGTCCGAGAGGCGTCACGGGGCAGCCGTGAAGGTTACGCGTTCGCCCGCGCGGCCTACCCACGCCCGCGCGCTCGGGAATTTCGCGTCCAGGTAATCCACAAATGCGTGCGGGTCGCCGGGGTTCATCGCAAACATGTCGTAATGCGTAGGCACGGCCAGGCGCACGCCCAATTCTCCTGCCAGATCCACCGCTTCCTGGAAGGTCATGTTCCCCAGGCAGCCGACACGATAACGCGGCGCATCGCGTCCGTTGATGGGCAGGAATGCGACGTCAAGCGTCCACCGCGAGAGGCGTGAGAATAGGCCCTCCCAGATCAGCGTGTCACCGCTGTGGTAGCAGGCCATGCGGTCCGTCTCGAGGACGAAGCCCAGATAGGGAAATCCTTCCGGGGTCTCATCAAAGAACTCGTGCTTCGCCTTCACGCCGGTGACGCACAGGCCCTCGCAGGTGAGAGTTTCGCCATCCTGCAGCGGGAGTAGCCGCCCGGGCGGCACGCCGAGCCCCGCCATGCGGCTCAGGAGTGGACGGGGGAATACGAACTTTGCCTCCGGCGCGGCCGCTGCGATCCCGCGGACGGCGAAGTCGTCGAGATGATCCAGATGATCGTGGGAGCAGAAGACGAGATCCGCATTCCGGGCTTCGGCCGGCGTGAAGAGCGGCGGCGTTTGACGCGCTGGACTGGGTTGCAGATACGGGTCGAGGTAGCACGTGAGACCCCCCAGCTTGAGGATGAAGCTGTGCTGGCCCAGCCACCAAAAAGCCGCAGACTCCCGGTCTCCCTGAAATGCGTCCACGTCGGCCATCAGCGCGATGCCCGTCTGAGCTACCTCCGCCATCTTCAGTTTCCTTTCGAAAAACAGCACCGTGTCGTGCCGAGGTCCGGCTTCGCGGAATCGTCATCCGGTTCCGCGCTCAGACTGCGTCGAGCACGAGGAGTTCTCCTGCCCCGGTTCCGACTACCAATTCGGAGCGCCCGTCGGCGTCCACGTCGGCCGGGGCCACCCAGGAGATTCCCGCATCGAGCTGCTGCCGCCAGATGACGCGGCCCCGGGTCCCAGCATCCCGAATCGCGAATAACTCGCCGTGGCTGGTGCCGAACACGAACTCCTGATTGCCGTCGCCGTCTATGTCACACGTGGTGATCCCGCACGCCGATGCCCCGAGATCGAACTCCCAGCGTAGCTGTCCGGTTTCCACCTCGATGCACGCGAAGCGTCCATCTTCTCGTCCGTAGCCCATCAGCCACGTGCCGTCCCGCAGTTGCAAGAATCCTTCGGCGCCGGATCGGGCTTCGCCGACGACCGGCAGCTTATGCCACAGTGGTTGAGCCCGCGGGGTCATCACCCCCTGGAAGTAGTGGCCGTCCACGAGACAGACGAGCGGCTCCCCGGTCTTGCGCTCCAGGACCGCCGGCAGGGTGTAGAGTCCCTGGCTCGGTTGCCGGAAGATGTTTGGGGGAAAGGCAGGCGCCACCACGTCACGGCCGGTGGGTCCGGACGCCACGCAGTAATAGTCAGGTGCGGTGAACACCAGGTCGTCGCAGCCGTCTCGGTCCACGTCATACACTGCCGCGAGGTTCTTGGTGGGAGCATAGTGCCGGCCGATCGCGGCTACCTCGCCGCGTTCCCAGACCAGAGCGCCGGTCCCGCCGTGGAGCACCAGGCTGCGCACCACAGGCGTGCCGGCGTACACGTACACATCGGATGCGCTGCGGCCGAGGAACCGCCCGGGTACGAAGTAGAGCGGTGCTCCAAACGGCACCCCTGTCTGTTTCGGGGGGGGAAGCGTGGTGGTCCAGAGTGTGGCGCCGTCCGCCGGCCGCACCACGCGGATCTCCGGCACACGGGAGACCGAGGCCTGTCCCAAGACCAGTTCGAGGCGTCCGTCGCCGTCCAGGTCTGCTGCTGTCGGCGCCCCGTCCGTTGCGTACTCCTGTCCGGGAGTCAGCCCGCGGCGGCGATCGAACCGGTACACGGTTGCCCGGCCGCCCGAGAAGTGGAGAATTTCGTTCCGCCCGTCGCCATCCAGATCCGCCACGAGCGGCACGGTCACAGCCGGGTATCCGCGAGCCGGTACGCGGGAGAGATCGGGACCTCGTGGTGTGGCCGGGGGTTTCCAGTCCCGCAGGATGACCCCGGTCCCGGTCTCCCACCCGAGCTCCCGAACACCCGCTGCCACTCGAACCAGGAGCGGCGCATTCCCATCCGGCACCGCCTGCGGAACGTCTCGCAACTTCGGCCCGGTGAGCTGGCGGGCTGTCACGGGCGCGGTGACGCGCGCTGCGGGATCGCGCCAGAGTTCGTCCCACGGAGATGCCCCGCGGTCGCGATGACGCAGCAAAGATAGCCCCTCGGTCACGGCACGGTTGGGATCCCGAGTGTGCTCGACGAGAACCTCGGCTTTGCCGTCGCCGTCCAGATCCGCCACCTGAAGTGCGATCCGGTCCAGCGCACGTGCCTTCAACTCGCCCGTGACCGCGTCGTACACGCGCACCATCCAGCGTGGCTCACTCTCCGCGTTGAACATGGACAGCACCATCTCCAGCCGGCCGTCGCCATCTACATCCGCGATCGGAGGTTCCGCCCACAGGGTAGAGATCTTTCGAGTGGTCACGTTGTCGGCCCACCCGTGGGCCCACGCCCGGGTGAGCTTCCCACTCCGGTTCAGCAGCACCTCGTGGTGCTGGGCGAAGTTGCCGATACAGAAGAAATCCTCGCGCCCATCGCCGTTCAGGTCCTGGAAGCGCACCAGGCCATAGCTCCGTACGTTCGCGGGGGAGACGTCCCACTTCGCGAAGTCCACCAGCGCCCCCGAGCGGGGGTCCAGCGCCCACAGGCGGCTATGAGTCTGAACACAGATCTCCGGCACGCCATCCCCATTGACATCGCCGGTGAGGAGGCTCGGAAGCGATGTGTACTCCGAGAAGACGTAACGCCACCGCTCGCGCGGCGTTGCGCCGGGGCGTTCCCAATCCAGCAGGGCGACGAACCCGTTCTTCGCGTCGGGGGGATAGCCATGTTCGCAGACAACAACCTGTTTCCCGGCGACCCCGGGCAAAAACGCGCCGGTTTGCACGGTCCACCAGTAGGACATTGCCTCCAGGTCGTAGCGGAACAGCAGTTCCCCCGTCTCGGCCCGCAGCACCGCGACCGCACCCAACGGATCCTTCGGCCGCCCGGCGCCGAGCACAATTTCCACCCGGCCGTCGCCGTCCATATCTTCGGACGCCACCACCCGGTCGAAATTCAGTCCGCGCGGGTGAGACTCCCAGAGGAGGGCTCCGTCGAGTGCGTAGCAGCGTGCCCGGCCATCCCGTACGTGCAGCACACGATCCGCCGCCTTTCCGGCAGTGGACGAAAACGGGTGGAGCGCGGGCGGCAGCGACGCGAAGCGGTGGCGTGCCACGACCTGCGGCGCCCCGCGGAGGCGTCCGGAAAGCGCTTGCCCGCCGGTGAGTCGGCTGTTGCCACGCGGAGTCAGCCACCCTCCGCGCCGCGGATCGGCGACGACACGCTGCGGGGTTGTATCGCTCGAGGCGACCTCTGCCGCGCCCGTGGCGAACGACGCGACGAGCAGTGTTCTCCGAGACAGGAAAGTGGACATCGTGCACGATCTCCTGATCGTAGTGGACAGGGGCCCCGCGCCGGACGAGTTACCACGGAGAGGGCGCCTGGCCCGAAATCCCTTAAGGGTATTCGCAGTGTTTCGGGAAAGTCCTGCGTGCATCGTTGCGGGTATACTTATGCGGCGCGCCGGGGCGGGGCGCCTGGAGAGGAACCTACATGCGCCGACATCGCGGCTTCACGCTCATCGAACTGCTCGTGGCCATAGCGATCATCGCCATTCTCGCTGCGATTCTCTTCCCGGTCTTTGCTCAGGCCCGCGAGGCAGCCCGCAAGGCCTCCTGCTTGAGCAATCTGAAACAGCTCGGTCTCGCGTTGGCTGCTTATTCACAGGACTACGATGAGACGATGCCGCCTTCGCAATTGCCGTCCTTCGGGGCGAATGTGTCGTGGCCGACGATGCTCTTCCCGTATGTGAAGAACGAGGGTGTTTTCGTCTGCCCGTCCGGAGAGACCGGACTGGTGATGCGCAATCTCGGGGGCGGCGTCACGCAGACTTACTGCGGGGTGACCAACACCGCCGCGAATCCAAATCGCTTCAATCAGCACGGAGATGGGAGCACGCAGCCTTTGGGGTTGGTGAACCGGCTGTCCTATGGGCGAAACTTGATCCCCAACATCGTAGGCGCCTGGAGCACACCCGGGTTCTACAACGGGAACAAGAGCGGGTTTGTGCAGACCGGCACCACGCTGTCCGTTCCGGATGCGATGGTGGAGGATCCGGCCGGCACCATCCACGTCGTAGACTCCTGGACCACCCTGTGCGATCAGGGCAACTCGATCCGCGGTATCCAGGAGGAGCGTCGCACCGACCATTTCAATGCGAATACCGCTTCTAAGGTCGCGTACCGTCATCAGGAAGGGTTCGTAGCGCTCTATGGAGACCAGCACTCGAAGTGGATCCGATGGGGCTCCACCCGCGCTCGCGACTGGAGCATTCAGCAGGATTGACGATGGGGCGAAGAGGGTAGATTCATGACGCATCGATTCTGGTTGGCGGCGCTCGGGCTCACGCTGGCGCTGGCGGTGGCGCCGGTGTGGTCGTGGTGGCCCAAAGGGCACGCCATCATCACGAGGGGCGCTCTGTTGGCTCTCCCAAGCGAAGTGCCCGCATTCTTCCGAAATGGGGGGGATTTGGCGGCTCACCTGTCGTACGATCCGGATGTAGCCAAGAACCGGGATACTCCCAATCTCCGCAACGCAGAGGATCCCGAGCACTACGTGGATCTGGAACTGCTGGCGGGCACTCCTCTACCGCCGACCCGCTATCAGTTCCTCAGACTCTGCGGCGAGAAAGGACTGGACCCGGCCAAAGTGGGCCTCGTTCCCTATTCGACGACAGAGTGGACCGAACGGCTGGCGGTCGCGTTCGCCGAGCACCGCAAGTGGCCCAACAACCGCCAGATCCGGACGAAGTGTCTTGTGTACGCAGGAATTTTGGCTCACTACGCGGGTGACCTGTGCATGCCGCTGCATGTCACCATCCACTTCAATGGGCGCGCAAAGCCGGATCACAGTTCTCCGCGCACAGGGATCCATGAGCGCATGGACTCGTTGATCGAGCGCCTGGATCTGAAGCCCGCCGATCTGGCCCGCGAGCAGCGAGTGGATGCGGTTCCGGCGATCTTTCCTGCGGTCACCGGCCAGATCCAGAACAGTTTCGGCAAAATCGATCGGGTCTATGAAATCGAGGAGCAGCTACCCCCGCGGGATGAGAAGGCGGCGTGGACCGCCGGGCCGGAGGCACGACAACTTGGCCAGGAGCGCGGCCGGGAGGCAGTGCGGTTCCTGGCCAGTCTGTACCTGACGGCATGGAAGCGCTCCGCCAGCCTCACCCTGCCCCCCTGGCTTGAACGGGAAGCCGGGCCGGCTCCCAGTCCCGCGGCGACCCGATAGCCACGATGCGTATTCGCAAGGCAATTCTGCCGGCGGGCGGGCTGGGCACCCGCCTCCGGCCCCTCACCCACCTGATGCCGAAGGAGATGCTCCCGCTGGGCAATCGAGTGGTTCTGCAACACGTCATCGAGGAGTGTGACACCGCCGGGCTGGACACCTTGCTCGTGGTGCTGAACCGGCGCAAGACCGCGCTGTTCGCCGTGGGGGAGGAGACGCCGTGCGGCGCAGACCCGCTGACCGGTGTTCCATCACGCAGCGTCTACTTCGCCAATCAGGCGGAACAGGGCGGGTTGGCGCATGCCATGCTGCACGGGGAGGCATTTGTCGGGGACGATCCATTCGCGCTCGTGCTCGGTGACACGGTCATCCACGGGGGTGAATCCTCACTCCTGGGCCGAATGATCGCCGCGCATCTGGAGCACGGCGCCGCTGCAACCGTTGCCGCGCAGATGATTCCAGGTCCGGATATCTCGCGATACGGCGTCTTCGATCCGATCGAGCCTGACCCTGGGGATGTGTTTCGAGTCCGGCGGATTGTTGAGAAGCCGAAGCGGGCCGAAGCTCCCAGTAACCTCGCAGTGACGGCCCGGTACGTCTTTTCGTCGGAGATATTCCGAGCGTGCCGGGAGTGTGGAACCAACGCGCACGGCGAAATCGAACTCACCCAGGCCATGACGTGGCTGGCGGAGAACGGACGGATGGTGCTCGGCGTCCGGCTGGATCCGGCACAGCACCGCCTGGACATCGGCAATCCACAGAGTTATGCCGAAGCCTTCCAGTTAGTGGCAGGGCACTCGGACGGCAAGCAGTAGGCGACCCGCCAGACGGCGACCCCCATCCGCGCCGGCCGCGGTCCCGCCGCGCGTCAGGACGCCGGATGTCCGTTCCGGAGAATGCCGGTTCCGCTCAGGTCATCCGCCACCACCGCCCGTGCCATCCACTCCCGCAGCTCGGTCACGGTCGCCTGGCGAATAGCGTCTTCCGTTTCCGCAGGTACATCCGAGAACCGCGTACGCAGTACCATCAGGAGCAAGTCTTCCGTGGCCTCTTTCCGCCCGCGCTGCTCCCCGCGCTGCTCCCCGCGCTGCTCCCACACGTCTGCCATCGTTTGCATCGTGATTCCCTCCCATTGCTGGGCTTCCGGGGTCCAGCACCTTGATCGGCGAGCGGAGGCCCGGATTGCGGCAATGCTCTCCTCATATTCTGACCTGGGACGGCGGCGGGTGACCAGTGCTCCCATCAGTTCCATCACACGCTCCCACCGGCCACTTTCGGTGGGTGCCAACTGTTCCAGCCCGTGCAGGATCTGTTGACGTATTGGTCGAAACTCCGCGAGGGGAGCGCCTTCGGCTCGCAGCGCCAACAGAGCGAGCGTCCCGGGCGTATGCGCAGCAAGCAAGTCGGCGGGCAGCATCCTTTGTAGGGACCGGTACCGGAACCCCCAGTTCGGAAAACTCCGCCGCATCCCCTCCGGGAGGATGGGCAATTCGCGATGTGTCAGCGGGTCCGGCCCGTGCCAGATGGTCGGCCCCGTGTGCCAGAGAAGACTGATGTACGGCGGGAGGCGGCGGCGGCGCCTCGGGACATGCCGGCTGGCCCACACGCGCAGCTTCCGGTCCCAGAACTGAAAGCGATAGTCGCCCTCCCGCACGCGGAAGTGCGGTTCCTCGTCGGAGTTCTGTTCAAGGTGCAGGGTGACGAAATAGTCGCGACCGGGCTCGTCTGCGAGAGGGTGACAGGCAACATAGTATAGGATATCCGTCTCGCGCAGGTCGAGTGCGCGGGTGACGAGATGCCGGGGGAGTTGGTACGCCCGGGTGAAGTCGAGACGTTCGACGAGCTCTGATGGCAGCAGCGGGGTGGACAGATCGCGAAAAAGGAGCGGATCGTCGCCCAGCCATTGGATGGTGCGATCGGGAAAGTGCAGAAGGTAGTCGCGATACCGCTCTGCAGGGGTGCGACGGATGCGCATCGGAAGCCTCCCGTGACCCGTACGGTAGCAGAGGATGTCGGTTACGGCGCGGCTGCACTGTGGCGGCCCCGCGCGATGTCCCTACCGGAGCTTTCCTCGCGCGGCGATCTTCCAGCAGTCCACCACCTCGTCGCCGCGATGCACCCAGATCTCATCCTGCATGTTCATGGCGACGCACACATGGTTGGGAATGACATGGAGGCGCTCGCCGATCCTCCGTGGCGGCGACCCTGCGCCAAGACGGGTGTACCCGTGCTCTTCGTTCATCTTCCAGAGCGTTAACTCCGGATCTTCGACAAATCGGCCGAAGCCGTCAAACCCGGGGGTGGCATCGCTGGTGAAGGTCTTCGAACCGCCATCTACCACGATCTGACCCGACACTGCGTTACTGATGACCGTCACCGCGATCCGCATCGCGCAGTCATCCCACGTGGCGGCGCCGCTGCTCACCATATTGCGGTCGTTGAACACGTATGTGCCGCTCCGGTTTTCGGTGATGGCGGGTGCGAGATGGGCGAAGAACAATCCGGGGGAAGTACCCCCGCTCACTGCTTCACAGGTCAGTCCCGCGTCGCTGAGTTCGTTCAGCACCGCGGCGACGCGATCGCCCTCTGCCCGCATCTGGGCCTCGCGGGCGTCGGTCGGGCCGTTTTGCCAGCCCTGGTAGGTCATCAACCCCCGGAACGTGAGGCCGGGAAGCTCCGCCACCCGGCGGCAGAGATCCACCAGTGCGGGGCCGGGCGCCACACCGCACCTCCGCATCCCGGTGTCCACCTCCACGAGCGCACCGATCGGTGTGCCGGCGGCACGGGCTGCCTCCGCAATGGCGTCGGCAACTTCGGCCGAATCGAACACCACCGTCAGGCAGCACCGCTCGGCGACGGCGGTGAGACGCCGCAGTTTCCCGGCGCCCCACACCGGATAGGCCAGCATCAAGTCCGACAGGCCCGCCGCCGCCATGATCTCTACTTCGCCCAGTTTCGCGCAAGTGAGCCCCACGGCCCCCTGCGCGATCTGCATCCGGCCGATCTCCGGCGTCTTGTGCGTCTTCATGTGCGGGCGGAACCGAATCCCATGTGCATCACAGTAGGCTTGGGCTCGGCGCACGTTCCGTTCCAGGCGATCCAGGTCCACCAGAATCGCGGGTGTTTCGACCTCCCAGGTCTTCATCCGGCATCTCCCTCTGCGACGAGCGCGCGCAGTGCGGCGCGCAGCTCAGGAATCCGGGGCAGGTTCGTCTCGACCGCGCCCAGTACCTTCTCCATACGTGCCAGCCGCATGGCCTCGGTCTCGGCTGCAATGCGCTGCTGGAGTTCGTCCCACCCACCAGGCTGCGCTGCCGCGAGCACCTCGCCGGCAGCGTTCAGAACCGTCAGCAGTGCGTCGCCCCGGTCCGGACCGGTTCCGGACACAAGGAAACACCCGTCGGTAAACAGGACCAGACGGGCCTCGCCCTCCGACGCGATGGCGGCGACTGTCCGTCCGGTAGCCGCGCCCCAATCGGGGAGCATCCCGGGGAATGCTGCCACGTGGGCGAACTTCTCTCGACGGCGGGCGAGGGCCGCCTCACTGTACTCTGTGGTCAACGCTCCTCCCGGGTGCCCCTGCGGTTTCGCCCCTTTGTTCTCCGCACGTCGCAGCGGGACCTCTCGCGCGGGCGGGGTATGAACGCTGCCGGGCAGGAGTTCCCTGGGTCCACAGGGAAAATCCCTGTTGGTGAATTGTGCCTGGACCTGGTCGAGTGGGATGGATTGCCGTCTCACCCCCAGGCGGGACGTTCGGGGAGCACTGACGGTGACGATCAACTCTTTCTGGCTGATGCTCGGGGCACTGGGCGTCTACGCGATCTTCTATCGCTACTACAGTGCCTTTCTCGCGACGCGAGTGGCCGTGCTGGACGACAGCCGCACCACTCCCGCGCACCGGTTGGACGACGGTCAGAATTACCATTCAACGAACCGTCTCGTGCTCTGGGGGCACCACTTCGCGGCGATCGCCGGCGCCGGACCGCTGATCGGCCCGGTGCTCGCTGCACAGTTCGGGTATATGCCGGGGCTTCTGTGGCTCGTCTTCGGCGTGTGCCTCGGCGGCGCGGTGCAGGACTTCATCATCCTTACCGCATCCATGCGCCGCAACGGTCGCTCGCTGGCGGAGATTGCCCGGTCGGAAATCAGCCCGGTGAGTGGAACTGTGGCCATGATCGCGATTCTGTTCATCGTTGTCGTGGCGCTGGCAGTGCTCGGTTTCGTCGTGGTGAACGCGCTGAATGAGAGCGCATGGGGCACGTTCACGATTGCGGCTTCCATCCCAATCGCAGTCTTCATGGGCTTCTACATGTACCGGTTCCGCAGAGGCAAAGTGGGCGAAGCGTCCGTCATCGGTGTCGCTGCGCTGCTTTTCTGTGTGATCGCCGGCGCATGGTTTCAGAAGGGAGGGCCGTGGGAAAGCTACGCCACGTACTTCACTCTGAGCAAGCACAACATCACCACTGCAATGGCCATCTATGGGTTTGTGGCCTCAGTGCTGCCGGTCTGGATGCTGCTTTGCCCCCGGGACTACCTGTCGAGCTACATGAAGGTGGGCACGGTGTTTCTCATCGTCGGCGCGGTACTCGTGGTGCATCCGGACATCAAGGCGCCGGCATTCAGCCCGTACGTGGCCGGCGGCGGCCCCATCGTGAAGGGAGCGCTCTTCCCCTTCGTGTTCATCACCATCGCGTGTGGAGCGATCTCCGGGTTTCACGCGCTGGTTTCTTCAGGCACCACGCCGAAGATGATCGACCGTGAAAGTCATGCGCGCTCCATCGGGTATGGTGCGATGGTCATGGAGAGCCTCGTCGGGGTCGTGGCGCTGATCGCCGCGTGCTCGCTCATCACGACCGATTACTTCCAGATCAACCTGACCCCGCAGCAGTTCGCAAAACTGGCCGCCTCCGCCAACCTCGAACAGGGCCATCTTTCGGAGCTGGCCGCGCTCGTCGGCGAACCGCACCTGGAAGGGCGCACCGGGGGCGGGGTTTCACTGGCGGTGGGGATTGCGCAGATCTTCGGGAAGTTTCCCGGGCTCGAGCAGATGATGAGCTACTTCTACCACTTCGTCATCATGTTCGAGGCGCTCTTTGTGCTCACCACGATTGATACGGGCACCCGCATCGCGCGCTTCCTGGTGCAGGAGGTCCTCGGGCGTGTCTATGCGCCGATGGGCCGCACCGATTGGCTGCCGGGCACCATCATCGCCAGCTTGCTGGTCGTGGCGGGATGGAGCTACTTCATCTACACCGGAACAATTCAGACCCTCTGGCCGATGTTCGGGGTCGCCAACCAGTTGCTCGCCGTCGTCGCGCTGGCAATCGGCACCACAGTGCTGATCAACGAGGGGCGCAGCCGGTATGCCTGGGTGACCATCGGCCCGATGATCTTTGTCGGGATCACCACGGTAACGGGAGGCATTCTCAGCATCAAGGACATTTTCGTGCCGATGGCGCAGGCGAATGCGGCGCCCGGAGACGCATTCAAGGGGTATCTGAACAGCGGGCTGACGGCTATCATGCTCATCTGCGTGGTGGTAATTCTCTGCGACGCGGTGCCACGCTGGATGCGCCACTGGAATACGGGGCGCGCGGAAACCCGGGAACTGTTGGAAGCCGGCCGGGCGGCGACGGCGTCGGCTTGATGAGTGCACCGGAGCCGGGAGCCCGGTGCGAGGTGTTGGGAGTGGATTGCACCGAAGAGCAGTGTGGGACCGGGAAGTCCCACGCCCGTCTTCCTGGCTCCGGCGTCACGCTCCCGGATTTGCACAAACCGCACCCGGCGGGAAGCGCGTTGCTTATCGCCGAAACTCTCGCCCAGGCCCGGGAGCTCTATGGCACGCTTGCCGACACGCTCCCCTTGTTCGTGTTTCGCAAAGACAACGACGGACGTTTCACGTTTGGGAACCGGCGCTTTCTCGAACTGCTCGGCGTGTCTCTGGACGAACTGGTGGGTCGCACGGACTGGGACTTCGCGGCGCCGGACCGGGCGGAGCACTTCCGTCTGGATGACTTGCTCGTCATCGAGACGCGGGCGCCGATCGAACGGATCGAGACTCGCTTCCGGCCCGATGGTCAGCAAAGCGATGTGCAGCTCCTGAAGACACCGCTCTTTGATGCCGCCGGCGCCGTCGTCGGCGTCCAGGGCATGTTCTGGGACCTCACAGTGGGCAGGCGCGCCGAAGAGGCCCTCGATCGTTTCTTTGCGCTGTCTGCCGACCTGATCTGCATTGCTGATTGCCAGGGTGTGTTTCGCCGCCTGAATCCCGCTTGGGAGCGTGCCCTGGGTTGGTCGCTCCAGGAAGTGCTGTCCCGGCCGTTCGTGGACTGGGTGCATCCGCAAGAGCGCGAACGCGTCCGGCAGGCGCTTCAGCAACTGGTTGCCGGCGGGCGCGCCCTCCGCGACCTGGAGTGCCGGCTCGTGCAGAAGGACGGCTCCGACTGCTGGTTGCTCTGGGATGTGACGTTGTACGCCGACCAGGGCCTGCTCTACGCCATCGGGCACGACATCACGGAGCGAAAGCACGCCGAGAGGGAACTGCAACTTGCAAAGGAAGCCGCGGAGGCTGC
>SYMT01000119.1 GCA_005805375.1 Actinomycetota bacterium
GAGGGCGGGGCTGATGCTGATCTCCCGCTCTTCTCCCGTCTCACAATCGAGCAGCTTCAGATCACCCACGAACGCCGGTTCCAGTTCAGTCCGGTCCAGCACCTGGATGGCCGTCACTTGAAAGCGGCGATGCAGCAAAGCTTTCAGTCCGGTTGCCCATTCCGGGTCAAAGAAATCGCTCACCACAATGGCGACCCCGGGGCGGCGGGTGCGAAGAGCAAACTCCTTCAGGCTGGCGGAGAGGGAAGTCTGGCCGCGGCACTCAGTTTGCTCCAGGTGCTGAAAAAACGGCAGGACCTGTCCGCGCCCGCGCACCGGGGGCATGTGATCGCGCAACCTGTCGCCGAACACGGTGCAGCCTACCCGATCGTAGTTTGTCAGCCCGATGTAGCCCAAGGCCGCCAGGGCCCGGCGCCCGTGCTCAAATTTGGCGGGAGCGCCATAGGCCATGGACTGGGAACCGTCAAGGATGAGGTAGACGTGTAGATCCTCTTCCTCGACAAAGAGCTTCAGAAACAACTTCTCCAGCCGGGCAAACGTGTTCCAGTCCACATACCGGAGATCGTCACCGAGGGAGTAGTTCCGAAAATCTGCAAACTCAACGGATGTACCCCGCCGCGTGCTGCGCCGCTCTCCCTTCAACTGACCCAGGAAAGCCTTCTTGCTGACCAGCGAAAGCTGTTCCAGCTTGCGAAGGAACTCCGGTTCGAGCAGCGAACTTGCAGCGGCCACGGCCTACCTCCGATCTTCCATCACCCTACGGCATCTTGCACCGATCCATCGCCCGCGTTCCGATTTCCTACCCCTGCCGCAGCAACTGCCGTAGTTCCTGAATGTTCCCGGCGTTGTTCATCGCATCTTCGTTGGAAATCAGTTTGGCATGGACGAGGCGTTCCAGCGACTGGTTCATCGTGTTCATGCCGAAATGGCGGCCGTCGCGGATCGTGTTGTAGATTTCGTGGGTGTTCCCTTCCTCAATGTGCTTGCGGAGGCTGGGCGTATTGATGAGGATCTCCACCGCGGGCACCCGCCCCGGACCGTTGGCGCGCTTCAGCAGACGCTGGCTGACGATGCCGGCCAGAACATTGGCCAACTGCGAGCGCACCTGCGGGCGTTCGTGGGGCTGAAACGCATTCACGATCCGCTCTACGGTAGCCCCGGCCGAGTTGGTATGCACCGTAGTCAGCACGAGGTGCCCCATTTCCGCGGCGCCCAACGCCACCGACATCGTCTCGGCGTCCCGCATCTCACCGAGCATGATCACATCGGGCGACTGCCGGAGCACGCTGCGCAAGCCCGTCGCATAGGATTTCGTGTCACGCCCCACTTCGCGCTGGTAGACCACACACTTTTTGTCTTCGAAGACGTACTCGATGGGATCTTCCACCGAAATGATGGTTCCGTGGCGGGCGGAGTTGATGTGGTCTATCAGGGACGCCAGGGTGGTGGACTTGCCGCTTCCCGTCGGGCCGGCCACCAGGATCAGTCCCTGGCGTGCATCCGCCATCTCACGGAGCACGGGCGGCAGATTCAGCTCTTCGACTGTGAACGGCCGGAGCGGGATGATCCGCACCGCCGCCGCGACCGTACTTTGCTGCAAGAAGAGATTCGCACGAATCCGAATGAGATTCGGGATGGTGAACACGAGGTCCACCTCCTCTTTCTCCGTCAGCAGTTTCATCTGCTCTTCGGCGTGCTCGGGGATGTCCCCTGGATCCTTGCCCGGTGCATGGAAGCGGAGCAGGTAGTCCCGGCTGGCGCTGTAGATAATGGACTGGGCCAGCTCCTCAGTATCGGATGCATCCAGGGGCGGCAACTTGGTGCTTACCACCGTGCCGTCAATGCGGAGCGCCGGCGGAGAACCGGCCTTGAGAAACAGGTCCGAGGCGCGATGCCGGATCGCAGCTTCCAGGAGTTCGTGAATGTTGACCATGGGCGGCGGGGCGAACGAGGGACCTACAGACTATACCAGTTTCGCCGGAGAGCTTCGTGTGACCTCTGTCACAACCCGCCCAGAACGACAACTGACGCCGCGGCACGTCCCCAAACAGACGCGGCGCGGGTGCACGCGAGCGGGGTGTGCCGGGACAACGTCGGCTGCCGATATGCATGGAGGCGCAAAGTGGACTCCGGTCGCCGACACACCCGGCGTCGCAGCCGGGGCGGACTCGCTCACATGCACGGGTCCGCCGGGAGCGCCTTTCGCCCTGCGCCGATCGGTTGTTGTACTCATGGGGCGCCCGTCATCCGATCGCCATGCTCATTGATTCAATAGCAGATGAGGCTCTGCACGCTGAACCCTGTGAGGGCGCGGCGACCGTGCAGGAATTCGAGCTCGACGAGGAACGAGAACCCCGCCACCTCTGCTCCCAGCGCCTGCACCAATTGGGTGGCGGCGCCCGCGGTGCCGCCGGTCGCGAGCAAGTCGTCCACGATGAGTACCCGCTGACCGGGTTGGAGGGCGTCGCGATGGATTTCGACGGTGTTCGTGCCGTATTCGAGGGCATACTCCGCCTGCACGGTGTCGGCGGGCAGTTTCCCCAGCTTGCGAATGGGCACAAAGCCGACACCCAGGCGCAACGCCAACGGCGTCCCGAACAGGAACCCGCGCGATTCAATGCCCGCCACTACGTCTACATCGCGGCTGCAGGCGAAGGTGGCCATCTGCTCGATGATCTCATTCATCGCCTGCACATCGCCCAGGACCGGTGTGATGTCTTTGAACAGAATGCCCGGTTTGGGGAAATCGGGCACGTCACGGATCAGGCGCTGCGCGCGGAGTTCCATCGTTTCTGCTGCTCCAGAGCCGCCAGGCTCTCCCTGTGGGGGGCGCGTGAGACCCCCTCTTCGGTAATGATCGCCGTCACCAGTTCCGCCGGCGTTACATCGAAGGCCGGATTTGCCACCGCTACCCCCTCAGGCGCGAGTCGTACGCCTCCGGCGTGGGTGACTTCAACCGCTGCCCGCTCCTCGATGGGAATGCCCGTGCCGTCCGACAGAGAGAAGTCCACGGTGGAGAGGGGCGCCGCCACATAGAAGGGAAGCGAGTGAGCCCGGCAGAGCACGGCGACCCCATAGGTGCCGATCTTGTTGGCCGTGTCCCCGTTCGCAGCGATGCGGTCCGCTCCGACGATCGCCGCATCTACCCGTCCCTGCCGCATCATCCACGCAGCCATGTTATCCGACAGAATCGTGCAGGGGATACCCAGTTCGCGGCACTCCCAGGCCGTGAGTTTCATCCCCTGCAGGCGCGGCCGCGTTTCGTCCACCCAGACGTGCAGGTGCTTGCCCGCTTCCACCGCCGCGCGAATGACCCCGAGCGCCGTGCCGTAATAGACCGTCGCCAGGCTGCCCGTGTTGCAGTGGGTAAGGATGTTGCCCCCATCCGGCAGCAGTGTCGCCCCGTGTGCGGAGAGACAGCGATTGGTCTCGATGTCTTCGGCATGCATGCGCAGGGCTTCGCCGAGGACGGCCGCCGCCACAGCAGCCGGCTCCGTTCCCGCTGCGAGCGCCACACCCATGATCCGCTCGATCGCCCAGAAAAGATTCACCGCAGTGGGCCGAGTGCCGCGCAATTCGGCGGCGGCTTCGGCCAACGGGATGCGAGGCTGCGTACGAGCAGCCAGCGCCAGACCGAGCGCTGCGGCCACCCCGATCGCCGGAGCGCCGCGCACCGCCATCGTCCGGATGGCATCCGCCACCTCGTGGTGATCGCGCAGCGTGAGGATTTCAAAGCGCTCCGGCAGGATGCGCTGGTCCACCATGCGGACCACGCCGTCTTCCCACCAGAGAGTGTGTGTATCGCGGGGGAGGGGCATTGCGATTCGAAACCTGCCTCAGCGCCGGCGGCGCCGCGGGACACGGCGCCGCCGCAGCGGCTCAGTGCAGCCGGGCACGATGGGCCTCCGCTTCACACTCGCACGGCCGGTCGCCCCCGAGACGCGGGATGAGCGCGCGGATGAGCGCCTGGATCTTGCCGACGTTCGCCTGAAACACTTTGAAGATTTCTTCAATGGAGACCGCTTCCCTCCCCTGCGCGATGCCGGTATCGTAGTCGGTCACGAGCGCGATGCCGGTGTAGCACAGGCCCAATTCGCGCGCCAGACTGACCTCGGGATACTGCGTCATGGTCACCACATCCCACCCCTCTCGCGTGAACCAGGCGCTCTCGGCACGGGTCGAGAACCGCGGCCCCTGGATCACAACGATGGTCCCGGCGGAATGGTGTGGAATCGCAAGTTCCGCCGCAGCTTCAACCGCGAGGGTGCGGAGCCGGGAACAATACGGTTCTGCAGCCCCGATGTGACGGGTCTCGGGGCCGCTGTAGAAAGTATCCTCTCGGGCGCGAGTCCGGTCCACGAACTGATCGAGAATGACGAAATCGCCGGGATGGATATGTGCCTGAAGGCTGCCGCACGAGCAGGGCGCCAGAATCTCCCGCACTCCCAGTTCGCGCATCGCCCAGAGGTTTGCGCGATAGTTGATGGCGTGCGCCGGAAGCGCGTGGTCCCGCCCGTGCCGGGGCAGGAACGCAACGCGCCGACCTTCGAGGGTGGCGAGGGCGAGGCGGTCGCTGGGTGGGCCGTAGGGCGTGTGCATGCGCACCTCGACGACGTCGCTGAGGAACGAATAGAAGCCTGAGCCGCCGAACACCCCGATTTCTGCGCGCGAATCCATTCCGAGCTACCGTCCTGTCAGCATCACCGCGATGCAGGTAAGACCCCACAGCACGCCGCAAAGCAGCAGTGGCGTATCTTCTACCAGTTCCAGGGCCGGATTGCCCCCTTTGCCCCTCCGGTGCATCAGGTAGAGGAACCGGAACAGCCCGTACACCACATAGGGGATGGTGAGCATCATCATCGGCCGCTCCTTCCCGGTTGGCGAGAAGAAGGTGTAGAGCATGTACGCCATCAGCGTCGTTCCAGTAACAATTCCGATCAACTGATCCAGCAACGGGAGGGAGTATTCCTCCAGAATCCGCCGGTGACCGGCCGCATCCGTGAGCAGGACCAGTTCGTTGCGGCGCTTCGCCAGCCCGACCAGGAGCGCTCCCAGAGTGGTGCAGACGAGCAGCCAGGGGCTGATCGCCACGGAAATGGCCGCGGCTCCGGCGGCCGCACGCAGCACGTAGCATGCCGACAGCGCCATCACGTCCACCAGGACCAGGTGCTTCAGCTTAAACGAGTAAGCGACGGTCAACCCCAGATAGACGAGCGCAACGAAGGCGAAGTCTTTGCCGAGGGCCGCAGCCAGCCCGAGTCCCAGCCCAGCCAGCCCGATTGCCAGGATGATCGCAGCCCGGACGGAAACCTCTCCGGCCGCAATCGGACGCCGCCGCTTTTCCGGGTGCTTCCGGTCCGCCTCCATGTCGCAGACGTCGTTAACGAGGTAGATCGCGCTGGCCAGGGCGCAGAAGGTACAAAACGCCAGCGCGACCCGTCCCCAATCAGCGAGAGGATGATTCTGGTCCAGGGTGAACAGGATCGCTGCAAGCAGCACCGAGTTCTTCACCCAGTGGCGGGGTCGAAGCGCCCGGAACAAAGCACGGGGGGAAGCGACAGATGTGGCCACGATGGCTGAAGTATACCTCAACCCGGCAGGGAGCAGGGACCGCCGGCATGCCGCACGAACCTGCTCCCGGGGCCGGCATCCTCCCGGCCCGCTCCCGGAAAGAACACTGCATGGCCCCCCGAACGAACCGGACCTGGAAGCATGGCCGCACGAAATCGCCCGCGCGATCCGGCGGCATCGGGCCCCGCACACGGAACCTCCGGTTGTTGAAACCCGAAACCGAGACCACCGGTGCTCGATCTTGAGGCCCTGATCGGGGAAATGCAGGTGCAGGCGGCCGACGTGGTTCGGTCTGCACGCAGTTCGCTGCGCCAGCGGGAGGCAGCCACGGCTCAGGTAGCGGTCGCGCGCGCACTCCCCGGACTTCGTGACGCTGTGCTCGCGTTCGCGCGCGACATGGCGATGCCGGCCGTGGGGCGGGATCTGGGTGCGGTGGCGCCGCCTCCAACGCCGGAGAACGGCCTGCTCGACTACACCGTGATTGCCACAGACGGCTCGCAGGTGGCGCCGGACTACCACCACATTGCGCCCTGGGCGGTCATCAACGCCGGGTATGCCCTCTTCCGCTTCGGTCCGCCGGCCGGTCGCGCCCGCTGTCGTCTGGGTTCCGTCCCCCGCCTGCTGGCGCCGGGGAGCGCAGAACCCACGCCTCAGGACCCTGGAATCGAGGCGGACTCCGATGCGGATGCCCTCGCTGCCGCCGGACTGAATTCGTCTCGCCTGGAAGCCCAACGCCTGGTAGCCGAACTCGACCTGGCGCGGAAACTGGTGATGGACGAAGGCGACCCGGGGCGCACGGTGCTGTTGCTGGACGGACCGCTGGTACAATGGCGCATGATTACAGCGCTCAAGGGCGTGGATCAGGAGCAAACGGTCGCGGCATTTCGTCGGTTTGTGCAGACCTGCCACGAAGCGGGAGTGGCGGTGGCCGGCTACATCAGCCGGTCGCGCGCCGTCGAGTGGGTCACCCTGCTCCGTTTCTCGCTCTGTCCGGAGGTGCAGGCGGGCCGCGCCCTTTGCCCCACCTGCCGCAATGGGCTGCTGGCAGGGTATGCCGCTCCGGCCCCCGGGGCCCATCACGCTCCGCTGGCCGGGCTGCGAGACATTGAACTCGCCCGCGACCTGCTGCCGGCGGGCGGCGGGTGGCGGACGGAGATCATTGAGCTGCGATCCGCCACCTGGCAGACGATCAGCGGGGGGACCGGCACGGTGGGGTTTTGCTACCTGGACACCGGGACGGAGATTGCCCGGGTCGAGGTGCCCTCCTGGACCTGGGAGCATCCCGAACGGATGGCGCTTCTGCACGCCGCCCTGTGCGATCAGTGTGAGTCCGGGGCCGGCTACCCGCTCGTGCTGGCCGAAGCGCATGAAGCCGCCGTGGTACGCGCCGCCGATCGCGAAATGTTCTATACCGTCCTCGAACGACTGCTCGGGGAACATGGCGTGACGACCGTGTCTCGTTCGGCCAAGGGAGAAAGCAAACGCCGCCCGGCGGCGTAGAATTGCCCCCCGGCGCGTGCCGGGTGCCCCGGCCGTGTGACGATCGTCCGTCGTGGTCTTGGCCCGCCGACCACCGTGCGCGTTAAGAGAAAAGTGTCCTACAGGGATCTGGTGAGAGGAGCGCACCCCATTGGAAGTCGAAGCCCTGGGCGAGACGATCGCCGCCGATTCGCAGGGGATCGAGGTCGAATGCCATCGCCTGTACACCGCCCCCTCGTTTGGACGCTTCGTACGGGTCGCGGCGGACCCGCCCCAGTACGCCGTCGTGACCCGGATCGGCACCGCGCCGCTGGACAGTGCACGCGTCGTCCAGGCACACCGCCTACCGCCGGGGGAACTGGAGGCGCGCAAGCCTCACCTCTCGGCGCTGCTGCGCACCGTCTTCTCCGCACGACTGGTGGGGTACGGCACCGCTACCGCTCATGCGATCGGCACGCCTCCCGTACCGCCACGGCTGCACGCCTTCGTGTATCCCGCCGACCCGGAGGAAATCCGACGTCTCACCGCCAGCCCGGCCTTCCTCCGCCCACTGACGCTGGCTACCGACATCGTACTGGAAGATCTGTTGCTGGCGACCCTCGCGGCAGCCCGGGAAGCGTGGGGTGCCGAGGCGCCGCTTGTCACCTGGGGCAAGTACCTGGCGCGCCTGCTGGTGCGGGACTACCTCACGCTGGAGGGGGTGCTGCACCGGCTGGGAGAGGCCGGTGCGTGGCAGGGACCGGGCGGGGAGCGGCGCACGCGGGTGGGCGGGCTCGTCGAGGCGGGAGGCGGAGTCGTTCCCCCGGCCCGGCGGACGTTGCAGGACCGCGCGGCCGGGGTGGCAGCAGCGGCAGCGGGCGTCCGCGTGCTGGGTCCGCGTCCCGAGAAGTGGGAAGAGCGGGTGCCGCTGATCGCCGGAACGGCGGCGCCTGCCGCCCCCGACGCCGCCAGGCGCACAGCCCCTCCTTCCCGCGATCCGGACGACGACCCGTTCGCCGATTGATGGAACGCCGCTTCGGCGAGGAGCGAGTGCAGAGAAGTGAGAAAAGAGTGCCGGCCCGGACTCCTCGCTCTCTCCTCACTTCTCTGCACTCACTTCTCGCCCGGGCAGGCACGACCATTCCCTCGCCATCTCTATGACCGAACCTCACGTATCCCCATCCCTCGCTGTGCAGACTGCCTCCCGCGAGGCGGACCGTCTGGGCATCATCGTGCGTGGGTCGCTGTCACGCGGGCTGGAACTGAAGCTCGATCCCGGAGTTTCGCTCGAAAGCATGCGTGCCGGCATGTTCGCGATCGCGGCGGGAGAACAGTACGACTTTTTCTCGCTGGTGACGGACCTGGAACTCACCGCCACCCATCCGGAAGCCCTGGACGCGCCTCCCCCGGCGCCCGGATCACTGCTGCGGCACGTGCTCATCGGCGACAGCATCTTCGCACGGGCCGTGCTGCGCCCCCACCGGATGGTGGACCGCCTGGAGGAAAACCCGGCGGACGCGCTGCAACCGGTGAAGACCATTCCGGCGCACTTTACCGAAGTGCGTCGGGCTTCCGCCACCGACGTGGATCGTGTGTTCGGCAGCGAAGCCGGGTCGCCCCGGCACTTCCGTATCGGGGCCCCACTCGAAATGGAAGAGATCCCTCTCTGCGTGGATCTGGGGCGGTTCGCGGAACGGAGCAACGGGATCTTCGGAAAGTCCGGAACCGGCAAGACCTTCCTCACGCGCCTCCTGCTGGCCGGGCTGGTGCAAACGGGCGCGGCCGTGAACCTGATTTTCGACATGCACGGCGAGTATGGCTGGCAGGGCACCGACGAGAGCCGGGCAGGTGGCGTCACGAAGGGCCTCCAGCAGCTCTTTCCGGACCGCGTGCAGGTATTCACCCTTGATCCACGCCCCAGCCGGCGTTTCGACGGTGAGATCCGCATCCCCCACACGTTGCTGGAGCCGGAGGACATTCTGGGCCTGCATCGGGTGCTGGCCCTGACTCCGACCGCTGCCGAGAACAGCTACATGCTCCAGCGGCGGTTCGGCAAGAACTGGTTCGGACAGGTGCTCGACATGGATGCGCGCGAGGTGGCGGCGGAGGAGCAGGCGCACGAAGGGGCGATGCTCGCGCTGCGCCGAAAACTGGTCACGCTCCAGAAACGGTGTGAGGGCTTTCTGGTCCCTGCCGGGAAACAACTGGACGACGCCATTCCGCGGATCATCAAGAACCTGGAAACCGGAATTCATACCGTCATTGACTTCGGCCGCTATTCGGATCTGGTACACTACATCCTGGTGGCCAATCTGCTCACGCGGCGGATTGAGGAGCACTGGCGCGAGTTGTCCGAAAAGTATCAGAGCCGCCCCGACCAGGGAGGCCGGCCCCGGCAACTGGTCATCACCGTCGAGGAGGCGCACAAGTTCCTCGAACCGGGCATCGCCGACCAGACCACCTTCGGACGCATCGCGCGGGAACTGCGCAAGTACTCAGTAACCCTGCTGGTGGTGGACCAGCGTCCCTCGCAGATTGAACCCGAAGTGCTTTCCCAGCTCGGGACCAAGATCTGTTGTCTCCTCGATGACGAGTCCGACGTCAACGCCGTCCTTGCGGGAACGGCCAGCGGGTCCGGCCTGCGCAGCGTGCTGGCGGGTCTGGACACCCGCCAGCAGGCGCTCCTTTTCGGCCACGCGCTCCCAATGCCGGTGGTGGTCCGCACACGCAGCTATGACGAAACGTTCTGGCGCGACCTGGGGGTGCGCGACGAAGAGGAGCGCCGCGCACAAACCCGGGAACGTTCCCGGCGCCTCTTCCCACAGGATTGAGCCCACCCAGATGAGCGAGCCCATCCGCGTACTGCACATCGGTGACGTCCACCTCGGCGTCGAGCTCTACGGCCGGCCGGATCCGGAAAAGGGGTTCGGCACCCGCGTCGGCGACTTCCTCAAGGCGCTGGATCAGGCGCTCAGCTACGCCGAAGACGTGGATCTGGTGCTCTTTCCCGGCGACATCTACAAGAACTGTGACCCGAGCCCCACGGTCCAGCGTGAGTTTGCGGGCCGCATCCGGCAGGTGGCTCGCCACCGTCCGGTGATCCTGATCCCCGGCAACCATGACGTCCCCAACGCCTTCGCCCGCGCAACCAGCGTGGATATTTTCCACACGCTCCAGGTGGAGAACGTCTACGTGCTGCGACGCCCCGAACTCCAGCCCGTGCAGACGCCGCGCGGCGAAGTGTTGATTGCACCGCTGCCGTTCCTCCCGCGCAGCAGGCTGGTTGCGTCCGAAGAGGCACGCAGCAAGAACATCCCGGAGGTGCAGGAGCTCATGCGGGACGCACTCCTGGGCTTTGTCGAAGAACTTGCCGACCAGATCTCCGCCTACCGGGATGAACACGGCAATGACGTCCCCGCCATCCTGATGGCGCACTACCCTGTACAGGGAGCCGTGTTCGGCGGCTACGGAAAGGGCGCTCTGCTCGGCCCTGAAGTCGAACTCCCGCTGGGAGTGGTGCGAAACCCCGCGTTCGACTACGTGGCCCTCGCGCACATTCACCAGCACCAGTACCTGCCGCACACCGACCGCGACAGCCAGCCCCCCATCGTGTACCCCGGCAGCATCGAGCGCATTGACTTCGGCGAAGAGAACGAAGACAAGGTGGTCGTCCGCGCCGAGGTGAAGCGCGGGGAGACGTACTGGGAACCTCTCCCGTTGCACCCCCGCACCTTCGTCACCATTCGCGCCGAGTGCGACGATGC
>SYMT01000120.1 GCA_005805375.1 Actinomycetota bacterium
CGAGCCTGCGCTCCTGCCGCTCATCAAAGATCGCCCCAAAGCGATGCTGGACATCCGGGGCCGCACGCTCCTGGAACGCCAGATCGAGACACTCAACGCCTGCAACATCAAGGACATCGTGGTGGTGCGCGGCTACCGGAAGGATGCTTTTACCCTCACCACCCCTCGCTACTACGACAATGACGAATACGCGGATACCGGAGAGGTCCATTCCCTCTTCCGGGCCGAACCGGAGTTGCGTGGCCGCGTCGTAGTCCTCTATTCGGACGTGCTCTTCGATCAGGGGATCCTGGAAAAGCTGCTGAAGGCCGAAGGGGACGTGAATGTCGTAGTGGATCGCGCCTGGTACGACCATGAGCGCAATGGGCTGGTGCCCCAACGTCCGTACGAGGATCTCGTCGTGACCGAACAGGCGCCCAACGGCGGGTATCGCTACCTTTCCGGCGGATCCAACGCCCGCATTCTGCGCGTCGGCCACGACCTTCCGCGTGAGGAGTGCGACGGCGAGTTCATCGGCATGCTCATGCTGTCGCCCGAGGGGTGCGAGGCAGTGCGTCGCGTCTACGGAGAAGCGTGCCGGCAGGATCGGGACCGTCCTTTCGGCGAGGCATCCCGCCTGCAGCACGCCAAGCTCACCGATCTGTTCCAGCACCTGATTGATGCCGGAGTGGATGTTCACTCAGTGGACATCTACAAGGGGTGGACTGAGATAGACACATTCGAGGACTACCAGCACGCCTGGGCGGAACTCCGCTAGTCCTAGCCACCGTGTGCGGAGGCGTCCTCAATGCGGACCCGTTCGGGCCGCCGGGGGCGCCACGCCCCATCGCTTCAACCTCGACTACTATGGCCGCCCACGCTTCTTCCTTCCCGACTGACCCCGTTGCTCCAGCCGCGTTTCTGGAGGCGCTCCGGACCGAAGGATACGACTTTTTCACCGGTGTTCCCTGCTCGCTGGTCAGCGGTCTGATCGCAGCGCTGGAGCAACACCCCGGGACGGAATACTACCCCGAGACGCGGGAGGACGCTGCCGTCGGTCTCGCCTGCGGGGCATTCATGGCCGGGCGCTCGCCCGTGGTAGTGATGCAGAATTCCGGCCTGGGAGTTTGTGTCAACGCCCTTACCTCAATGACGCTCATGTACCGGACGCCCTGCCTGCTGCTCATCACATGGCGCGGCTATGAAGGCAAGGACGCGCCGGAGCACATCATCATGGGCGAGGTCTGTGGAAAACTGCTGGAAACCATTGGAGTGCCGCACCGGGCGCCGACACCGGAGACGCTGGCCGGCGACCTCGCGTGGGCTACTGCCTACCAGCGGAGTCATTCGGCGCCGGCTGCCCTGCTGCTGCGGCCGGGCGTGACGCTGTGAGGGAGATGCAATGACACTGGAACAGGGGATGCGTGCCCTCGCACCACTGCTCGGCGATGCCGTCGTGGTCCACGCCAACGGTCACATCTCGCGTCGTTCGTTCGGCGTGCAGGACCGTCCCGGCAACTTCTACATGATCGGCTCGATGGGCCTGGCTTCATCCATCGGATTGGGAGTGGCGCTTTCGCGGCCCGACCGCCGCGTCGTGATCTACGACGGCGACGGTAACCTGCTGATGAATCTGGGCTCCACGGCAATGGTCGCCTCCACCCAGCCGGAGAACTTCATTCACGTCGTCTGGGACAACGGCGTGTACGCCAGTACGGGCAATCAGCCGGCAGTCAGCCGCACAGTGCCGCTCGAGAAGATCGCCGAGGCGGCCGGTTACCGTGAAAGTGTGCGCGCCCGGACCGTCGAGGAGCTTACGGCGGCGTTCGCACGCTGCCTCGAAGTGCCTGGCCCCACTTTCGTACTCGCGGAGATTGAGGTGGAGGCGGGCCCATTCAAGGCCGCCCGGGTCAACCACACGCCCGAAGAGATCCGCGACCGTTTTTCTCAGGCCATTCGAGAGTGAGATGAAGCAATACATCTTGCTGAACCCCGGGCCGGCCTGCACCACGCAGACCGTGCGGCAGGCGCTCGTCACGCCGGATCTGTGCCACCGCGAACCGGAGTTTTTTGAGGTGATGCGCCGCGTGCGGGAGGAGATTGCGGCACTGGCGGGGGGCGGAACCGACTGGGCCACGGTGATCTTCTCCGGGTCCGGCACCGCTGCGGTGGAAGCCGCTGTGACCTCCGTCGTGCCCCCGGACCGCACGTTGCTGGTCATTGACAACGGCGTCTACGGTGATCGAATTGCCCAGATGGCGGGGGCAGCGCGCATCCCCCACCGGGTGCTGAAGTACGCCTGGACCGAGCCGCCTCGAGCCGCAGATGTAGATCAGGCTCTGGCTGACGATCCGTCCATCAGCCACCTGGCCGTCATCCACCACGAGACTACCACCGGCCTGCTGAATCCGGTGCAGGACCTTGCAGCCGTATGCCGGAGGCACGGGCGAGAGATCATTGTGGACGCGATGAGCTCGTTTGCAGGCGAGCCGCTGGATGTGCGGGCGGATGGGATTGATTACATGGTCTCAAGCTCGAATAAGTGCCTGCAGGGAATGCCGGGTCTCTCATTCGTGGTAGCGCGCCGCGCATGCCTGGAGACACTGGCGCGTATTCCTGCCCGTTCCGTCTACCTCAACCTGTACAACCAGTGGAAGGCGGAGGAAGCAGACAACACTCCGTTCACGCCGGCAATCCAGATCTTCTTTGCGCTGCAGCAAGCGATCGAAGAGACCTGCGCAGAAGGGTTGGAGCACCGTTTTCGGCGCTATCGGGAATGCGCCCGGACCCTCCGTGCGGGAGCCGAGGCCCTGGGCCTGGAGATGATCGTGGCCCCGGAATGGCGCTCCCATACGCTGACTTCCTTCCGACTGCCTGCGGGAGTGACTTACGACGGCCTCCACGCGGCCATGAAGGAGCGAGGCTACATCATCTACGCCGGGCAGGGAAACCTGAAGTCCTGGGCATTCCGGATTGCCAACCTCGGCACCCTCATGCCCGGCGATATGGAGGGTGTAGTCACGGCCCTGGGCGAGAGCTTCACAGAACTAAAACAAGAATGAATCCGGAACTAAGTATTACCCGCTTCTGGAACCCGGTCCGCATTACGTTCGGGCCGGGTAGCCTGGCAAGCCTGCCGGACCTCTTCCGGGAACTGCCCGGACGTCGGGTCACGCTCATCACGGGCCAGGCGATCATGCGGGAACTCGGGATTCTGGATCGGATTCGCACCCTGCTCTACGATCGCGACCTGGCTGTTTATGAGGGGGTGGAGTCGAATCCGCAGATCATCCAGGCCCAGGAAGCAGTAGATTTCGCTCGGAAAAACGGAGCTGAGGCAATCCTGGGATTCGGCGGCGGGAGCGCCCTCGACACAGCAAAGGTCGTCGCCGCCACAGTCACCAACGGCGGTGAAGTCCTGCCACTGCTGACGAAGGAGCGCTCCCTCACCGCCCCGAGCCTCCCCACCGTGATGGCGCCGACGACCGCCGGAACCGGCAGTGAAGTCACGCGCTGGGCGACTCTTTGGGAACTGGAAGTCAAGAAAAAGCACTCCCTCGAAGGGCCGGGGATGTATCCCACACATGCGCTCCTCGACCCGGAACTCACACGCACCCTACCCCCCTATTTTGCCGCCACCACCGGGATGGACGCCCTATCGCACGCGATGGAGGCGTACTGGAACCGCAACGCCAATCCCGTGTCGGATGCACATGCCCTTGAGGCGGTACGGCGGATTTCGGAGGTACTCCCACTGGTCGTGCGTGAGCCGGACAACCTCGAGTACCGCACCCGGATGCTCCTTGCGGCCCTACTGGCGGGACTTGCGTTCAGCAATACCAAGACGGCTGCCGCACATTCGCTCTCGTATCCGATGACGCTCCACTACGGCGTGGTGCACGGTCAGGCGAGCAGCATCACCCTTCCGGCGCTGCTCGAGTTCAATGCCGAGGCGGACCGGGCGCGCATGATCCAACTCGCAAAGGCGCTGGGTGGCGCCAGTGTCGAGAGCGGCGCCCGCCGGCTGCAGGTATTGCTCCAGCGAGTGGGGCTGAAGACCACGCTGGCGGAACTGGGCATTGACGAGGCGGGCATCGCGCTCTGCGTCCGCGAAGGGTACACCCCCGACCGAGCCGGGCACAACCTGCGTGACCTGGATGCCGCCGGGATGCGGGAGGTGTTGGAACGCATCCGGAAATAGGGCGCGGGAATGAACACCGGGCAGATCGTTCCATTCCGCTCGAAGGTCACCTGCGGGGTGACCCGCGCCCGCCAATCCAGGAGGAGCCCACGCGTGGGAGAGTTCGACAAAGGATCTGCCTGGCTGATCAGCCACTACGGGGAGACACTGCTGGCCCTTGCCGGCATCAGCGTCTCGGGCGGGGTCACCGTCCTCGCCAACACGGTGGTGCTCCCTTCCCGGGTGCCCGACGGGTTGCTGGAGGCGAACGAGGCGCGCCCCGGCGAAACCCCCGACCTGTTTCTCCTGGAAGTCGCCACCCGCGGGGAAACCCGGCTGGTGACCCAGATGACCACCGGCCTGGGCCTCGCCGAACTGGCGCTGGGGCGCCTGCCGGACGGGTCGCCTTCGTCCTACACCCCCATGCCGCCGCCGGGTTGGCCGCCGAGCAGACAACCGCCAGTCGTCACGGCTGGTCCTCGCGGCGGACCACGTGGAAGGTAGTGAGATGCGATGAACTGGAGGACACAGGCCTGCTGGCCGCGGATCTGCCGGGACTGGCCCCCCTGGTGATGGTGGCCCACACCGAGAAGACCGGCCCGGAACTGGCGGCGGCGGTTCGCGACCGAGTGGACGCGCAGGTGCCGGACCTGGAGGCGCAGGCGAATCTGCTGGCGGTGTGCCAGGTGTTTGGGGAACTCCGCTATAATGATCCGCGGGTGTTTGAGATCCTGGGGGGCAGACGGATGGCACTGCAATCGGCCTGGATGCGGGAGGTCTGGGAAGCCGAAACGGAGCGCGTGGTGGAGCAGCAGGTCGCGGCGGCGGCAGCCCGGGGCAAAGCCGAAGGGAAAGCGGAAGGCAAAGCGGAGTTCCTGATGCGCGTGCTCCGCGAGCGCTTCACGGGCGTCACGGGGGAGGTGGAAGCCCGGGTGCTCGCCATCGAGAGCGGGACGGTACTCGACGAACTGCTGCACGCGGCCCTGAAGTGCCGCCGTCTGGATGTTTTTGTGCGCAAACTCCCCGGGTAACCGTTCCCGGAAGCCCCATTTTCGGCGGCAGCGGGTGAACCGGTGGTCCAATGGATCCGTGCATCCGGACCCCCGACCCGGGGCCCCCGGACGTGCGCGCCCAGCACCGCCGCATCCGGACCGTGCAGGTGGCGCACGTCAGCTTGGAGTATTGCTGCAGCGCGTGGGGCTGAAGACCACGCTGGTGGAACTGGACTTTGACGATGCCGGCATCGCACTCTGCGTCCGCGAAGGGTATACTCCCGACCGAGTCGGGCACAACCTGCGCGCCCTGGGTGCGCCGGCGCTGGAGCGCATCCGGGAGTAGGGCGCGCGAATGAGCGCGAGTCCCATGCCCACCGTTCCGCTCGTCAGTCACCTGATATTCGCCCTGATCGGGGCCGGGAGCGCCGCGTGCTTGCGGTCGCGCGCGGCTCGAATCGCGGTGGGGATTCTGGGAGTGCTGCTCTGCGGCACAGAGACGTTGCTAAATCGGGCGTTGCACGGAGTTGCCGCCCAGCTCGTACTCCGGGAGCCGGACGCGGTGTTCTGGACCAATCTGTCGGTACCGGGTGCGGGTCTGCTGGCGGGGTTGCTCTGGAACGTGCTGGGATCGGCGGGCCGGAGTGGCCGATGGCGCGGTGGCGTCCTGGGCACAGCACTGCTCGTGACGGCACTATGGAGTCAGGCATGGTACTTCCGTCCCCTGCCGGACGTACGTAACGCAGGAGCGAGGCTCGACGGCTTCTGTCCCCAGAGCAGTGCAGAATCCTGTGCGCCGGCAGCGGCGGTGGCCCTGCTGCACCAGGCCGGCATCCCCGCCACCGAACGCGAGATGGCCGCACTCTGCCTGACCCGCGCGGGACTGGGAACCCCGCCGCTCGGTCTGTGCCGGGGTGTAGCCATCAAGGCAAGAACTGCGGGTCGGCGGGCAACGCTCGCCCGGCCCGGGTCGGCCGCTGCGTTGGCTCGACGCGGCCGGCCCGCCATCCTGGGCATCGCGATTCGTCCCGACGTGCCCGCGGATATCCGGCGGAAGATGCTGGGATACGGCTGGACACCCGGCATTTCCCATACAGTGGTGGTCCTCGACGCCGACCCCAGGGGCGCCTGGCTGGACATCGTAGACCCATCCTATGGCCGGGAGCGCTGGCCCACTCGTGACCTGGAGTACATCTGGGACGGCGACGCCCTGCTGCTGGAACCCAACCCTGCGGCGACCGACCCGGCAACAGTACTGGGCAGGAACCGGCGCTGAAAGCGGCGAATGGCACACGGCAGGGGCACGGCCGGTGCCCCCCGCGTTGGGTTGACGTGCCCGTCCGGGGCTGGGAGAAGAGCGGATGAAAGTGGTGGCGGTTGACCTGGGCGCCAGCGGTGGAAGGGTATTGACGGCCACTTTTTCGGGCGCAGACGCTGCATGTCGCCTCGAAGTAGAGGAAACGCACCGCTTCCCGCACGGCCCACTGGCCCTGCCACAGGACAACGGAGAGACCCTCCACTGGAACGTCTTTCAACTCTGGAGTGAGATTCTCGATGGCCTGCGTCATGTAGGGACCGCCCATGGCCGGCCGGACAGCATCGGCGTAGACACGTGGGGCGACGACTTCGCCCTTCTCGATCAGGACGGACGACTCCTCGGGTGCCCGGTCTGCTACCGCGACCGGCGGGCCGAGGGAATGATCGAGCGAGCCTGTGGGCGGATGAGCCGGGAGAACATCTTCCGGAGCACCGGGATGCAGTTCATGACTCCCAATGCCCTGTACCACCTGATGGGCATGGTCGCCCACCGCTCCCCGCTGCTGCGCGGGGCCGACCGTTTCCTGATGATGCCCGATCTGTTTCACTACTGGCTGTGCGGGAGCAAGACAGGGGAGTACACCAATGCAAGCATCACCCAGATGCTGGACGCAACTACCCGTCAGTGGGACCGCAAGTTGCTGGACCGACTGGGAGTCCCGCACCACTTCCTGCCGGAACTGAATGAGCCGGGCGCCCATCTGGGCACGCTGCGCTCGTCAGTGGCGGACGAAACCAGGCTGCCCGCCGACGTGCCCATCATCTGTCCCGCCACGCACGACACGGCAGCGGCGGTAGCGGCCACCCCCGGTCAGGGGCAGGACTGGGCGTTCCTCAGCGCCGGGACCTGGTGCCTCTTCGGCGCCGAGGTGGATCGCCCGTATCTGGATCCGTCCGTGCTCCGGGCCGGCTTCGGCAATGAGGGCGGCGTCCGCGGCACCATCCGCCTGCTGCGCAACATCACCGGGCTGTGGCTGGTGCAGGAATGTCGCCGTCAGTGGAGCCGAGAGGGGCACGAGTACTCCTACGCGGAACTGACCCAACTCGCAGCAGACGCCCCGCCCTTCCTGGCGATGGTGGACCCGGACGCCCCCGCTTATGCACAGCCGACGCGCATGGCTCACGCCATCGCCGAGTATTGCTCGCGCACCGAGCAGCCGGTGCCCGGCACGCCGGGAGAGTTCGTGCGCTGCTGCCTTGAAAGCATCGCCCTGACCGTCCGGCTGCGCTGGGAGCAGTTGCACGTCATCCTGGGGCGGCGATTGTCCGTGCTGCACATGGTGGGGGGCGGAGTACAGAATACGCTCCTCTGCCAGTTCATCGCCAATGCCATTGGAGTGCCTGTGGTCGCAGGGCCGGTGGAAGCCACGGCGATGGGCAATGCCCTCATTCAGGGGATCGGTCTTGGGGCGCTCGATTACGACGCCGCGCGGGAGATCACGCGCCGGTCCACCGTGCTTGTGGAGTACACCCCACAGGAAACCGCCGCGTGGGACGACCACTACGCCCGGTTCCTGGAGCGCCGGGGAGGATAGCTGCCCTGCACCTCCCCCTCGATCTCTCCCTCGTCGCCCCCGGCGACCGCGTGCTGATCGGCGTGTCCGGCGGCGCCGACTCACTCTCCCTGCTGCACGCGCTCTCGTTGGGGCCCGCCGCTCCAGACCTCACTGTGATTGCGGCCCACGTACATCACGGCATGCGCGGGGAGGCAGCCGACGCGGATGCGGCGTTTCTCCATGAGACGTGCGCTGGGTGGAACATTGCGCTGAGCGTGGCGTGGGCCGATGTACCGGCACTGGCCCGGGAACGGCGTATCTCGATCGAAGAAGCGGGACGCGTCGCTCGCCTGGAAGCTTTCGCGCATCTGGCGGCGCGGCACGGCTGCGACAAAGTCGCCACTGCGCACACTGCCGATGATCAGGCCGAAACACTGCTGCTCCACCTGCTGCGCGGGAGCGGGCTCGATGGGCTGTGCGGGATGCCGGCCCGCCGGCCTCTCGCGCCTGCCGCCGGCGCCCCCGAACTCATCCGCCCGCTCCTCCCTGCTCGACGGGCGGACACAGAAGCCTATTGCGCCGCTTATGGACTCTCTCCGCGTCTCGACATCACCAACCAGGACCTGCGCTACCGCAGGAATCGGCTGCGGCACGAAGTGCTGCCGCTGCTCGACGCGATCGCGCCCGGCGTCTGCGAGCGCCTGGTGCGCCTCAGCTACCTGCTGGCCGACGAACGAGACTACCTGAGGGCACGGGCAGAGGAACTGCTCGCCTGCGCCCGCGTGCCCAACTGCGACGGCGGCGGCGTGAGGGGTTTGCAGGTAGCCGTTCTCCAGAATGCACCGGCAGCGCTCGCGCGTCGCGCCCTCAGGGATGCTCTCCGGGAGATGGGCATCACCGCACCCTCCTTTGAGTGCGTCGAGCGCCTGCGGCGCCTCCTGCGGGAAACGCGTCCGGCAGCGTTCACCCTACCTGGGGGCTCGCTTCGGGCCACATGCCGTGACGGCCACCTGGAATTTGCACCCATCACGCCTCCGGATCGCCCCTCTCCCCCCCCCACCATCCCGGTCTCCTGCCCGGGCGTCACCAACGCGCCCGCCTTCGCCCTGAGCCTGGAGTTGCGGGAACTCCCGTCGCCTCCGGAGACCCGTCGCTGCCCGCCCGCGCAGGCGCTCTTCGACCGCAGAGCACTGCACCTTCCACTCCTGCTGCGCCCTCCGGGGCGCGGCGACCGTTTCCGCCCGTTCGGAGCCCCCGGTCGCCGCCTCCTCAGCGATGTCTTCGCGGATCGGAAGGTCCCCGTGTCGCATCGCGGCTCCTGGCCGATCCTGGCCGATCAGGAGGGGATCGTGTGGGTGGTCGGGCTCGCTGCTGCCGAGCGCACTCGGGTCTCTGAGGCGACGATCCACTGCGTGCAGGCAGATGCCGCCGGCGGCGCTGCGAACGCAGGGCGCAGCCCGATTGAAGCGGGCTAAGTCCACACTGGAGAGGCGCGCGACCTACGAGGGCCCATGGTGTTCAGCCCGCAACACCATTCCTCACTCGCCAATAGCCCCACACGACTCGTGGGCTATCGGCTACCCACCGCTGCCGACCCCAGTACCTTGAGCGCGGGACCCGCATATTCTTCGGGTCGGACCCACTCGCTGTTCGTCATGAGAACCAGCCCCCGGCGCTGGGCCGGATAGAGGCGGAACA
The DNA here is from genome assembly GCA_005805375.1 of Actinomycetota bacterium. Lineage (GTDB taxonomy): Bacteria > Armatimonadota > SYMT01 > SYMT01 > SYMT01 > SYMT01. The sequence goes on from SYMT01000120.1 coordinate 9,663, forward strand.
GCGTGCGCGTCTTCTCCTGAGCGCCGCCGTGTGAAATCACCCTCCGGTCACCTGTCCCCCCAATGCCGAATCCCAGGCCGTACGTGGTCGCAGTTCCGTCCGCAAGCGCTTGCGGAGTCCACATCAGGCGCTCGGTCTGCTCGGAAACCAGTTTCCGGTTGGCCAGGCCCGCGACGAAACGGGCAAAATCTCCGATGTTCGAGAGATAACCGCCCCCGCCGAGCTTCCAGCTCACGTCGCCGTCCCGGCTCTTCCCGGTGCCGACCATCAGCTTCCGATAGCCTTCGGTCCGCTCGGGGATGGCAAC
>SYMT01000121.1 GCA_005805375.1 Actinomycetota bacterium
ACTTGCTTACGCGCGTGGCTCGGGTACTTGGGGAGGGGGGTCGGCGTTCGAAATTCATTATTCGCCAAACTTCGCAGAACCGGAGGTCTCCGTCGTAGGTTCAGTTATCAGGGGCGCGCAGGCTCTTCGGCCGGGCGAGTGCCTGCCCCGGCGCCCGGATCCTTCCCGGCTTTCCAGAATGGAGAACATCAATGCTGCTGCGGAATGCACCTCGCCCCCAGCCCGGGCGGGAGACATGGGCCCCGGCGGCCGCCGGGCCCCGGCCGGTCCGACCCACTTCGCCGCGCCCCCGGCTGGGGCGAGCCGGATGGAAGCGCGGCCTGGTGGTCGCCGCACTCCTCCTCGGCGGAGGGGCGGCCTGGCTGACCCAGGTGAATCCGTTCGGGGACCGGCCGGCCCTCCACGTGGTCGTGCTCGGCGCCGACGTGCCGCAGAACGGCCGGACCCGCTCGGACACGCTGCTCCTGACCCGGGTCCGGCTCGCGCCGGACTTCGGGGCGCGCGTGGTGTCCGTCTACCGGGACACACGGGTGCAGATTCCCGGACACGGACGCCGGAAGATCAACGCCGCGATGGCGTTTGGGGGTCCTGCCCTGCTGCGCCGCACTCTCGAGGGGCAGTTCGGCGTGCAGACCGATCGAGAGGTGGTGGTCTCCCTGACCGCCGCCGAACGGCTGGTGGACGCGCTGGGCGGAGTGGAGCTGGACGTTCCCGTGCCGATGCACTACCGGGACCGCGCCGGCAACCTGGAGATTCACATCGAGCCGGGGCCGCAGCGCCTGAACGGCAGGCAGGCGGTGCGGTTCCTGCGCTGGCGCAGCGACGGCCGCGGCGACATCGGCCGCGTGGAGCGCCAGCGGATGTTCCTGGCGGAACTGGCAAAGCAGGCGCTCCGGCCCGAAGCCCTGCTCCGCTGGCCCGCAATGGCCGGGGTGATCCGCGAAGCGGTGCGCACGGACTTCTCCTTCCACGAGCTGGCGTACCTTGGCTGGCGCGCGCTCCGCAGCGGCCCGCAGGCGGTGGAACTGCGCAAAGTGCCCTTCCGCATGGTTCCCGGCTACGTGGTGGTGCAGCCCCGGGACCTGCGCGAGGCGTTGGGGGTCGAGGACGAGTCGCGGTTGTCCCGAACGACGGCGCCGAGGGGCACACTATGATCGAGTGGTTCGGGCTGTCGGACCCCGGCCTGGAGCGGGAGAACAACGAAGACGGGTTCCTCGGTGACCCGGACCGCGCCCTCTTCGTGGTGGCGGACGGGATGGGCGGGCACCGGGGCGGCGAAGTGGCGAGCGCCATGCTGATCGAGGCGCTCGCCGCGCTGCCTCCGCCGGGCGACCGGCCCTGGGCGACCCTCCGCGCAGGAGTTCTCGCGGCCAACGAGGCGATCCTGGCACGGGCCGCCGCCCCCGGCCTGCGCGGCATGGGCGCCACCTGCACGGCCCTGCACTTGGGCCCGGAGCTTGCCACCCTCATCCAGGTCGGTGACAGCCGGGCCTATTTCCTGAGCCACGACCTCCTCTCCGGCGGGCCGTACCTGGAGCTGCTCACCCGGGATCAGACCGTCTACCGGATGCTGGTGGACCTGGGCCACGCGGAGCCGGACGAAGACGAAGAGCGCCACAGCCCGCTGCTCCAGGCGGTGGGACGCCGGGGCCTCCGCCCCCAACCCTACGTCATCGAGCGCGCCCGTGCCCCTGCGTGGCTGCTCTGCTCCGACGGCCTCTCCGGCGTGGTGCCGGCCGCCGAACTGGAGGCCTGGATCCGACGTGACGATCTCTCCCTGGAAGAAATCTGTCGGGAACTGGTGGGCCGCGCCAACGAGTTGGGGGGTCCGGACAACATCACCGTACTCCTGGTACGCGACGCCACGCAACGCTGAATCATGGCTCCCACCTCCAGCCGGAGCCACACGACGCCCGGGAACGCCGGCATCCTGCCGGAGGGTGTAACGAGCTGTACCGCAGAGGACGCAGAGGGACGCTGAGGACCGGAGTGGCGAACGGCGAATGGCACGCCTCCGCCGCTCAGGCGCCCCCCTTCGCCCCGGGAACGCCGGCATCTTGCCGGCCCGCGCTCCACCTCACACACGCAGTACGCCGCGTCGCCGCCGACTCCCGGGAACGCCGGCATCCTGCCGGCCCGCGCTCCACCGCACACACGCAGTACGCGGCAGCACCGCCGCCCCGGGAACGCCGGCATCTTGCCGGCCCGCGCCACCTCACACACGCAGGTATGTGGCACAGCGCGGCGACAGAATCCCACAGCGGCGGTTGCATCACCCGTATGGGACAGGCGCCGTTGCTCCCCCTTCCTCAACCCGGGGACCGGGGTCCTGTAAACAGCGTGCCGGGCGCCGTCAGGTGCCGTCAGGGGCTTCTGCGGCTCGCTGCTCGTACGTGCGGATCGCCGCCTCGAAGGTCGTCTGCGCCTCTGCGCGTTCGGCGGGGGCGATGTTCCGGTTCCGGGCGCGCCAGAGCTGGCGAATGGTCTCGGCACACCAGAGCGCGCTCTGCCGCGAAGCCCGGATCGGCGCTCCCCCCACCCGCACCTCCACCGGGTTGGTGTGAAACTGCGGGAACTGGCGCAGGGCGACCCAGCTACTGCGCTCGAGCGGCACCCGAAACTCCAGATCATGTGCCGCCCCGTCGGCCGGGATCTCCCGCGTCGCCACCGGCGCCCCGTTCACAATCAGTTCCACCCGCTTCTTCCCGCCTCGCACCACTTCCTCGCCGCGCGGGCCGTGCAGCAGCACGGTATCGCCCACCACCCGCCGGCCCAGCGGAGGCACGACCTCTCCCTGCGCGACGGTCTTCGGGGTTTCCGGCGCGAACGCCACGCGGGCCGTCACCGTCACGGGCCCGGGGCGTTCCACCGCCAGCACCTCGCCCGGGCTCTTGCCGCCCACCTGGAACCGGAGCGCGTGGGCAAACCCGTCCGACACGTAGGAACGTCCCCGGCGCAGCGCCTCACACCAGGCGGGAAACGTAAGCGGTGTCGCGCGGTCGAGGTGGACATACACCCGGCCCTGCCCGACTCGCGTGCTGCTCATGCAGGGGAAATCCGTTTCCCCGCTCACTTTCAGGGGGAAGCCGGCGTTCAGGATGTGGTACCAGCAGTTCCATTCAGGGATCCGGGCGCTGTCCATCGCGCTGATGAAGTCGCACAACCCCAGAGCCGTCGTGACACAGACCTCCTGCGCGCCGACCCCGTTCATCTCCGGCACCGCCAGGTTCGGGAGGCGGTCGGCGGCACGTTCGTGGGCGGCTTCCAGTTCGGGGCGCCCTGCAAATCCGTCGCGGTCGGTGTCCAGGGCACGGAAGGGCTCCGGGAGGAGGCCGGTGGCCACTTCCCGCTCACTCAGGCGTCCATCGCGGTCGCCGTCGAGCCGTTCCAGGAGGCGTCCGGCGGCGGCGCGGCTGTCTATCTGCAGGCCGCTGGCGGAATGGGCATAGCCGGTCACCGCACCCTGCGCTTTCGCCCAGCGCAGCACCGGGGTCGTCCAGGTGGGCCAGCCCTTCTCCTTGGTCCCGTCGGAGCCGGGGTACACCTGATCCTTCAGATTGAGCAGGCAGACGTGTCCGAGCGCCTGGGAGCCGAAGCCGCTGATCTCCAGATCGTACTTGAGCAGCGTGAGCGGTCCGCTCACCCGATCCGCGTCGGCGGAAAAGTATCGCCGTTGATGGTCGAAACATGGGCCCCAGGTGAGGACGCACCCGACATTCAACCCCTCGCCCTCCACCTGTCGAAACATGTCCGACGGGGAAATCCCCTCGGTGGGGCTCTGGTAGTGCGCGCACCCGGCGGCGTGGATGTGGTGGTCGCCGCCGTAGAAGCCATATTCCAGCGGGTTCACCCAGCGCTGCAGGCGCAGATCCAACTGCATGCCTCCGCGCGCCGGAACCGTCACTTCCCGCTCCAGCATGCGATACTCCGGGCCGCGGGAGTATTGCACCTGGAACCTGCCCGGCGGCAGGAGCACGGTCTCGCCATCCCGCCGGTAGATGTGCGGCTGAAAGAACAGGTCCGGGGCAATCCGCTTCACCTGCGGCGGATAGACGTGCCCGGCCCGGTCCCGGAAGAGCAGTCGTGCGGTCGCCGGCTTTCCCGCTTCATCGCGAATCTGCAGGCGAACCGGCGCCGCGGGCAGGATGCGGAAGAGCACCGGGACCTCTCCCCGAAACCCCAGGTCCTGGTTGCCCCCCTCGAGCTCAAACCCGAGGGTGGCTTCACGCCGTCCCGCTTCGGTGCTGTACAGCAGGACGAGACCGTATTCGACTTCCAGCCCGCTCAGGTTGGGGGAAAGCGGCGCGGCGGTGTACCACTCGGCCTGCAGAAAGCGGTTGGGATCGCGCGCGGTATTCTCGTTCCGGCGCAGCTCGGGCTGCTGCTGCCGCTGCATGCTGAGCTCCGCGACCCCGGCGTAGCGCGGTCCGGACTGCGGGCTCACGGCCCGGAGGCGCTGGGTGACCGTGCTGTCGTTGAGGATTTTGACCAGCACCGGAGTCCACCCGCCCTGCTGGAGCTGCGCCGGCGCCGGACCGCGGGTCACCTTCACTCGCACCTCGGGATTGATCTGCACCACCAGCAGCACATGCGCCTCCAACAGCGCCTGGATGCGTGCTCCGTCGCGCGCTCGGCCCGCCTCCTGCAGGCGGCGCGTCAGCGCGTCGGGAAGCGGACGGCCCAGGAATTGCAGCGCTTCGAGCACCCGGGTGACGTTTGCCGCGAGCGGCTGCCCCTCGACGCGCACCGCCGGCGCCGCCCGCAGCCGGGGGGAGCCGGTCACGCAGAGCCCGACCGCCGCAAGAAGACAGATCAGGTGCGACCGGTGCAGGCGAGCAATGTAGCGGTACGACACTTCGCGGTCTCCTCACAGTCCGGGACGGGGAAGGATGGCGGTGGATTCTCCGGGGGGAGTTGCCACCGCAGAGTGCCGGGGACCGAGGAGACCTCGGACCAGTTTCAACGAAGAAACTTGTCCGTATACTGTTGCATCTCCCACAGTCTTGGGCAAGTTACTTGAGAGGACGCAGAGTTGGGGCCGGGGGAAGTTTCCACCCCAGAGGACGCAGAGGCGCGCAGAGTGGGGCAGGCCGGAAGCAATCTCCTCTGCGTGCCTCTGCGGTGCAACTCCGGGCAAACGGCGTGACCGCATCCTCCCCCTGTGTCTGCTTTGTCCCCTACCCCGCCGGGCGTCGGGCCGGCGTCCAGCCCAGCTCGCCTGCCAGCGTGCGCGCTTCATCACGGGTCGCTCGCTGGAACATGGAGAGGTCCGGGCCCCACAAGAAGAACTGTGCCCCTGCCTCTCGGCAGCGACGGGCGTAGTCCACGCTCGGGGGCATGATGCCGCTGATCTTCCCATACTTCCGGGTGATGTCCAGCGTTCGCCGGATGGCGTCCCACACCGCGGTGTGTTCAAAATCGAGCGGCACTCCGAGCGACTGCGTGAGGTCCCCCGGGCCGATCAGCAGGCAGTCCACCCCCGGCACCGCCGCGATCTCACCCGCGTGTTCGACCCCGCGCACGGTCTCGATCTGCAGGATGATGAAAAGTTCGGAGTTCGCCGTCGCGAAGTGGTCCTTCGCCGGCAGGCCCCCGTACTCCGAGCTGTAGCCCAGGTAGTACATCCCCCGCCGCCCCAGCGGGTGGTAGCGGGCGAGCTGCACCACTCGCTCGGCCTCCTCGACGGATTCCACGGAGGGAACCATGATGCCCCGCACGCCTGCTTCCAGCACCGCGAGGATATCCGGCTTCGTGGAGCCCGCCACCCGCACTGTGGGAACAATCCCGGTCGCGTCGGAGGCGCGGACGATGGCTTCGAGTTCCCGGAGGCTGAGGCTGGTGTGCTCCAGATCGGGCATGATGGTGTCGAAGCCCGCCTCCGCCGTGATGCCCGGCACATGGTGGTCGGACGACAGCATCATCAGGCCGACGGCGGTTTCTCCTCGGAGAAGCTTTTGCTTCAACGCGTTCGGACGCATGCAGTTCCCCTGTAGCAGGAAGCAGAGAGCCGCGATTCTCTCTTCTCGCGCTTCGGTCTCGCTCCTGGAATGTCTTTCTCGCAATCGTTGGTCTATTGCCGCACAGTTTCCTCCCGCGATCCTTCCGCCGGGCGCACGTCTTTCAGGACCAGTTGCGGCCGCGACACATTCTGGTAGGTGTTGATCTCCAGCGTAAAGCAGGCATCAATCATCTGCTGCGGCAGGCACTCCGGCGCCCGCCGCCACCCGCGCCAGTAGACGGCTCCGAGCAGGCTGCCTGCCGGCGGAGACTGGAGCTTGAGGCGCATGTGTTCGGACGTCGCCGCTTTCCCGATGCGCTGCTGGTCCAGCACGCGCAGCCCGCGGCTCATCAGCACCGGTTCCCGGTTGCCCGTTCCAAACGGTTCCAGACGGGCCAGATCCTTCGCCAGCGCCAGCGTCAGTTCGTGCGGCGCAACCGCAGCGTCCACCTCCAGGCTCGGCCGGAGCAGCGCATCGGAGAGGGTCTTCTGCGCGTGCTCCTGGAGGGCGCGGCGCAGCGCCGGCACGTTTTCCGCCTGGATGTCGAACCCGGCCGCGGCGGCGTGGCCCCCACAGCGCAGCAGCAGCGGCCGGCACGCATCCAGTGCCGCAAAGATGTTGTAGCCGGGAATGCTCCGGCACGAACCCTTTCCGATCCCGGTCTCCTCATCCACCGCGATGAGCGCGGCCGGCTGACCGTTGGACTCCGCCAGCCGCCCGGCCACGAGCCCCACGATCCCCGGGTGCCACCGGGGCGAGCTGAGCACCAGAATGCGGTCTTCCAGGTACTCCTCCGCCATGCGGACGGCGCTTTCCTGCATGCGCTGCTGCTCCTTCTGGCGCTCCTGGTTGGCGTCGTTGAGCTGCTCGGCCAACTCGTCGGCTTCACCCGCGTCCGTCGTGAGCAGGAGTTTCAACGCATGCGCCGCGGCATCCATCCGACCGATGGCATTGATGCGGGGCGCGAGCTTGAACCCGATGTCGGTAGTGGTGATCCTGTCTGTGGCGAGCCCGGCCGCCTGGATGAGCGCCTTCAGCCCGACCTTGTTCGTCTTCCGCAGCACGTCCAGGCCATGGTAGACGAGAATCCGGTTCTCCCCGAGCAGCGGCATGCAGTCCGCGCAGGTTGCCAGTGCGACCAGATCCAGGAAATGGGTCCGGAAGGCGTGGGACTGGATTCCGAGGCGCTGCACCAGAGCAGTGGCCAGCTTGTAGGCAACCCCGGTGCCGGCCAGATGGGGGTAGGGATACGTACTCCCGGCCCGATGCGGGTTGACCACCGCCACGGCGGCGGGCAACTTCCCACCGGAACTGGGCTCGTGGTGGTCGGTGATGATCAGGTCCACCCCCCGTTCTCGAGCCGCTTCCGCCGCGTCAAACGCAACAGTCCCGCAGTCGGCGGTGAGGATGAGCCGGATGCCTTCCGCCGCCTTCCGGTGCACCGTTTCCACCCTCAAGTCGTAGCCGTGTACCTTCCGGTCCGGAACGAACGGCTCTACATCCGCCTTCAGGACGCGCAAGACCCGGGTGAGCAGGGCCGTGGAGCAGACTCCGTCCACATCGTAGTCCCCGTGGACGAGGATGCGCTCGCCCCCCTGCACCGCCTGGACCAGGCGCTCCACCGCCTGGTCCAGGTCTGGCAAGAGGCACGGGTCGTGCAGATCCTCCAGACGCGGTTCGAGGAAGCGCTGGGCGGCCACCGGGTCGGTGAGGCCCCGCGCCCAGAGTAGCTGCCCGAGCAGCGGCGAGACACCGGCCTGCCGCGCGAGTTCGGCGGCCTCGGGATGAGCGCCACGTGGAAGAAGCCAGTTACGGGGCATTTTCAGAAGGACGAAGATCGCAGAATGAGACTCTCTCCTTCTCTCCGTCGGTTGCGTACAGCCCTGTGCAGCAGGGAGAAGCAAGATAGGCCACCGTGACAGAGCCGCACCGGGCGCTCCGGGGCCGGCAAGTAGTTCCCGGCGCACAGGGTTGCTCCCCGCTGCTCAGCGAGGTGCCGTTCGGACGGGGATAGACGCAATGCGGGTCTACCGCTGGGCCGGGAGTAGCATCGCCTCCCCCAGGCGCACCAGGTCCCGCCCACCACCCGCAGTCCGAACGCCCCACCGCACCGATCTCGCCGGAGTCCGAGGCGTCAGCCTCGTCCCCCCTGACAATCCGCACGGCCCTATCGGCACTGCGCGCCGCCAAAACCTCCGGTTCGCGCACCCCACCTCGCGAGTCTCGCAGACGACCCTCCGGATCGAGCATCCCACTTCGTACGTCTCGCCGGAGTCCGAGGCGCCAGCCTCGTCCACCCTGACGAGCTCCACGGCCCTCTCGGGATTTCCGCGCCGCCAATACGTCTGGTTCGAGCACCCCACCCTCTGGGCTCGCGTCTCGCCGCAGGCCCAGCGGGTGGGGCAGTGATCCGGGAGGACGTACTCGTTCGCGAGGGTGGAC
>SYMT01000122.1 GCA_005805375.1 Actinomycetota bacterium
ACCAGCGTGTCCTCGAGCATACCCCGCGCCTTCAGGTCCTGCACCAGCGCCCACGCCGGCTGGTCTACGTCGCGGCACTGGCTGGGGAGCACGTCCGGGATGCCGCCATGCACATCCCAGCCGCGCTGGTAGATCTGCACGAAGCGCACGCCGCGTTCTACCATGCGGCGCGCCAGGAGTGCGCTGTGGGCAAATGTGCCGCCCTTCCGGGCCTCGTCACCATAGAGGCGGAAGGTGTGTTCCGGTTCCTTCGACAGATCCGTCAACTCAGGGACGGATTTCTGCATCCGGAACGCCATCTCGAACTGCGACACGCGCGTCCGGATCTCCGGATCTCCCAAACGTGCCTGCTGGATTTCGTTCAGCGCGCTGAGGCCGTCCAGCATTTTCCGGCGCACGCCTGCGTCCACGCCGGCCGGGTTGTTGAGGTACAGGACCGGGTCGCCGCTGGAACGCAGGGAGACGCCGGCATACTCACCCGACAGGAAGCCGGCGCTCCAGAGGCGGGCCGAGATCGCCTGGACGTTCGCGCGTGGGTGAGTGTGACTTGCATTAAGCACCACGAAGGTCGGCAGATCCTGGTTCATGCTGCCGAGCCCATAGGCAAGCCACGCGCCGAGGCAGGGCCGGCCCGGCACCTGATTCCCGGTCTGGATGAAGGTGATCGCCGGCTCGTGGTTGATCGCTTCCGTATGCATGCTGCGCACGATCGCGATGTCGTCCGCCATGCGGGAAGTGTACGGCAGCAACTCCGAAATCCAAGCGCCGTGCTTGCCGTGCTGCGAGAACTTGAAGCGGGACGGAGCGATGGGGAACCGGCTCTGACCCGAGGTCATCGTTGTCAGGCGCTGCCCCTGCCGTACCGACTCGGGCAGGTCCTTGTCGTACCAGTCGAGCATCGCCGGCTTGTGGTCGAAGAGGTCCATCTGCGGCGGCGACCCGACCAGGTGCATGTAGATGGCCCGCTTCGCCCGGGGGAGGACATGCGGCAAGTCCGGACGCCCTCCCCCTTCGCGCACGTCAGGCGTCTGGGCCGCTCCGGCGCCGTCCTGGGTCAGCAGTGCCGCCAGTGCCGCGGTCCCCAGGTTGCGCGCCGAGCGTCCGAAAAACTGGCGGCGCGTTTCCAGAAGGATGGAATCTTCCGTGGGTCGGTCGAGAGTGCGCATTCGGGTCCTTCCTACTTACAGAGAGCCTCGTCCAGGTTCATTACCTGGCTGGCAAGCATCGTCCACGCGGCCAGGTCCGCGGCCGGGAGCCGGTCGTCCGCCGGCGCTTCGCCCGCGCTAACCAGCTTCTTCGCGTCCTCGGGCCGGCTGCGATAGGTTTCCAACAACCCCTTCAGCGTGGTGTGGGAGATCCGGCGCTCGCGCGCATCGAACACACGCGACAGTGCTCGCAGCGTAATGAAGTCGAGACGCCGGTCCACGTCCGGAGATGCGTCATGCAGGGCCCGTTCCGCCAGCCGACGCGCCGCTTCAACCCACTGCGGGTCGTTGAGCGTCACCAGCGCCTGCAGTGGAGTGTTCGTCCGTTCCCGCCGCACCGTGCAGTTCTCACGGCTCGGGGCGTTGAAAATCTCCATCGAAGCCGGCGGCGCGCTCCGTTTCCAGAACCAGTACATGCTCCGCCGGTAGAGGTTTTCCCCGGTGTCCTGCTTGTAGAAGCGTGTGTTGCTCCCCTCCATCGCCACGGCTTCCCACACGCCGGTCGGCTGGTACGGCTTCACGCTCGGCCCGCCGATCCGGGACGACAGGCTGCCGCTCGCCACCAGGGCGAAGTCGCGCAGCATCTCAGCATCCATCCGGAACCGGGGGCCGCGGGAGAGGAGACGGTTGCCCGGATCCCGTTCCAGCTTCAGCGGTGTGGTCACCGCTGCTTGGCGATAGGTTGCCGAGGTGACCAGCATGCGGTACACGGCCTTCACATCCCAGCCCGACTCGCGGAACTGCACTGCGAGCCAGTCCAGCAACTCGGGGTGTGACGGGCTTTCTCCCATAATGCCGAAATCTTCGGCCGTGCGCACGAGTCCGGCGCCGAATAGCTCCTGCCAGAACCGGTTGACGGTCACGCGCGCCATCAACGGGTTCTCGGCCGCCACGAGCCAGCGCGCCAGTCCCAACCGGTTCGAAGGCGCTTCCTTCGGGAAGGTGTGCAGCGCGGCCGGCGTTGCGGCTTTCACTTCGTCGCGCGGCTGATCGTAGCGGCCCCGGAACAGCACGCGTGCGGTCGCTGTGCGATCGGGCCGTTCCTGCATCACATGGGTGACCGCACTCCGCCGGCGGATGGCCTGACGCTCTCGTTCGAGCGCCGCGAACTGTGTGGTAGCCGCCTGGTACTCCGCATCTTCCCGGTGTAGGTAGAGCAGCAGCAGATCCGGGCTGATGTTGCTGTCGCCAGCGCGCATCCGCAGGGCCAATTGCCGGCGGATTTCCTCCCGGCGTGACACCAGCAGCACCTCTTCGCCGGGCAGTTCGCGTTCGTAGATCCGGAGGTCCCGCAGCGCGCCGCCCTGGAAGTCCCGCCGTCCATCAGTGCCGACCCGGAGATGCCCCCGGGCCCGAATGCTCCCCTTCACCACCGCATCGCCCGGCTGTTCGGCCCGCTCGGCGCGCCCGTCCACGAAGAGGAGAAGCCCGTCGGCCCGTCGGCTGCCGTCGTAGGTGACGCAAAGATGGGTCCACTTCCCGGCGGTCAGCCGCTGGGAGCCGCTCCCGCGGACGAGGATCGTATCCGCCGGCCCGTCGCCGATCAGCTTGAACACCGGGATGCGGCTGTTCACCTCGAACAGCCACCCTCGCGCCGGGCCGTCCTTCGCTTCGTCCACGCGCCCGGCCACGGCATACGAACCCTCCTGCGCCGGTAGCTGCACCCACACGCCCAGGGTGAACGGCCGGTCGCCCTCCAGCCCGCCCACGGCGCCGAGGTCGGCGGAACCCTTCGCTGCAAAGTGAAGCGCCCGGGCGCCTGCCGGCCCCGCTCCCCAGACAGCGCCGGTTGCAGGCGCCGTCGCCTCGTCCCGCAGCACATACGCCGGCCCCTGACCGGGGCCTTCCAGTGCGTCCAACGCTCCAGTGGCGCGCTCGGCGCCTACCCAATCCGCTACCACGCCGGCGGCAGCCTTGCGGCGTTGCTCCTTCCGGGCCGCCAGTTCCGTCGCTGTCCGCTCCAGATCACTCCACCGGGCCCGGTCCTCGTCGCGCGGCACGACGACCGTCGGCGGGGTGTCGGCGATGTTTCCGTCCATCGCGTTCTGGGTGGTGTTCTTGAAGAATGCGACGAACTGGTAGAACTCCTTCTGGCTGATGGGATCGAATTTGTGGTCGTGGCACGAGGCGCACCCGGCGGTCAGGCCGAGCCAGACGGTGGCGGTGGTTTCGACCCGGTCCCGCTGATACATGGCATCCACCTCGTCCGGGATCGAACCCCCCTCGTTGGTGGTGATGTTGCACCGGTGGAAACCGGAGGCGACTCTCTGCGGGAGGGTCGGGTTGGGCAACAGGTCCCCGGCGATCTGCTCGACCGTGAACTGATCGAACGGCTTGTTCTCATTGAACGCCTGGATCACCCAATCCCGGTAGGGCCATATCTCCCGATAGTTGTCCACGTGGATCCCGTGTGTGTCCGCGTACCGCGCCGCGTCAAGCCAGTACCGGCCCCGGTGTTCGCCCCACCGGGGCGATGCCAGCAGGCGGTCCACCGCCTTTTCATACGCATCGGGGGAGCGGTCCGCCACGAACCGTTCCACGTCCGCCGGTTCAGGGGGCAGTCCTGTCAGATCCAGAGACACCCGGCGGAAGAGCACGCGCCGGTCCGCCGGAGGGGCCGGCCGGAGACCCTTCTGGTCCAATCCCCGCAGGATGAAAGCGTCTACGGGGTTGCGCACCCATCGTGCATCGGAGACGGCGGGAACGGCCGGCCTGGTCGGCGCGACAAACGACCAGTGCGGCTCCCACGATGCGCCCTCGGTGATCCAGCGCCGCACGCGCTCCTTCTGCTCCGCATTCAACGCCTTGTGGGAGGCGGGCGGCGGCATGCGCTGCGCCGGTTCGACCGCGGCGATGCGCGCCCACAGGCGACTTGCCCCAGGCTTCCCGGGCACCACCGGCGACCCGGTGGGCCGGGCGCCGAAGAGCGCCTCCCGGCGATCCAGCCGCAAACCGGCGGCCCGGGTGCCCGGGTCCGGTCCGTGGCAACGAAAACAGTTCTCGGAGAGGATGGGGCGAATGTCCCGGTTGAACCGGATCTTCCCGGGTGGCGGACTGCCGACACTGCCCGGCCTGATGCCGGATTGCCTCGGAGTCGCACTCCCCGGCAGCGCCGCCAGCACCGCCGTTGACGCCAGCAACATCCCACCCCACAAGGTTCGCTCGTACATCCGCACCTGCTCCGCTCTGGCTCGTGACCGCACCTGTGCGGCCGCGCCGTTCCCGTCTCACTGCTGTGGGACCCCACAGCGGTGTTTCTGTTACAGCCGTCTATCGCCCGGCGCCGGCCCCCGGCTTCTCACGACGCGCCTGCCGCACCATCGCGGTCTGCGCATCTCGAATCGCCTGCGCGGCGCGCCGGTGCATGCTGTACCGATGGATCATCATCCGGTTGGGAGATTTCTGCGCCGCGCCCCACTCCTCAGTGATACCCAACCGGTACCCGGCCTGCCACACAGCCCGCGCAATGCGTTCGTCAAAGTGCCCCTCCGGGTAGGCGAAGAACCGCCGCTCCCCTCCCAGTTGTTGCTCCATCACCTGCCGGGCGCCGGTCAACTCGCGGGTCAACTGCTTCGCCGAAATCGTCCGCAGGTCCGGCGGGTGGCTGGCGGTGTGGGGATAGACCTTTACAAACCCGCTGCGCTCCATTTCCCGGAGTTGGTCCCAGGTGCAGTGGTCTTTTCCGGTGCGAACTCCCACATAGTCCGTGTGGACGAAGAACACAGCCGGCCACTTTCGCCGCCGCAGCATCGGGTACAGATGCTCATAGAGGCCGAGGTTGTTGTCATCAAAGGTGAGCACCACGGCGCCGCGGGGCACCGACGCCCCGGTCTCGAGGTGCGCAGCCAACCGCTCCAGTGAAATGGGCGTCAGCCCGGCGCCGGCGATTGATTGAAACTCCGCTTCGAGTTCCTTCACGGTGATGTCGAACCAGACGAGTTTCTTACCGGGAACCACGTCGTGCCACATCAGCACCGCCGAGAACTCCCCGCGCGCCGCCGGATGAATGATAGGGAGCGGCGGAGCCTGCGCTGGGAGCGGGGCGCCGGATACGGTTGCGACCAGCAGCATCGCACGCAGAGATCGGGCCAGCTTCTTCATCCGATTTCGTCCCACCTCGGGCATCGCGGGTTGTCCCGGCGCGATGTCTCCTATCCTGCGGGCGCCCGCGCCGGACATGCGTGTGCAGCCAGGCGCTCCTCCAGGGACGGAAGCAGGACGCGCGCCGGCACCGGTTTCCGTGCGACCGTGAGCACCGTCAACCCGAAGGGGAGCGACGTGTGCCGCGCCAGTGACAGCTCTACTGCCTGTAATCCGATGAGCGCGCGATTCACCAGGTGCGGCACGCGGGGAAGCAGCGCGCCGCCATCCAGCTTCCGGCGCCGAGTCGCGAGCCGCAGCCCGGCCGCGATCGGAAAGAGGGCCGCGAGGAGGTAGGTCTGCTTCTCCACTCTGAGCCCGGCAGCCTGCACCAGCGTCCGGAACTCGACGGCTGTATAGCGCCGCTGGTGGTGCAGGGCTTCATCGTGGGGCCCCCAGAGAAACTGGTACGCGGGCACACTGGCGACGAGGATTCCCCCCGGACGAAGCACGCGGCTGATTTCACGGATGGCCCGGCCATCATCGGCGATGTGTTCGATCACGTCCAGTGCCGTAACGGCGCTGAAGGTCCCGGTCCGAAAGGGCAGAAGCCCGAGGTCGGCATTGACGAGGCGCGTGTGCCCGCGCGAGCGACTGAACGCGAGCGCGTCGGGAGACAGATCCGCTCCTGTGGCGATCACATCCGGCCACTTACCGTACAGTTCCAGCATGCCCCCGGTCCCGCAGCCGGCGTCCAGCACGTGGAGGGGCTGGTCGGGCGGAGCGTGATCCCGCAGGAACTGGGCGGCCGCCTGTCGCCGCGCGACAAACCACCAGTACCAGTCCTCCAGCGCGTGCATCCGCGCGTATTCGGCCGGGTTCATGGGCCGATCTCAGCGCGCGGCGCCGGTCTCCGCGGTCCGGGCGGCGCGGGGGGGCGTGCGAAGCAGCCAGTACCACCGGATGTGCAGCAACTCCTTCATGATGTTGAACACGTGGGAAACCCGGACACGAGACTCGCCGGAATTTACCCAGGTCACGGGCAAATCCACCACTCGATATCCCAGCTTACGCGCCAGCACGAGGACCTCCACATCAAACATCCACCGGCGGACCGTGAGCGGGTCGAACAGATCGCGAGCTGCCTGATGGGTGAAGAGCTTGAAGCCGCACTGAGTGTCCGGGTGGGGCAGGCCGCTGAGTGCCCGGATGAGGAAATTCATGAAACGCCCGGCGCGTTCGCGCCACCACGGTTGCCGAACCTCCAGGCGCGATTCCTTGAGCGCACGGGACCCGATGACGACGTCGTAACCCTGCTCGAGGGCGGGCAGGAATCGTTCCAGTTCTTGAATAGGGGTGGAAAGGTCCGCGTCGGAAAAGAGAACCCGTTCCCCTCGCGCGTGAAGCGCCCCATGCCGTACGGCGAAGCCTTTTCCCTGATTCTCACCATACTCCAGGGCACGAATCCGGGGATTGCGGGCGGCGGCGGCGCGCGCTACGTCGAGCGTGCGATCCCGGCTCCCATCATCCACGATGAGGATCTCATAGGACCAGCCCATCCCGGCGAGGTACTCTTCGACGCGCGCCAGGGTGGCCGGGAGGCGCTGCTCCTCGTTGTAGCAAGGAAAGATCAGGCTCAGGTTCGGGCCGCCGGCTGCCTCTGTGTCCGCCATGATCGCGCTCTCCTCACCACGTTCCGTGTACCGTCAGTCCGGACGAAGGGATCACCCGCAAAATCCGTGCTGCTCCGGCCTCGAGCAGCGCACCGCTCAGGTAGTCCAAGTCCTCGTGGAGTGCGATGATCGTCCCGCCCTTCCCGGCGCCGGCGAGTTTCGCGCCGAATGCACCGGCCCGCAGCGCGGCGGCAATGAGAAGCTCATTCGCCTCCCCGCTCCCGCCCAGGTCGCGCTGGATCACGTGGTTCTCGTTCATCAGCCCGCCGACCGTGCGCCAGTCCCCCGACAGCATCGCCTTCTTGGCGGTACGTGCCAGACCGGCGGCCCGCTCGTAGCCCTGCACGACCTCCGGATCCCCCTCGATCCACCGCTGCCGCAGCGGCCGATGCACCGAACCGGAATCGCGCTGCACGCCGGTATTCGCTAACAGGTACGGAAACTCGGGCAGATACGGTTCCAGGTTTTCCACCATCGCGAAGGGAAGGTCGCCTGCGGCGTGCGGATCCTTGCCGCGGAAGTCGAGGCAATTGACGCCGCCGAACACGACCATGTAGTGATCCTGAAAACCGCACACGACGTTCATGATATTGAACTCGATGTCGCGTGCCGTCTCAGCGATCTCATACTTGCTGAGCTCCCGTCCCAGCAGCCGCAGCACGCCCCCCAGAATCGCGATGAGCATGACGGTCGAGCCGGCCAACCCTGCCTGGATCGGGACGGTAGTGTCGCCGTGCAGCAGGAAGCCCCCGGTCTGCAGCGCCTCCGGATACTTGAGGAGCACTGCCTTTGCCACGTCCGTGAAGCCACCGGTCAGGCGCAGGTCATCCACCCCGGCCAGCGTCTCCTGCTGTCCGCAGATGGAGAGTTCGAACCCGGATGCCGGCGTGATTTCGACGGTCGCCCGCTCGCTGACCGAGCTCGAAATGACGGTGCCGCCGTACCCATCCGTAGGATTTCCCACGAGCCCGCAGCGGGCCGGAGCCGAGGCGCGAATGCTCATGCCGGTTCCTTGCCCCGGGCCTCCACCACCTGCAGCATTCGCCAGAACAGCAGGTGGAGCACAACCATGTGGCAATCCTCGATCCGCTGCATGTTGTCGCAGCGCACAATGACCGACTCGTCCGCCAACGGGGCAAGCTTCCCGCCCTGGTACCCCGCGAGTGCCACCACGTAGGCGCCCATTTCGCGACCGAGCCGCGCCGCGTTCAACACGTTCGGGGAGTTCCCACTGCCGCTCACGCAGAACACCAGGTCTCCGGGCTGCACCCAGGGACGAAGCTGCTCCGCAAAGACATGCTCGTAGGCGGTGTCGTTCGCCCAGGCCGTAATGAGCGGGATGCTATCCGTCAGGGCCATCGCGCGAAAGGTCCGGTTCCCTGCCAGGTAGATGCACTTTTGCAGGTCGGTCACGATGTGCGAGCAGGTCGCCGCGCTGCCCCCATTCCCGAGCAGGAACACCTGGCGCCCCTGGTCATACGCCTCCAGGAGACGCTGCACCAGTCCATCGAGTTGCTCGGCAGGGAGTTCGCCGAGCAGTCGCGAAACGTCTTCGAGATAAAACCGAATCTGGTTCATCGCGGATCTTAAGGCGCCTTTCCGTTGGCGAGGGCGTGCCCGAGCGCCCACACTCGCTCCATCTCGGGGCGCGTGACCGGGACGACGCCCAGTTTGCGCACCTTTGCCTGCCCGGCCAGATTGGCGAGGATCGCCGCTTCCACCCAGGAGGCTCCGGCCGTACGCGCCAGTGTGGCCGCGGCGATGGCACTGTCACCGCAGCCGCACGAATCATACACCTCGACCGGCAGCACTGCCAGGTGCCGGCTCCGGCTGCCTCGCTCGAAGAGCGCCAGCCCTCGCTCTCCGAGCGTCACGACGACCGAGGCCGCATCGCACAATTCCAGCAGCCGTTGCCCGGCGATCTCCACTGCCTCCGGCTGTGCGAGGCTCATTCCGGCCACAGCCTCCGCCTCCGACTGGTTCAGTTGAACCAGGTCGAGGCCGCGATAGTTCTCGATCCCGGTGGGCTTTGGGTTCGCGAAAACCCGCCGTTTCCAGGTGCGGGCGAGTTTCAGCACTTCGGCAAGCACGCGCGGAGTCAGGATGCCCTTGCAGTAGTCCGACAGGAGCAAAGCATCCGATTCCGGCATCTGCTCCTGCACACCGGCGATCAGGCGGTCCTCAATGTCGGGTGGGATGGGATGCCGATCCTCACAGTCCACCCGGAGCATCTGCTGATTGTGCGCGATGACCCGGGTCTTGATGGTGGTCCGCCTCCCCGGATCCGTCACAATGCCGGCGTGATGCACGCCCCGTCGCGCGAGCTCGTCCCGAAGGCGGTCGGCGTGCGCATCGTCGCCCACGACGGAAACGATCCCGGCGCGGCCCTCAAGCGACACGATGTTTGCCGCCGCGTTGCTGGCCCCGCCCGGATTGTAGGTCCGGTCCTGCAGGTCCACCACCGGCACCGGCG
>SYMT01000123.1 GCA_005805375.1 Actinomycetota bacterium
ACGGCGGCAGAAGCCGCACGGGCAACGGCGGCAGAAGCCCGGGTGGCGGAACTGCTCCGGGAACTGGAGCGCCGGACGGTAACTCCCGCGTGAAGGACGCGCCTTCTCCGTTGGAGGCGGTAGCCGCCGCGCCGTTCGGGCAGCGGCTACCGCCTCCAGGGGAGTGCCGTGATTACCCTGCGGGAGGCGAGCTTCGCTCGTTGAGGCCGGTGCCGGGGCGGGCCCGCTGGAGCGGGGCGGGAATCCGGTATTGGAGCAGTTCGCGCAGGGTGCCGGTCGGTTTCGACTCGTGGCGGATGAGGCCCACGTCGCGCGCATACCAGGCGACGGCTTCGATCGCGCCGTCGGGTCCGACCATTTCCACGCGGGCGGCATCGAATTCGCCGGCGGGAACCTGGATCTTCTCCATGCCTGCGTAGCGAACCGGTGAAGGGAGTGCGCCCGGCTCGGCGGCGACGAACACGGCTTCGGTACGCCAGGGGGCTGCAGCGGGAGCCGGGTCGGGGCGTGTGAGACAGCGGTCCCCGGCGGGCGCCACCAGGCGAGTGGCTTTCACTCCCCGGCCCAGATCGTACTCCACGCGGAAGACCCCGGCCGGTTCCGCAGGTACGGCTTCGAGAACCCGCATCTCAAACGGGGGCGCCTCGGGCGTGCCTCCCGTCCGGTAGGTCCACCGCGCCCCCGGAATCAGCGGCCACCAGGGGCAGACGGCGACCCGCATCCCTTCCAGGCCGGCAAGACGCACTCCCTCCAGGAGGGGCGCCGGAGGCGGGGCGGGCGCTTCACGACGAAGGCGGTCCCGCTCGGAGCTGAATGTCTCCGCCAGTGCGTTCAGCTTCCTGATCCGGGTTTCGGGAGCCGGGTGGCTGCGCAGCAGGCGGGGGATGTCCTTGCCCTCGCTGCCGATGGCCCGCTTCACCAGGGCCATCGCCTGGGGAGCAGCGGCCGGGTCGTAGCCTGCGCGCGCCAGTAATTCGATGCCGATCTGATCCGCCTCGGTTTCGTCGCTCCGGGTGAAGGAGAGGCCTACGATGGTGTGCAGCAGGCTGGCGCCGGCGGCGGCCCCCCCTCCGACTCCGGTCCCCGCCAGCACCCCCTGCAGGGCGGCAGCGATCACCACGTTTTTTTCGAGCTGGCGGATCCCGTGGCGCCGCGTGACGTGACTGATTTCGTGGGCCAGCACGAAAGCGAGCGCATCGTCGTTCGGGATGAGCTGCAGGAGTCCCCGGTGGACATAGATGTAGCCGCCGGGCAGGGCGAAAGCGTTCACCTCGCCGTTTTCCACCACGTGGAACTCAAACGGAAAGTCCTGGCCGGGGACCACTGCCGCCAGCCGTCGCCCAATCTGGCGGACCCGGCTCACCGACACCGCGTCAC
This sequence comes from Actinomycetota bacterium, assembly GCA_005805375.1. Taxonomy (GTDB): domain Bacteria; phylum Armatimonadota; class SYMT01; order SYMT01; family SYMT01; genus SYMT01. The sequence continues at coordinate 1,378 of SYMT01000123.1, forward strand.
GATCCACGACGTACTCGCGCTCGACCTGCGAGGCAACCTCCCGACCGATGCTGATTTCGGAACTGCGACCGATGATGCGGGCCTGGGCGGCCACAGCCAAGCCCCCCGCGAGTAGGAGGGCTGCCCACCCGGTTCTCCGGCGGCGGCATCGCATGAATCAGCCTCCCAGTGCCTGCGTCGGCCGGGCCGGACGCTCGAACGGATAGTTGCGGGCGTGCGCTGCCAGCTCGGCCTGCGCGCGCTCGAGTTCGCCGAGATCGGTGTAGAGCTGCGCCAGTTCGAGGTGCGCGCGTGGGTGGAGCGGATTTCCCGCCACCACTGCCTGGAGTTCCTCACGGGCGGACTCGAGCTCGCCTCGTTTTCGGCGGGCCACCCCCAGCAGGAAGCGGGTTTCAAGCAGGGTGGGATCGGCCCGCTGTGACCGCTGAAGTGCGCTCAATGCGAGTTCGGGCAGATCCAGGTCGAGCAGTGCGCTCCCGATATTCTGCCAGAGCAGGCCGTTGTTCGGGTGCTTCTCCAGATCCTGAAGCGCCTCAAGGATCGCAGCGTCGGCAGCGGCTTCCGGCACACTGAACCCGACGGCAAGCCGCCGCTTGGGGCCGAAGTAGAGGGCGCTGCCGAAAATTCCGGGGAGGGGAATGCCCGATTCGCGCACATCTCCCTTGGCACGTGCCTGCGCGACCACTTCCAGTAGCTCGGTCCGCGCCGCCTTCTGGTCGCCGCCGGCGAACAGCATCAGCGCCAGATAGTGGCGCGCGCGCAGGTTGTGCGGCTGAAGGCGCACGGTTTCCCGGTAGAGCGGCAGTGCTCCGGCGTACTGCCCCAGATCCCGGTAGGCAGAGGCCAGCGCCAGCATGATCTCGGTACTGTTGGGCGAGAGCTGCCGGGCATGCTCCAGATGACGCAGGCCCTCTTCGCGGCGGCCGAGGTCCCAGAGCGCGGTGCCCAGATCGAGGAACGGCCAGGGCTGGGAGTTGTCCAGCTCCACGGCCTTGCGCCGCTGCTCCAGGGCGGCTTCCCGCCGGCGCGCTTCCTCCAGCACCCGGGCGTAGCTGAGGCGGAGGTCGGCGTCCCGTGGCCGAGCCTCGATCGCCGCCTCCATCCGCTGGAGATTAATCTGTGTGAGGACGGCAGGCGGGATCTCCAGATTCTGGCCGGCTTTGCTCAGCCAGTGGTCTGCATCGTCGAAATCGCCCGCGGCGGCGCTCACGCGGGCCTGGCAGAGGGCCAGCTCCGGCGAGAGGGTGTTCTTCTTGCCCAGCTCCGCGCGGACGGTCCGGATCTCTTGATCCGCTTCTTCCATCCGTCCGGCCTCGACCAGCGCCTGCACGAACCGGGTGCGGGCGATCTCGTGGTCGTCCGGGTCGTTCTTCAGCACTTCCTGGAAGGCAGCGGCGGCTTCCCCGGGCCGATTCAGTTGCAGCAGCAGGTCGCCGCGCAGCAGCAGGGCTGCGCGGTAGTCGGGCTTGAGCCGCAGCGCCCCGTCACACACGGCGAGCGCGGCCCGCCGGTCGCCTACCACCAGAGTGCGGTGTGCATTCGCCAGCCCCACCGCCGCGGGGCGATCTTCCGGATGGGGGACGACCTGCAGCAGCACCCGCGTTTCTCGCCGTCGCAGCGCGGTGACCCCGTTCCGTACCAGGAAGAAGCCGATTTCAGTCGCCCGGTCGGGAGCATTCTTCGCGATGGTCACTTCCTTGCGAAACGTCACCCGCGTGCCCAGTGCATCCAGCGGCGGGGTCGGCTCCACCGCCGTCTCGACGGCGCCCTCCTTCGGCCGGCTCTTTTCCTTCTCCGCCTTGAGCTGGACTTGCGGAGGAAGCAGCCGCAACGCGCTACTGGTGGCGAATGCCTCGTAGGACTGCCCCCGTTCCAGCGGCAGGCGCGTAATCAATGTAATCCGGACTTTTTCTCCGGGCGCCACTATCTCCGGCTCGACCATCAGGCGCTCGATCACCTCGAACTGCACCCGTTCCGGCGAGAAAGAAGCCCCGACGCCTTCCGCAGGCGCGAGCCAGACATCGTCCAGCGTGATGGAGAATGCGGCGGCATTGGCGCGCGTAGCCCGAACCCGGCCCAGGAAGGGCTGATATCCGCCGGCCTCCACGCGCACGTTGACCTGGGTGACATCCACCATCCGCGTCTGCTTCGTCATCGCGGTCGGGGAGAAGAGCAGGGAGAGGGGATGCATGGTGAGTGCGCGCCCCCAGTCGAAACGACGGGTGATGTTGCCGAGCGGAGCGCGCGCCTCATACTTGCCGCGCTCGTCGGAACGGTCGGTGCCCTTGCCGGATTCCGGAAACGCACCGCCGATCTCCACGGCAACGCGGGCGTTCGGGATGGCCCGGCGCGTCCGCACATCCAGCACCCAGCCGATCACCTTGCCCCAATCAGGACGCTCGAGGCGGGCTATGTGATCCCGCTCTCGCGATCCGCCGGCCCGATCCGAACTCTCGCGGCGCGCGGCAGGCGGCGGGGCGGGAGCGGCGTTCTCCTGGGCGTGGACCGCGACCGCGGTGCAGGCGAGGCCCGCAAGCAGGATCGCTCCGACGTGGCGCCGCCGCTCCCCGTGTCCCGTGCGGGTGCTCCGCTCTGCCCTGCTCATTGTGCCTACCTGTCTCGCTTCAGCACCGCGGAACGCGGCGCCCAGTACTCAGCATTCGGCTCCGGGGGCTCTTGTGTCACCTCCCACCGCAGAGTCTCTCCCACCAGCGTCAAGGTGGAGCGCCCCGTGCCGCCGCTGAAGCCGCTGGTCCAGGTCACCCGCGCAGCGCGCCCGTGCACCTCGCCCTTGACCGGCGAATCCTGGTCCACTCGCCGGGCGCCGCTGGTGATGGCGGTGTAGGTTCCGGTAAGCTGATTGCCTGCCTGACGCAGCTCCAGACTGAAAACCGCTCCGCCCTTTTCCCACAACCAGGAGCCGGAAAACGGTCCGCGTGCATCGCCGCTCTTGCGCTTCGGAGGCGCCGCTTCTTCGACCCGGAAGGGGAGCACGCGATCCCCACTCGCCGCGCTCCACGACCCGCGGATGACTCTGTCCTCTTCATACTTGCCGTTGAAGGTGCCCGTGCGCTTGCCGGCGGCGTCAAACTCATCCAGCGAGAGGTTGCCCTCCCCATCAATGGTTCCCTGCACCTGCAGAGGCTTGCCCACCTTGGTATACCAGTAAGAACCGGTAAGGCGTTCGCCCTTGCGGGTGAGCCGCACACGAATCCGGTGCTTGTTGTCAATGGTGCCTTCGTAGGTGCGGGTAAACTGCCTGGGCAGCGCCGCCGTGGCCGCCACCGCCGTCAGCGCGACCACCGAAGAGAGCCCGATCGTGACGGACTTCATGATCCGGTTCATTGTCTCGCCCCCTCTGGAAACGCTCATGCTGTGATCACTGTCCTGGCCCCAGACCCGTACCTGGGTCCAGAGGTTCCCGGTTCAGAATTCGGTCCGACCCCGGGTTCATCCTCCGGGGCACCGGCGTGGGACCGGGATTCAGGGGACGGCCGGAGAAATCCTGTTTCCCGGCCGTGGAAACTCACAGCCACGCAGGGCGACAGACAGCCGGTTGGGCGACAGCCGGCTCCCGCCCCGGCAACGGCAAGAGAAGAGGGTGACGGCCTGACCCCGTCCCCGTTCAGCAGAGGGCTCCGACGGGGGTGCTGCCGGGGGGATCGGACCCAAATCGGTCCGATCCCCCCTCGTCTCCCTGCTGTGACGGCTGCGGCAACCGGGGTGTACGGGGTGATGGGACTCGCACACCGTGGGCTGCCGCACTGCGGGCGGGTCCGCATCCCAGTCCGACAGCACGCTCCGGGCGATGCGTCGGCTCAGGCTCCGCGATCAGATCGCCAGCCGCTCCACGACGTCCCAGTCCATCTCCACCCCGAGGCCCGGGGTGGTGGGGCAGTGGGCGACGCCGGCTTCCAGGCGCACGGGATTCTTCACAATGGACTGCGCATGGTACAGGGTGCCGAGGATATCGCCGTGGTAGCGGTCGGCATCAATGTTGGCGGTGGCGACCGTGAGGTGGCACATCGCGGCGGTACCGGGATCGAGCTCTAAATTGCTGCCCACGGCACAGGCAACCCCCTTTTCCGCCGCCATCTCCGCTATCGCCTTGCTGAGGGTGATCCCACCGTTCTTGCCGGGGTAGACGCTGATGATGTCACACGCCTCTTTCTTCAGCGCCTGCTCCGCATCCCAGAGAGTGAACACGCCCTCGTCCACCATCACGGGTACGTCCACCCGGCGGCGTACCGCAGCCATCCCGTCCAGGTCCTCCCGGCGCACCGGCTGCTCGGCCAGCAGCAGGTTCAGCGGCCGCATCTCCTGCAGTGCCCAGACGGCATCCTCGACGCTCCAACCGCCGTTGGCGTCTACGGTCAGCCGGATGTCGGGCCCGATCGCCTCGCGCACGGCACGCACTCGTGCGACATCCGCGTGCGGATCGAGACCGACCTTCACTTTCACGGTGCGGTGTCCCCAGGCGACGCGTCGGGCCGCATTGGCGGCCGTCACTTCCGGAGCGAGCGCGGCCAGGGAGAAGCGAATGGGGATGGCGGTGTCCCGTACGGCGCCTCCCAGCAAGTCGTAGACCGGCTTCCCCTCCGCCTTGCCCCACGCATCCAGCATGGCCATCTCGATGGCTGACTTGGCGAACGGGTTCAGCACCGCAATCTGATCCATCGCGGCGAGGGCGCCGGGAATGTCGGACACCGCACGTCCCATGACCGCCGGCGCGAGGTAGCGATCAATGATCTCGCGTGCTCCCCAGGCCGTCTCGCCGCTCCACTTCGGAGCCACGGTAGCCTCCCCCACTCCCGTGATCCCGGCATCGGTCTCCAGCCGAAGCAGGGTGATCTTCGTAGCGGTGTGGGTGCCGAGCGAACTGGTAATCATCAGTTCGCGCAGGATCGGTACGTCCACCATGCAGGTGGTGATGCGGGTGATGTTCATAGTACGGGTACTCAGTTGCGCACGGAGAGGAACTCGTAGGCGGCGCGCGCCACGTCTCCCCGACACAGGGCGGGCCAGCGGGCCAGGTAGTCTTCGAGAAAGAGGCCGACGCGTTCGCGGGCCCAGGCGGGCGCATTGGCCAGCGCCAGCATCAACGCGCCATCGGCCGCGTCATCCGGCCGAAATGTGAGCGAGTTCGCCTCGCCCGTGCAGATGCCCCAGGCTGCCAGCACCTGCACCGCCTCGAAAGCAGGGTGCCCTTCCGGCACATCCACATACCAGTAGAGCGGGATGCCCGCTCGGGCGAGGTGGCGCTGCAGACGACGGCGGCGCTTCCCATCGCGCGCCACGGTCTGCGGCGAGAGTTTTCGGTCCAGGCAGAAAACTGCAAGCTCGCCCGCGGATTCGCCGATGTTCCATTCCACCGGATGCAGGCGATACGCGCCATTGGTGATGTGGGTCGTCCCGATATTCTTGCAGGCGGGCAAAAGATTCCGCATGCGGATCGGAACCAGCGCTCCGAGCGGAATCTGAAACGGGAGTCCGGCAAAAGGGGGGATCTTTTCCTCTCCCTCGCAGGGGTGAATGTCAATTCCGTACAGCCCCACCCCGACGCTGTCGGGGAAGAACGCGGCGCGCGCGGGAGGTCCGCCGGGACCGGCACGCAGCGCGGCGGAAATCTCCCCCTCGACGACTGTCCGCAGCGCCGCAATGCGTCGTCCTTCCCGAATGTAGGGAAAGCGTGCCAGCCCGTCATCAGTTCCCATCACATCGGGGCGAAGCCGCAGCTCGCTATAGCCCGTCCCCCCCTCATCCCGAGGGCATTCGGTCTGGAGCCAGCGGCAGAAACCCAGCGCCAGATCCTTTGCCGCACGCAGTGATTCGAGGCGATCCGTGAGCGATTCAGCCAGTAGATTGCCGTGCCGGAAGTCATTTCCCGGCCAGTTGATCATGGCCACATCGGCCGTGTGGTCCGCCCCCTGGAAATTGCGGTTGTCAATCAGACGGCGGTAGGTCCAGAACGGCCCGGCGGCGCCCTCCCCCTGCGCAAACATGCGGTAGGTTACCCAACCACGCTCGTCGTAGTAGCGATGACGCAGCGTATATGGCTGCCGATTCCGGTGCAGCTCGTAGTCATGCGGCACGGGGAGCGGCGTCTGGGGAGCACGGGTGAGTTCGACCGCAAACGGATAGGTGAAGGACTGCACGCACCACTCCGCCGCTTCCTCGCGGGCGTGCGGTTCACCCGTCTCAGCGATGCTTTCCGCCCCCATGCGGTGCTCGACACCGGCGAGAGGCAGCAGGTCCCCCAGCTCAGTGGCATCCAGCACAAAGCCGGCACGCACTTCCAGGTGCTCGAGGCTCTCCAGATGCCGAAAGCAGACCGCGCATGCGATGTCGCCGTCGGTCTCAACCCGCACTGCCTGGTGCCGGAGAAATACGTGCAGGAGCCCCGCCTCCCGAGCGGGAGCCAGCAGGTCCTGGAGCACGTCCACCCCCACCTGCGGCTCAAAGCAGAGCCGGCTCACCCAGCCGTTGCCCGGGTTGAGGTGCGGCTCCCGCTGCGCAGCCTCGGTGAGGTTTGACCGCTGCCGGTACCAATCACGAATCCGGGCCCGGAGTTCAGCATAGCTGCGGGTGCCGCCGAACGACTCGATGTATCGGTGTTCGTCCGGAGCCGAGACTCCCTGGGCCGTCAGCTGCCCGCCGAGCCAGTCTGTTTCCTCGGTCATCACCACCGTGCGACCTGCCCGGCACACCGCCAGCGCAGCCGCGCATCCCCCCAGGCCGCCGCCCACCACCAGCACGTCACACTCCAGCACCCGATCGGGTCGGGGCTCCGCCGGCTCCTCCAGAAGCACAAGCTTTTGCACATCCAGGATTTGTGGCATAGAGGTGGGGGAGGCTCCGGGAAGGGAAAGAGCAGCGCGGGGAAAGACTCAGGAGTGTTGTTCGTGTTCCGCCGTGAGATGCCCTGCTCCTGTGCGGCATGGAACGCAGATTCCCCTCAGGCGGGGAGTTCAAACCGGGCGCCCAGGTCTTCCAGCATCTGGAATGGATTGGTCCAGTTTACGCCAACACCGATGCAGGCGTCCGGGAGCTTGATCTTCTTCGTGGAACCCGGTGCTGGTTGTTCATGAGTGACGACGGTGAAGCCTCGTGCCTGCGCGTGAGCGACCCACCGGTTCGACCGGTCGGCACGAGACGGCTCCTCGGGAATCGCTGGTGGCGCCGGGTGATTCTTCAGCCGGCACCCAGTTCGACCAGCAGACACGGGCCCCCGGCGATCACGTTGAGGCCGGCCTCCCGCGCGCGCCGGATCGCTTCCACACTCTCCGCGCCGGGCTGCATCCAGACGTGCCGGACTCCCGCGGCGATCACTTCCCCCATGACTTGCTCCGTCACTGCGGGCGGAGTGATGATGGAGACGGCCTCCACCGGCTCCGGGACGTCCGCCAGATGCGGATACACGCGGTGGCCCAGTACTGTTTCCAGTCGAGGATGAACGGGGTAGGCCGTCCTGCCGTGCCGCAAGTAGCAAGCATAGCAGCGGTGGCCGAACTTGGTCGGGTCGGCACTCACACCAATGACGGCAAACACTTTGCTGTCGAGAAATGCGGCGATGGCGGGATCTTGCATAGCTTCCTCAGCGGGCCCTGCACCGGTGACCACTGGGCGACGGACAGGACGTTGCGTGATGGTTCGTACCTATTGTGTGGTGTGGAGGTCACTTTCCGGCGTGCTTAGGGCCTGCTCAAAAATAAAGGAGTCGATTTGCAGAAAACGTGATTCACTGGGAGCATGTCTGACCTCGGGGATCTCCGCACCCGGTTCGAGCGATTGCGGCCATTTCTGAATGAACGCGCCTGCCGGCTATGGGCCG
>SYMT01000124.1 GCA_005805375.1 Actinomycetota bacterium
GCCGGTCAGGTTTGTGTTCAGCACTCGGTCCCAATCTTCCGGCAGGTAGTCCTCCGATTCTTTGCGGACGTTCATGCCGGCGTTGTTCACCAGGATGTCAATCCGCCCGAGTTCCGCGATAATGCGGGCGGTCGCCGGCGCATGCTCGTTCTGGTTCGCTACATCCAGCGGCACCACCCGGGCGCGGCGCCCCAGGGCCTCGACCTGCTGCGCCACCGGCGCCAATGTTTCCGGATGGCGCCCCGCCAGCGCCAGGTCCGCCCCTGCCGCCGCCAGACCGAGCGCCAGCGCTTCGCCCAGCCCCCGGCTGGCTCCGGTGACAAACGCCACCTTCCCGTCGAGGCGAAATGCCTCCATCACGGTCTTCGCGTCCATAGTTCCTCCCCGGCTCGCGGCCGGCTATTGTCCGAGATCGGGAGTGTTTTGGAAGAAAGCTTCCATCTTCTTCCGCCCGACTTCAACGTCCGCAATCAGCTCATCGCAGGGCGCCATGCGAGCACTCGCGCCCTCTGCGGCGTACCCCTGCCGTAGCTGCTTCCACACCTGGAGTTCCTGGTCGTACAGCTCGCGCTCAGTACTCAGATAGTACTCCCCCACCGCGAGGTACGCGGCGGGCGAGACCTCCGCCAGGCGGCGACGGAATCCCAGAAGACAGGCCGCCGCACGCCGCAACTCGGCTGCCTCAGACGGATTGCCGCGCCGCTCCGCATCGGCTGCGAGCGCCAGGCGGGCGCGCGCGAACCGAAAGTCACGGATCTCCGAAAGTGCCCGTACCTGCCCGGCCTCCGAGTCCTCCATTTCCCGCACCTTCTGGTACTGCCGGAGCGCGTCTTGCTCCCGCCCCATTCGCCGCAGCATCTCTGCGTAGGCGGCGAGAAGAACCACTTCGTTCGGTGCGATCCGCAAGCCCCGGTGGTACGCTGCCTCAGCGTCAGCAGGGACACCTCGCAGTTCGTGAATGTTCGCGATCGTGTAGTACGCTCCGGGGCGATAGGGCGCCAGCGCCACCGCCCGTTCGGCCTCCGTCGCGGCATCCTCAAGCCGTCCCACCATTCGCAGGAGTACGGTGCGCTGGCTTGCAAGTGACTGATCCCACGAGAGAAGCACGCGCACCGGCTCCAGCATTTCCAGTGCTGCCCGCGGGTTCTGCCGACCCGACCGCCGAGCTTCCTGCACCACCACGCGCGCTCCCCCGAATAGCAAACACGCCAGTAGCGCTGCTGCTGTCGCGGCAGGGAGCACTTTGTCCGCAGCGCCGCCTGCCCGGTTCCTGCCGGCCACCGCCGCTCCCAAATGGTGGTGGTTTCGCGGAGACCTCCGGTCTTTCCGGCGCTTTCCGGCGCCGCCCTGCGCTGACGGGGGCGCCTCCGGACACGCCGCTCCCGGGTCCGCCTCCGGCAGGGCAGTCTGACCCGGTTGCAGGAGCACGCCGAAAAGGACCCAGGTGAGAAGGCCGACACACGGCACATAGAGCACGGAGTCGAACAGATTATGAACCGCCATAGCCACCAGAGCAGCGCCGACCGCCGCGCGCAGTCCCGGAATCTCCTCACGAGTTGCCTGCAAGCAGCGCGACAACGCCACCCCGAGCAGCCCAAGCCAGACGAGCAGTCCGACGGCCCCCTCCTCGGCCGCGAGTTGCAGATACCCCTGATGCGCATGGCGTGTATATGTTGCGATTGCGTGCGGGGCGAACGCCGTGTCGAACGCACCCGCTCCCCAACCGAGCACCGGCCGAGCCAGCGCCATGCGGGCCGCTCCCTTCCACGTCAACTGCCGGAACCGATTGGACTCTCCCACTGCATCCGCAGGCGGAGGTCCGCAGAGCGCTTCCGGCATCGGTGATGCGCCCCGCGCCACGCTGCGACTGCGCAGCGGCGCCGAGCAGACGTACAGCGCCACAATAACGATGAGCACCTGCACTGCGCAGCGCTTCAGTGCATCCCACTCGCGAAAGACACCGTGCCGGATGACCAGGACTGCGAACGCTGCGGCCCCGACCACTAGGGAGAGGAAGCCGCCGCGGGATCCCGTTCCACCCAGGGCGCCGGCGAACGCTGCGCCGAGCAGACTGACAGTGATGCCCCACGTGATCGGGCGAAACGACGGCGGTACGCGAAAGGCGAGACCGAGTGCCAGCACGACGCTTGGGACCAAGCAACTGGCGAGAAAGTTCGGATTGGCGAACCGGGCAAACACGCGCCACGAGTAGTCACCCAGGCGCACGTGCTCCAACTGTTCCCGCAGGGCCTCTCCAGCCACGAAGACCGCGCCACCGAGAAGGGCGGCGATGAGCCGGGGCGCACCTCCTGATGCACAGACATCTGAGGCGAGCCAGAGCGCCGCGGCGCCGGTGGCCCACCAGAGGGTGAGCAGGATTGACTCCCCGCGGTTGGCCGACACCGTGATGGTAAGCAGTGCCACGAGCGGGAATGCCAGCGCCAGCGAGAATCCCACGGGTCGCACAGGTCGGGGACGCCCGGTGTCCAGGAGCCGGAGCAGGCAACTGAGCCAGATGAGCGTGCCGAGCAGGAGCGCCGGGCCCAGCTCTTGCAGGCTGCAAACGACCGGTCCCAGCACGAGAGTTGCCAGAAACGGAATCTCAAACGCGGGCACCTTCAGCCGGACTGACTCCGCCGGGGTCGCTCCGGGCGACGGACCGGACGCCCGCCTCACGTGCTCCTCCCCCGGAGCGCGTCCCACCGCCCTTTCCACTTGATCGCCTCATTGCGAGACAGGGTCAGCATGGCTCGGAGAACCAGCCCCGCCGCCAGCGCCGCACGTCCCAGCGGGTTCTTTCCGAAGGCAGTCGAGCGCGAGAAGAACCGGTACGCGCTCTGGTGATGCATCACAATCATGCGGCGGGGACGGCGGTCACTGCTCCGACCCACCTCGTGGATGACCGCCGGTTCGGGGCTGTACGCCACCTCCCAGCCGGCCCGGTGGGCTCGGTAGGACCAATCCACATCCTCGAAATACATGAAGTAGCTCTCGTCCAGGCCACCGATCTCCTCCACCATGTCACGGCGCGCCATGACGCACGCTGCAGAAAGCCAGTCCACCACCCGCACGGACGCATGATCCCAATCACGCATCAAGTAATCGCCCGTGAACCGGTTGTTCGGTGCGAACCATTCGAGCGGAGTGTGACGAAACAGCGCGGCGCCGAGATTGGGGTAGCGCCGACAGGAGTACTGAAGCGTACCGTCCGGATTGAGCAACTTTGGCCCCAACAAACCCAGGCGCGGCTGTGTGTCCGCATAGCGCACGAGAGTGGTCAGCCAGCCGGGCCGTACTACCGTATCCGAATTGAGCAGCACAATGTACCGCCCGCGCGCTCGCCGGATGGCAATGTTGTTCCCGCCTGCAAAACCGAGGTTGGGACGCTGCTCGATGAGAATCGCCTCTGGGAACTCCTCCCGTGCCATTGCCGCGCTGCCGTCGAGGGATTCCTGATCCACCACGATGACCTCGCACCGCACTTCCTCGGGCGTGAAATCCTTGATGGGGACACCGGCGCGCTCCCAGGCGCTCACGACATCCGGATCCTGGGGGTGAAACAGGGATGCCAGACAGCGCCGCAGGTACCACCTGGCGTTCCAACTGACAATGGCGACGGTGACGTCCGGCTCGGGCACCCGGCTGCTACTTTACTGGAAGAACGATGCGAAACCCAAGCACGCGATCACGGCAGGTGATCTGCAGCTTCTCACGGTTCGCCCCTCGCAGCTCCTTCGGATCGTGGGACCAGCATCCGCCACGCACAACCCGATCTCGCCCGGCGTCCGGCCCGGCGGGGTCCATGATGGTGGTCGCAGAATACGGACCGTAATAGTCACTGCACCATTCCCATACATTGCCGGCCAGATCAAGGGCGTTGCACCAGCTGGCGCCGGCTGTGTGACTGCCGACGGCGGCGGGCTTCTCCGTCTTGTACTCCATCCCGAACACGGCAGTCTCAGCGCTCGGTTTGTCGGCGCCCCACGGAAACTCCCGGCTCTCCGGCCCGCGAGCGGCGTACTCCCACTCCGCCTCACTGGGGAGCCGCCCCCCTGCCCACCGAGCGTAAGCGACGGCATCGTCCCATCCGATGCCGACCACGGGCTGGTCGGGCTGGCTGAAGCGAGAATCGTCCCAGAACTGCGGCTTGGACCGGCCCGGACGCGCCTCCAGGAACTTTGCAAACTGGGCGTTGGTCACTTCGGTCTCCGAGAGCCAGAACCCCCGTGAAAGCTGCACGCGGCGCACGGGCATCTCATCCGGGTCACCACTCTGGCTACCCATCCGGAACTCACCGGCGGGCAGCCAGACGACCCGACTGCCGTCCACCGGATTGCTGCGGGAGTCGCCGGCCTTGGAGCCGGGACCGAGCGCCTCCGGACTTTGATTTGTGTGCGCGGTGGATGCAGCGACTGCAAGCACCATCAGGGAGATGACGAAAAGTGCGGATTTCATAGACGAATGCTGGAACGGGAGCGGAGGCAGTGGGCAGGACCCCGGAATTATCCACCCTCAGACCCGGACTCGGGCGGGGCAGCAGGTTCATCCAACGGCATGACGAAATGGATCTGGCGGGCCACTTCGCGGAAGCCGAAGCGGGGGTAGAGCACCTGGCCCCGCTCATTCTGCACCAGTGTTTCAATTTTGGCCATCGCCATTCCGTGCGCGCGAAGCCAGGCGATTGCATGCTCGATCAGTAGCGTACCAACCCCCCGGCCCCGGTAACCGGGATCCACGGCGAGATTTGGGATGCGCCCGATGGACGTGAAGCGGTCGAGTCGCGTGGTGATGTAGCCGATCGCCACACCCGCATCCTCGGCGACGAAGACCCCATCCGGCTGCACCTGGCAATCCACGCCCACGTCGCGCGCCTTGCGCTCCTTCCAGTCGCGTCCCGCCACGAGTCCATACTCTGCCTCAATGTTCCGGTCAATAGACACCCCCTCGAAACTATCGGTGGTGATCTGCTGAATCCGGGGCAGATCGCCCGGAGCGTAGGGGCGGATGACCATTCCACAATCTCCGATCCGTTGTCGTCAGGCAGCGCGGGTACAGTTGGTGTCCCTCGTTACCTTCTACCGCCTTTTCGCACGAAATTCCTCCCGCGGTCGGAGTTGTCCCATCCGGGAACCCGTACCGGGCAGTTCCGCATTGCATGGGGCAGACTCAGCGGGCCGGTTCGACCGCCGGCCCCCAACCCACCCCACTTCACGAGGAACCCGATGCACGAGCCCACGCCGGAGTCGATGGAGCGCATGTGGAACTACGCATGGAAGTTTGCCGCCAAGAGCGGCACGACATTTCACCCCGACAGAGAAGTCACCGAGGCGGTCATTACCGGCCTCGCCGCACACGTGGAAGAGTTCGGGCGACCGCTCTGTCCGTGCAACTTCTACCCGAACAAAGAGGAGGAACTGAAGCAGCGGCGGTGGATCTGTGCCTGTGACGAGATGCAGCGGTACAAGTACTGCCACTGCTTGCTCTTCGTCGGCGAAGACGGCCTTCCGATCACAGAGTATCTGCCCGAGGGGCACGAAGGGAGGGAGATCTACGGCGTAGTGACGGACCCCACCCCGGACCGCGGGCGCGTGCTCGGACGCAAGGAGACCTCGTAGCTCCGAACTCGACGTTTCGCAGGCGCCGCTCGCTCCCCGCAAGCAGGCGCCATGGCCCGGCTCGGAGACCGCGGTGAACGGGGGAGGGCACGACCGCGCCGTGCTTGCTGACACGGGTCGCGTAGATGCGACGAGCCGGCAACCAGGCCACTGTTGACGAGCGGAAGCGATGGCGAGCCGGGAAAGAGACCGGTCCCGGAGGGCGGAGGGCGGAGTACGGCGGACTCGCACCGGTATCTGCGGAACGCAGGGACGGTTGCGCCGGCGGGAATCCGGGCGGGACAAGTGGACATTGGAACACTCCGGCATCGCAACTCGTTGCAGAGAAATGGGCCGCAGGGACGCCATGACCGAGGGAGCGGTCGAGGGAACTCCTTCAGGGCGAGTGGACGGAGCAGTAGAGGCGTTGCAGCGCCGGGGCCGCAAGCGGTTCGAAGAGCCGAAGTGCGCGACGCTGACGTGGCTGCAGAGGAGATGGCGGCGGGTCGGCTGGGAGAGTCGCCGGATCGCCCGCCACATGTAGAAACCCGGGGCGAACTGCTCGCGTGACATCCGCCCGGTGGGTGAAACGCCCGGGGACCAGGGCGCCCGATCCCGTGTGGGTCGCACACCGGCCGAACGTGCTTCTTGCCGGCAAACTGGAAGGGACGGGAGTATGATCCGTGCCGTGGTACTGGCTCTGCTGGCTGGCGCGTTGTTCGCGGGCGCGCTGCCGCCGCACCACCTCGCGTGGTTGGCCTGGTTTGCGGTAGTGCCGCTGTTCGTGGGGGTGCAGGGCCTTTCCGGGATCCTGGCCGTTGGGCTCGGACTTGCGGCGGGTCTTTTCTGCGGCTGGCTCCACCGGCATGTCGCGGTCCCCTTCCTCCTGCTGGCGCTGCTCCTCGCCGCCGGCGCTCTCGCGGCGAGCCTCGGACGCCGCCGGTGGACTGGGATCCCGTGGGTGGCGTGGACTGCGTGTGCGGGCCTGGTCGCGGAATGGGGAAGTTCCTTTCTCCCGATCCCCTTGCATCTGGCGCTGACGCAGGCCCGAAATCTCGCGTTCATCCAGATCGCCGACGTGACCGGAATCTGGGGAGTCTCGTTCCTGCTGTGGTGGGTCAATGCAGCCCTCGCCGACCAATTGCTCCAACGACGCCCGAATCCGGTGCTGAATTGCGTGACGCTTGGGCTGGTGGTGGGGACGTTGAGCTACGGCATGTGGCGTCTGGCGCCGAGCGGTACTCCCGATCGCACCATTCGAGTTGCGGCAATCCAGGATCACCCCAGCGGCGAAACTTCCCTCGTGGCGCCCGAAACCGACGCTCTGGAGGAGCCGGACCAGGAAGCACTGACCCGCGAAGCAGCCGCACAGGGCGCGCAACTCATCGTCTGGTCGGAGTTGTCGCTGGGGACCGGTTTCGATTCGGATGACCCGCGGGACCTGACCCGGGTGCTGGCCCAGGCGCTGCGCACCCACCTGGTCGTCGGCTTCTCGGAGCAGCATCCAGAGGCGCTTCCCCGGCGTTACAACACCGCTGCGCTCGTGGATCCCGAAGGGCAGGTAATCGGGATCCACCGAAAACTGTATCCGTTCCTCGGTGAGATTCGCGCGACGAAGCCGGGGCACATGATCCGCGCGTTCCAGTCATCGCTCGGTCGCGTCGGCATGGCCATCTGTTTTGACACCTGCTACACGCGGGTGCCGCGCGGGCTGGTTCGTGAGGGGGCGCAACTCATTGCAATGCCGAACTACGATCCCCCGGTGCCGCACGGAGTCCTCCATCACCTCCACGGCGCGGTCCTGCCGTTCCGCGCCATCGAGAATCGCGTCCCCATCATTCGCGCAGACATGAACGGCATGTCACAGGTGATTGACGCGCGGGGCGCTTCTCTGGCCCAGGCGCCACTGTGGCGTGCCCGCGCCGTCATCGCCGATGTCGTTCCCGGAAACGGTCGGGGCACTCTGTACACGCTACTCGGAGACTGGCCGGTGCCCCTGTCATTGCTGGCGTTCTTCGGGTTTTGCCTGGAACCGCTGGTGCGGCGGCGCACCCGCAACCTCACCGTTTTGCCGGCGACGCCATCATCGGGATCGGAAGCACCGAACTAGCCGGAGACATCGGCATCCCACGACGCGCTGTGCTGGAGCTGCTCGCAATCATCGCCTCTCGCCGCTGACACCAGACGCAGTGGTCGGAAGTCGGTGCGGCCGCCAACCGGTGCAAGTGCCCCGGCGTCGGAAGACCCATCAGCGCATAGAGTTGTCCCCACGGGAACCGGCCCCCAGGGCAGGCGGTATCGCGTACGTGGCGATGCCCGAAAACCCGATCCGCGGGGATCCCGAATTCGCCCTGAAGTCGCTTGACCAGGGTGGCGAGAGTCCGGAGTTGTGCCTGCGTAGGCGGACCGTTCTGGAAATTGCCGACCAGGCAAATGCCGACACCGAACTCGTTGTAGTCGTTGCGGAGGTCGCTCGACGCCCCCCGCGACAACCCTCCGGCGTGGGCGCCATGCTTTTGCTGCTCCCAGCGGAGCCCGGTCTCCAGACCTCCATCCGGCCCGCCGCGACCGTTGGTGATGACAAAGTGGTACGCCACACAATCCCACCCTTTGCTCCGATGCAGCCGGTCGAACGCCGCGGCATTCCCGCTGGGCGAGGCAGAGTGGTGGATGACGATGTACCGCCAGGGATTGCGCTCTCCGCGGGGTCCGGCGGCGTCCGGCAGTGGCTCCGATCCAATCCCATCCCCGGCCGGCATGGGCGGCACGTCGGGTGCAGGGCGGGCCGGGCTGACCGGCGACGCACCGTTCCCGGCATCCCGGTCTACGGGGGTTGCAATCGAAGCAATCGAGCGCGGGGCGGGAGGGCTGGCGCCTCCCCACTCGCGTGTTCCGAAGGCTTCCAGGGCAGCCGCCAGTTCCGCAATGTTGTACAGGTCCCCCCGGCACCGTGCGAGATCTACCTGTTCGGCCAACACATCGGCGGAGTCCACCCACAGCCAGGCGTGCGCTTGAAAGATCGCATGCGCTGCATCCGGAAGCTCAAGACCGCCCCGTCCGCCAAGCAGCCTGTCCTCTCCCGCCACGTAGTAGGCCGGCATGAGGAGTCGGACGGCGCGCGAGAGCGCCTCTACGCCGTCCGGAACGGCCGCACGGAGCGCCCGTCCGAGTTCCGGACTGAGGTCCATGAACGGGGACGGGCGCCCGTCTCGCGGCGAGCACAGAAACGGAGCTGACGCGCTCAGCGGACCTTCGCCTCGCGCCGGCGCCGCCATGGCCTGCGATGCTTCCGCCCCGCGCCGCTGATAATCGCTCGCCACCTGCGCGAACAGGCGGGTCGCCTGCTCTTCGGCCGAACGTTGGGTGCCCGGATCACCGAACCGGGACGCAAGGCGCGCGGACGCCACCAACCCCATCAATACCCGATTCCTGTAGCTGGACGTGGTAACGCCGTCCACCGCCGGCGGCTGCTGGAGGTACGCCTGGAGCAGCTCCCGGCATCGGGCGTAGGTTAACTCCACGCTGCGCCAGTCTCCGGTCCGGTCCCCATACAGCCAGACCGAGTACACCTGCGCGATCAACGGTGGAGAGACGTGAGCGCCGCCGGTGAGTTCAGCGGTCGGCACGGCGTAGAACTCCCGGCGCCTCCCCGTACTGGGCGGCGAACCGCGGTCTTCCAGGCAGCGCGGCAGCAGGACCTGCGCCTGCGCGCGCGCCCAATCCGCCGTGGAGCCGGAGAGGTGCGGGAATGCTTGGGCCAGTGCTTCCACAGTATCGGCCGGATGACCAAAGAGAGAGTCTCGCCCTCCGGACCCCCCCGGAACGTGGAACGGCGCCCACGGCCAGCCCTCTCGGAGAGCCTGAACCTGCTCCTGGAGCGCCTGCTTCAGAGAGGACGCCCTCCACCCGCGAATCCCTCGTACGCGGCTGGGCGAAAAGAGCAGCCGGGCGGCGGCCTCATGCCCCCCGGCGGACTCCGCAGCGCTCTTCCCGGGTTGCCGATTGCGGGCCGGCCCGTCGCTGTTCGGGAGCCGGTCCGCGACATTCACGATCGTTCCGACCGGCAGCGCATCCGCATGCCGCGGAGAACCGTTGCCGCGCATCGCGATGATCCGACCCGCGGAAATTCGGAACAACTGGTCGTCCGAGATTGAGCACGCTCCTCCTGCCGGGCCGGGCGAATCGCTGTCCTGGAATGGAGATGAAGGCGACGCGTTCCGGGTTTCGCTGTCCCCGTGGATCTCAAGATGACGACCCGTGGTCAAATCCAGACTCACGAGGGCGTTCTGCTGGGTCAGGTAGAGGATGTTACCGCCGACCGAAGCGGCGGGCGTACTGCCGGCGCTGCGGGCGCCTGTGTTCAGGCGCAGGGGAGTGCTCTCCGTGAGCCGGATCGGCTCGACAGTCCCGCGCACGGGATCGAGCCAGCCGATGGTGAACGCCGGCGCGGAAGCTCGTTCCGTGCGACTCGGGTCGGGCCGGCAGAGTACGATCGGGCGGCCGTCACGAGTGAGCGCGGGGGACGCCCCGCCGAAGGGAACGAGGAGCGAGTCCGGCGCCGGCGAACCTGCGGCATTCTCGCTTGCTTGCGCCTGCCGGTCTTGTCCGACCGACCGCACTCCGGTCGCCGCCTCCAAGACCAAGTGGGTGGCGGGAGCGGCCGGCCGGGAGTCGCCGGCGTCCGGGTCCTGCGCTTCACCCGGCGCCGCCTGCCTCACCGGCCCGCTCCGCACGATCACCTGGTTGCCCACTACCAGCGGGATGCAGTCCCGAAAGCTCCACCCGGGCACCGGAGCCGACTTCCAGAGCAGGCGACCCGTTCCCGCTTCGAGAGCGTGTACCGTCATCGAGTCCGACGCGAAGAAGACCCGCCCGTTCGCCGCCGCCGCGGTGCTGCGGATCGGTCCCTCGGTCCAGAAGCGAAACCGTACGCGTCCGGAACCCGCCTCGATCCCGTAGAAGCACCCACTCCGCGCGCCCACGTAGACCACACCATCCAAA
>SYMT01000125.1 GCA_005805375.1 Actinomycetota bacterium
CGGCACGCCGTTGCCCCCCGGGCCCGAGAGTCTGCACGGTCCTAGCCTGGAAGAGGCGGCGCGCGGCGCCGTGAAGTGCCTGGGCGGTAACTGGGAGGAGGGCAGTGGCGGCGGCAGTGAGTTCCATAACACCATGACGTACATGATTCCGTCCAGTTGTGTCCTCTCAGATGCCGCCGTGTCTCCTCACGGGTGGGAGGATTAATTCTGCTCGGTTCCCTGAGTGGAATGTATTTCTGAGTTTTCCGCCCTGTCAAGAGTTCGAGCAGGCTGGCGAACATGCTCTCCAGGTAGGTTCCTGGCGTCTTCCGGCTCCCTGGCTGGCACAAGTCGTAGGCGCAGGCGAACGCCACCGCGGCGGTGTATAGCGTCTCATCCCACAGCGAAAAGGAGTTGACGCGCGCCGGATTGGTGTGTTTCATCGCCGTCTCCCACTGCGTGAGGAACTGAGCCGGATTCATGACCAAGAGCGAGGTGTTGACGGGCCTGCTGATGTTCCCTCCCGCTTGGAACACGTCGTAATCTTTCCCTGCCGGCGTGGTTCCTTGGGAGCGGCGCTCCGTCAGCGCCATGAGCTGCAGGCACATCTCCGAGACTTCGCCGACCGCCTTAAGCGTCTCGGCTGGCGGTCGATACTTGCTGAAGGCGATGAACGCCTGCTTGATCGGCGCGAAGGCTTCTTTGAACGCTTCCATCAGGCCGACCCGCCCCCGGTTTGCAGCTTCCTGATGATCTCGCACGGATCGAGACCGAGAGTGCGCGCGACCTCCAGAAACTCAACGACATCGAGCCGCCGCTCGCCCCGCTCATACTTCGAGACGAACGATTGCGGACGCCCCAGTCTCTCCGCAAGTTCGGCCTGCGTGAGGTTCTCCGCCTGGCGGGCCTCAATGAGGAGACCCCGGAATGTTTCATACTGACTGGTGAAAACGGACTTTGGCACGCGGCTGATTCCCCCAAGTGGGGGCCATTCTAAAACCGGATATGGGTTCAACCCAAAACGGGTTCGGCGCGCCTGATGCCAACCTATCCCCCATCGGCGAGACTGCTTCCCACGAGCCGTGTCCGAGTCTAACAGTCACGCTTGATGCGTAATGATCAGCAGGCGAAGCCGGCGATCGTCAAGGGAGAGCGTCCGGCTTGCCGATTGACCCAGACCAAGAGGGTCAGGGCGGCCAACTTCGCCCGGAGCCGGCTGCCGAGGCCGCAGAGCGTGCGCGCCCCGGGACGCTCCAAGCCCAAGAAGGCCTTGGCTTGGGCAAAACTCGTCTCCACCAGGCGCCGCGCCCGGTTCAGGAGCGCCTCCCACTCCGGCGGGTTCTACTCCTTCTGGTTCCCGCGCTTCGGGGTAGGCACCACAATCCCTTGTCGCTGTTGCCACTCCGCTTGCCTGAACCCGTCGATGAACCCCTTGTCGCCCAACACCCGGAGGTTCACGTACTCTTCCAGCACATCGTCCGCCCCTTCCCGCTCGTCCGCAGTGGCGGGGATCAAGGTCCAGTCGGTGATCACCCCGTCCAGGGTGGTCAATACCAGGAGCCGATATCCAGAGAACGGCTCGCGCTTCGCGGCACAGTAACCCAGCGCCGCCCCTTCCAGCAGGAGGTGTCCGGGCCCCTGATGCCGCCAATGCCGGTCCTGCACGGGTGTGCTGTCAATCAACCGGTAGGTTTCGGTGCGCACCTCCATCTGCACGAGCACCCATTTCCGGAGCTCTTCCAGGGCTCCCCAGAGGTTCCGCGCCCGTCGATTGAACTCACTCTGGCTCAATTGTTGCGGAAACAGGGCTCTCAGGTTGTGATGCACGTGGCGGAGCCAGCGCCGCTCGGTGGGGAAGCCCAACGCGTGTTGGGCGAGGATCAAAGTCAACACTTCGCTGTCCGACACCACGGGCTTGGCGCCGACGCGGCCGCCGAGCAGTACCGCGCCTTGCTCTTGGCACCAATCGTCCACGCGGACGTACACTTGCGTGAGGAAGGCTTCCACCGACGTGCCCACGGGGTGTCTCCGGTGCCGCTTCGCCCCCTGGATTCGGCTCGCAGCCTCCTATCCCCTTCATTACGCATCAAGCGTTATTTCCTATCCCCTGCGCGGTGATGTACTACCCGTGGCGCGTCTCGGGGCGCCCCCGGTCCGCGGGAAGGGCACAGCCTACCCGAACACGCCTGCGCGTACAGTCGACCTTCTTTCTGCCGGTTCCGCGGACTACCGGCCCTTGCGAAAGGAGGTCCCCATGACTCTTCTCCTGCCTGATTATCCCAGCCTGGAGCACCTCCGCAACCAGGCCCGCGCGCTCCAGAAAGCCCACCGCGCGGGCGACCCGGAAGCGCAGCGTCGCGTGACCCCGTTCTTCCCGGCGCCGGTTTCGGCAGTGCCGCTCTTGCGCCTGTCCCAGGCACAACTGGTGGTGGCCCGCGAGCACGGTTTTCCGAGCTGGGCCAGGCTCCGCGCCCATGTGGAGCGCCTGACCGGACCGCAGCTTGCCCGGTGCCGCCCGGTATCCACTGACCCGGCTTACTACGACGAACGAGCCCTCGGCCTGCTGCAGATGGTGGGTGACCGGTTGCCGTCGGCGCTCGAGCGCCTCCGGGCCGCGCTGCCCGATCTCGCCCCGCTCCCGGATGCGGAACTTGCCGCGCGGGACTGGGACCGGAACGCAGTGCGCACGGTCATCGCCGGCGAGCACGGATTTTCGACGTGGGGCCGTTTCACCCGTTACCTCCGGGAACTTGCGGCCGGGAAAGAGGCGGAACCGTTTCTCGCGGCGTGCCGGGCGCTGGAACGGGGCGACGTCCCTATCCTGCGGAACCTCCTGGAACAGCAGCCCTCCCTGGCGCTGGCACGCGGGGCAAACGGCAACACGCTGCTGCATCTGGCGCTGGGCGGTCGTCCGGGGGAGGCCGTACCCCTGCTGCTGCAGGCCGGCGCCGGCGTAAACGCGGCGAATGGATATGGCTGGACCCCACTCCATCAGGCTGCCTATGCCAACCAACTCGACACGGCTCGGCGCCTGCTGGCCGCCGGGGCCGGGGTGGAGCAGCACGCGCGCGGCGACGGCGGCACCCCGTTGGTGGTGGCGCTCTTCTGGGGCCACCGGGCGATGGGCGATCTGCTGTCCGAGCACGGAGTCACTCCGGTCAATCTGCGTACGGCAGCGGGACTGGGGCGACTGGATCTGCTGGAGCACTTGCTCTGTGCAGATGGCGCACTCGCGGCCGAAGCGGGCGCACACCGGGGTTTCTACCGGCCCCACGGGGGCTTTCCCGACTTTCGCCCGTCCGATGCGCCGCAGGAGATCCTGGACGAGGCCCTCACCTACGCGGCCCGCAATGATCGCATTGAGGCGATGGGGCGATTGACGGCACACGGTGCGGATCTGAATGGCGATCCGTATCGCGGGGCGCCCCTCCTCTGGGCTGCCTGGAACGGCTGCCGGGCGGCAGCCGCCTGGCTCCTCGAGCACGGCGCCCTGGTGAACCATCGCGCTACCTTCGGTGGGCCCGGCCACGGGGATGGGGTCACGGCCCTCCACCTGGCGGTGCAGACCAATCGTCCGGAGATGGTGCGTCTTCTGCTGTCGCATGGAGCGGACCCGACTGTGGAGGAGAACCTGTTCCACAGTTCGCCCCGCGGCTGGGCCAGCCATTTCGGCCACACCGCGGTGCTGCACCTTCTGGAGGCGGGACAACAGACTGCCTGACGCGGCTCGCGACGGCGCAGTGGATGGCGAATCACGAGCGGCGAATGGAGCGGGTCGCCCCCTACCTGCGGCCCGAAGTCTCCGAATCGGAGTTCGGAGACTCCACACCTTCGTGGGCAGCGGAACAGGTCCGCCCGAGGGGCGGGTCTCATTCCGCGAGAGTGGGCTGGAATAGGGGAAGGGAAATGCGCTGATGCTGCGAGAACTGGCCGCAGGACGGCTGTGGGTCTCGGAGATGCGGGCGGCGAAGGCCGGCTTCGAGTTCGGGGCGCGCATGACGGTGGTGCGACTGCCGGGCGGGGGCCTGTGGGTGCATTCACCGGTGGCGCTGACCCCGGACCTGAAACGGGAACTGAACGCCCTCGGGCCCGTCCGCGCGCTCGTCTCGCCCGCCCGCTACCACTGTGCCCATCTCGCCGAGTTTGCCTCCGCCTACCCAGAGGCGCTGTGCTACGCTCCGCCCCATTTCCGCCGGGCTCTGCCCGGCGTCACCTTTGCGCGCACCCTGGATGACGTGGCGCCGCCGCCGGAGTGGAGCGGAGTGCTGGAGCAACTTCCGTTCCAGGGCAGCCGCCTCTACGACGAGGTGGAGTTCTACCACCCAGAGACGCGCACGCTGATCGTCACCGACCTTTGCTTTCACATCCCGGCGGACGCCGGGCTGGTCACGCGGACCGCGGCGCGGATGCTCGGCATTCTGGGCCGACTGTCCGTTTCGCACAGCTTCCCGCTCACCATCGGGGATCGGGAAGCTGTGCGGGCCTCCCTCCGGCGAATTGCCGCCTGGGACTTCGACCGGGTGATTCTCTCCCACGGAATTCTGCAGGACACCGGCGGCAAGCAAGAGTTTGAGCGGGCTTTTGCGCCGTACCTGTAAAGGATACCGGTACGGCAGACCGCCCGCTCGGGGACGGGATTGATCCGGGAATCGCTTACACCCGGCAATCGTTCCCCGCCGGGCCCGGGTCTCCCAGTTCCAACGTCAGCCCCAGGTCCGTCGCGCCGGTGCTGAGCTGGTCCCAGATCATGTCGGGCACTTCGATCCCGTGGGCGAGGCGGGTAGTTCGCGTGCGAGCCTCCGGTTCGCCGGGGTAGAGGATCTCGTCGCTGCCGTGCGCCCGGCGGACCGACTTAATCCCGTCCAGGAACGCCTGCACGTGGCCCCTGTATTCCCCTTCGGAGAGGAAGGCGCGGGGATCGAGCGCCTGAATCATCACCCCATCCAGGTCCCAGCTCTCGGGACGAAAGACGCCGTTCAGCCCGCCGGCCAGGGCGGCAAACAGGCTCAGCGCGTAGCCCTTGTGACCCCCCATGAAAAGCATGCTCCCGCCGTCGTAGAACGCGGCGGTGTGGGTCGAGGGCCGGCCTTCGGTGTCGAGCACCAGCCCCTCCGGCAGATCCATCCCTTTGCTGCGGGCCACCTGGAGCTTGCCCTCCGCAACCACTGTGGTGGCGAAGTCAATGACGAACGGGGGTTCCTGCGCGGTGGGGACGCCGAAAGCGTAGGGGTTGGTCCCGAGGGCGCGTTCGGCTCCACCCAGAGGCGCCGCCCCGCCCCGCCCCCGGCCGCCGGTTCCCACGATGACCACCCCGAGAAAGCCGGCGCGGGCGGCCTGCTCGGCATACTCGCCCAAACGCCCGATGTGGTTGCACTCCCGGAGGACTACGGTGCAGGAGCCGCTCTCCCGGGCTTTGCGCAGTGCCAGGTGCATCGTCCACTCGGCGGCATAGTGGCCCCAGCCCCGCCGAGCGTCCACCAATGCCGTCGCCGCCGTCTCCCGCAGAGGCTGTGGCGTCACCGCCGGGAGCAGGGAGCCGCGCCGGATCATGTCCAGGTAGGTGGGGATGCGGAGCACCCCGTGCGAGTCGTGCCCGGCCAGGTTGGAGCCGACAAGAATTTGGGCGACCCGGTCGGCGATGGCCGGGGGAGTCCCGGCGGCCTCGAGGAGGCGGCCGGTGACCTGTTCTAGAGAGGAAGCGCTGAGGGTAGGCATGGGTTTACAGCAGGAGCCGGGCGGGGTTTTCCAGTAGTTCGCGCACCCGGCCCAGGAACTGCCCGGCAGGAGCGCCATCGAGCGCGCGATGATCAAAGGTGAGCGTGAGGGTCAGCGTCGGACGCACGGCGGGCGCACCCTGGTGCGCCACGACCCGATCACGGATCGCTCCCACACCCAGGATGCCCACCTGCGGCGGGTTAAGAATGGGATCGAAGCTATCCACGCCGAACTGGCCAAGGTTCGTAATGGTGAATGTACCGCCCGAATAGCCGTCGGGGGGCAGGGCGCCCGCACGGGCCCGGGCCGCCACATCCTGAATCGCCGCGCTGAGCCCGGGCAGCCGGTGGGCGTGAGCGTCGCGCACGACCGGCACGAGCAGCCCTTCGTCGAGCGCCACAGCGATTCCGAGGTGGACCCCCGGATGGATGCGGACCCGGTCGTCCTCCAGCGTCGCGTTCAAGAGCGGCTGCGCAATGAGCGCCTGGACGACCGCCGCCGCGATGAGGTCGGTGTAGGTGAGGCGGACCGCTGCGTCTTCCAGCGCCGGCTTGAGCTGGCGGCGCAGTTCCGCTGCCGCCGACATATCCACATCCACGCGCAGGGGCACGTGAACCGCCTGCTGGTAGCTGGCGGAGAGCCGCTGGGCAATCACGCGGCGCATTCCCTGGAGCGGGATCTCGCGGGCCGCGATCGGGGGGGACGCGGTGCGGGGCGCGGCGCGACGCCGCACATCGTCCGCCTGAATGCGTCCCGCCGGCCCGGACCCGGCCACCCCTTCCAGAGGCACCCCGAGATCGGACGCGAGGCGGGCGGCCAGCGGGGTCACGCGCACCGGCGCCGGCGGGGCCTGTCGGGCCAGCGCCGCCCGGACATCGCGTTCGATCACCAGGCCGTCGGCCCCGGTGCCGGGTAGAGCCCATTCCTTCCAGTTTTGACCGGCGGCGGTGATGGCCTCGCGTGCCCGGGGCGAGACCGGCGGAAACGCCGCGGGCGGAAACACGCCCGTGGCAGGCGGCGCGCCGGCAGCACTCGCGCCACGCGCCGCGGTCTGCTCCCCGACGCCCGCAGCCGGCTCGCCGATCCCAGCCCTCAGTTCGGCCTCCCGGAGCAAGGCCGTGATGTCTTCGGCGGGGGCGCCGATGATGGCGAGAGCGCCACCGAGGGGGACGACGGCGCCTTCGGGAGCCAGGATCTTGCGGAGCGTGCCCGTGATCTGGGGCTCGACCTCCATGTTGATCTTGTCGGTCATCATCTCGACGATGGCTTCCCAGCCCTGGAAGGTATCCCCCTCCTGCTTGAGCCACTTCAAGATGGTCGCTTCCGTCATGGTCTGTCCCATCTTCGGAAGTCGAAACAGTTCTGCCATCGTCTCTCCCGGTCCTCCCGTGGCGGAGGAAAGAGGAAATGAGAACTGAGCCGCGTGCGCGCTCGCCTTGTATGCTATCTCTTCTGAAGAAGGAAGGATGAGGGAGAAATGGCGAATGGCGAGTAGCGGGAAGCGAAGGGTGAGTAGCGAATGGCGTGTAGCGTGGGCCACTGGCGAGGGGGACCACTTGCTACGCCCAGAGGGTACCCGGCTTGGCTCGGGGACGGGGGAGGGCGTGCGGTGTTCGTTTGGAGGTCCACTTGCTGACGCGCGTGGCTCGGGTACGGGGGGAGGCGTGCGTCGTTCGCCCATCGTCGTGCGTCGTTCGCCCATCGTCGTGCGTCGTTCGCCCATCGTCGTGCGTCGTTCGCCCATCGTCGTGCGTCGTTCGCCCATCGTCGTTCGCTCATCGCCGTTCGCTCATCGTCGTTCGCTATTCGCTACCTGCCGTCTTCCTGAAAGAGATCCCATGACCCTTCCACTCAATCCTCACGACGCCGTTGCGCTGACCGCCGAGTTGGTGCGCATGGACACGCGCAACCCGCCGGGCAATGAGGCGCCTGCGGTGGCCTTTCTGGAGCAGCGCCTCAGGGGTGCTGGTTTCGAGACCACGGTGGTTCCCTACCCCGTCGGCGAGAACCGGTCGCACGTGGTTGCCCGCCGGCGCGGGAGCGGTGTGCGTCCCGGGCTGCTGTTCAGCGGCCACATAGACGTGGTCCCGCCCGGAGAAGTGCCGTGGACGGTCGCTCCGTTCGGCGCCGAGATGCGTGAGGGACGGCTCTACGGGCGCGGTTCGTGCGACATGAAGGGCGGTGTCGCCGCGCTCGTCATCGCCGCGGAGGCGATCGGGCGGGCCGGGGTGGCGCTGGAAGGAGATCTCGTCGTTGCGATCACGGCCGACGAGGAGCGGAACTGTCTCGGCGCCGACGAACTGGTGAAGGAACCCCTGTTCGAGGGTCTGGGCGCGGCGCTCGTGGCGGAACCGACTTCGCTGGGGCTCTTTATCGCCGAGAAGGGCGCCTTCTGGGTGGATGTGCGCTTCCTCGGCAAGACGGCGCACGGCTCGATGCCGCAGTTCGGCGCCAACGCAGTGCTCGCAATGGCGGAATTCCTTGCCCGCTGGGAGCGGGACTACTCCACCACCGAGCCGGTGCATCCCCTGCTCGGGGCGCCCACGCTGAATGTAGGCTCGGTTCACGGCGGCGTGAAGGTCAATGTGGTGGCCGATCGCTGTACGGCGGAGCTGGACATGCGCACGGTGCCCCCGCTGGCGCATGCGGACCTGCGGCGTCGGATTGAGGAGACGGCTGCGTCCGTGTGTGCTTCCCGCCCCGGCATCCGCGCCGAGGTCCACGTGGTGTCTGACCGGCCCCCCATTTCTTGCCCGGCCGACAGCGCGCTCGCCACCGCCCTCGGGCGCGCCGTCCAGGACCTGACGGGACATCCCCCCCAATTCGGCGGCGTGCCGTACTGCACGGAAGCGTGCATCTGGACGCCCCACCTGGGCGTGCCTTCCGTCATCTGCGGGCCGGGGAGGGCGGGGATGGCTCACCAGCCGGACGAGTTTGTAGAGGTGCAGGATCTGGAATGGGCGGCGGTCGCCTACGCGCGGACGGCAATGGAATTGCTCCACCCCGGCGGATAGGGGTATAAAGAAAGTGGAGTTGCGGCTGCGGGTCGCGCTCCACTCCTTTCGGCCCGCTCATTCAACGCACGCGTGAACTGCCCCCATTGCTCTGCGCCCCTCGGCAAGAGGGACTGGTTCTGCCCCCATTGCAAGCGCTCGGCTTCCCGGCCCGTGCAGGCGCCCCGCATCCCGAGCCTGCTGGCGGTGGCCCTGCTCGCGGTGGGTTCCGGCTCGGCCGCCTGGGTCGGCCTGTCTCTCGCGTCGGCGCCGCGGGCGGAGGCGCCCGCGCCTCCGCCCGTGCCGGCTGCGGTCGTGATTCACGCACGCCCGGCTCGACCGGAGCCGGAACGCCCGACCCGGCAAGCCGCTGTCACTGAAGTTTCCACCGACGTGCCGCGGCAGGTGGTGCGGACCCCAATCGAGGTAGCGCCGCCCGCGCCGGAGTTGGACCCTGCGCAGCTCGCTCCGAAGCGGAACGAGCACACACTCGTGTCATTCCATTGCAACTGGTCGGAGACGACCTTTGTTTATGTGGACGGCGGCACCCTCCTGGGCAAGACTCCCCTGGAGCAGGTATCGCTCCGCACAGGCAAGCATACCGTGCTGTTCTTTTGCCCGGCGCTCGGCACGCGCAGCACCCTCAACATAGACCTCTTGCCGAACAGTCCGCGTACCGTGCAGCCCGGCCTACCCGATCTGCCGCCTGCGGGCACTGCCGAAGGAGCGGCCCTACCCGCGCCGGTGCGTTCCCGCAGCGTGTCCGGTTCCGGGTGATCGAGTATACTTGTGCGGAACGAGTGAAACCTGGTTTCTCTTGTCTCCTCCACGGGACCAGGAGCACGAAGATGAATGAAGGTACGGGACACGACCCGCTGGTGATTGCAGGGAAGGAGTTCCGCTCCCGCCTCATCCTCGGATCCGGCAAGTTTTCATCGCCCGAAGTGATGAACGCCGCCTACGCGGCGGCCGGAGCGGAGATGATCACTGTGGCGCTCCGGCGCCTGAACCTGGACAACCCGAACGAAAAGACGCTGTTGGATCAGATTGACTGGCAGCGCTACCACATCCTGCCCAACACCGCCGGCGCCCGCACCGCTGAGGAAGCGATCCACACCGCCCGTCTCGCGCGGGCGATGGGTCTGTCCGACTGGATCAAGCTCGAAGTGATCCCGGACCCCAAGTATCTCCTGCCCGATCCCATCGGCACCCTGGAAGCCGCCACGCAGTTGGTCCGCGAAGGGTTCGTCGTCCTGCCGTACATCAATGACGATCCGATCCTGGCCCGGCGCCTGGAAGAAGCCGGCTGCGCCACGGTGATGCCGCTCGCCTCTCCCATCGGTTCCGGGCAGGGAATGGTCAACTTCAGCCAGATTCGGATCATCATCGAACAGGCGACGGTGCCCGTCGTGGTGGATGCGGGCCTCGGCTCCCCCTCCGACGCTGCGCTGGCGATGGAGATCGGAAGCGCGGCCTGTCTCGTCAACTCGGCCATCGCGCTCGCGCACGATGCCGTGGGGATGGCGCGCGCGATGGCGCTAGGGGTGCAGGCAGGGCGCGCGGGCTTCCGCGCGGGGCGCATGCCGCGGAAGGCCTACGCGGCGGCCAGCAGTCCACTCGAAGGGATTGTGGGCCGGTGAGTCGTCCCCTCCCCCACCGGGCCCTCATGTTCGTCACCGATCGTCGTCTCTGCGCTCCGCGTCCGGTGGCGGACGTGGTGGCCGGCGGCGTCGCCGGGGGGGTGAATCTCGTCCAACTCCGGGAAAAGGACCTGCCCGCGGGAGACCTATTGCTGCTCGCACGGCAACTGCGCGGCCTGTGCGGCCGGCAGGCATTGCTCCTGGTGAACGACCGCGCGGATGTGGCTCTGCTCTCCGGCGCCGACGGTGTCCATCTCGGCGAGCAGGGGCTGCCGACTGCCGCCGTTCGCAAGTGGCTGCCGCCGTCGCTTCTGGTGGGGCGCAGCGTACATTCCGTCAGTGCCGCCCGGCAGGCGGAAGCGGATGGCGCGGATTATCTGGTCGTCGGCCCGATTTTTGCCACCCGCTCCCATCCGGGACGCTCGCCCGCGGGTGTAGGGCTGCTCCAGGCGGTAACGGCCCGGGTGAAGATCCCGGTGATCGCCATCGGCGGCATTGGACCCGGCGAAGTATCGGGGTGCCTGGCCGCCGGAGCGATGGGTGTCGCCGCCCTTTCGGCCCTGGGCGCCGCCGCCGATCCCGCGGCTGCCGCGCGGGCCTTCAGCGAGGCAATTTCCGAATGCGATTGACGATCAACGGGACGGAACGGGAAGTGCCGGAGGTGAGCACCCTCGCGGGGCTATTGGAGGTGCTGGGAGTTCACCGGATGGTGGTCGTGGAGCGCAACGGTCGCATCCTGCGCCGCGAAGCCTTCGCTGCCGAAGCCGTCGCCGAGGGAGATCAACTGGAGATCGTCCACATGGTGGGCGGTGGAAGGGAGTAGGGGGTGGCGTCGCCGGACGTGATTGTGGTGGGAGGGGGCGCCGTCGGGACGGCCATCGCCTATTTCCTCGCACGGGAGGGCGTGCGGGTCACCCTCCTCGAGCGGGAGGACCTTGCTTCCCAGGCCTCCGGAGCCGCCGCCGGGATGCTGGCGCCCATTTGCGAGTCGAGCGGCGAAGGGGCGTTCTTCGAGTTCGGACTGCGCAGCCTGGAGATGATGCCGGCACTGGCGGCGGAATTGCTGGAGCTGTCCGGCGTGGATCCCCAGTATGTGGCGTCAGGCGTGCTGCGGGTGGCGCTCTCGGAAGCCGAGGCGCTCCACCTGCGTGAGCAGGCCGCCCGCCTCCAGCGCTTCGGTCTCCAATGGCTCGCCGCCGAGCCTGCGTGCGCGCGGGAGCCTGCGCTCACCCCCGACAACTGCGGGACACTCTGGTCCCCGCGGGAAGGGCACGTCTTCAGCCCGCAACTGACCCGCGCCTACGCCGGCGCCGCGGCACGGTACGGCGCCACGATCGTCACCGGCATGCCGGCGCTGGGCCTCCTGATGGAGGGCGACCGGGTGACGGGAGTCATCTCGCCCGGCGGACCGATGCCTTCCGGGCACGTGGTGCTCGCCGCCGGGGTCTGGACCCGGTTTTGCGTGGAGTGGCTGGGGCGCCGGCTGCCGCTGGAACCGGTGCGGGGGCAGATCCTCGCCCTCGGCGCCCCGCCTTCCGCCCCCCGCAGCATCGTGTGGGGCGAGGAGGCATACCTGGTCCCGAAGCGCAACGGCACGGTGATCGTCGGCGCCACCTCCGAGCGCGCGGGCTTCGACCGCCGCACCACGGTGACGGGAGTGGCCAGCCTGCTGATGGCTGCGCCGCGCCTGCTGCCCGCTCTGAGCGACGCGCCGTTCCTGCAGGCCTGGGCCGGCCTGCGCCCCGAGACTCCCGATCAACTTCCGGTCATCGGACCAGTGCCGGGCATTGAGGGCCTCACCCTGGCGGCAGGCCACTATCGCAACGGCGTCCTTCTCAGCCCTGCAACCGCCCGGCTCGTGGCC
Source organism: Actinomycetota bacterium (assembly GCA_005805375.1). Lineage (GTDB taxonomy): Bacteria > Armatimonadota > SYMT01 > SYMT01 > SYMT01 > SYMT01. The sequence continues at coordinate 12,192 of SYMT01000125.1, forward strand.
GACTGGATCACCCGCAGCACCCTTCCTGACTCCGCCTGCCCGTTCCTCCCGTCCCGGCTCATCGGCAGCGGGTAGCGGTTCGCCCCCTCGCGGCAATGCCCGCGCCCCACCGGCGTCTCGCGTGGCCTGCGCGGCCGGTACCGGTGCGTAAGACACACGACAAGTCCGGTCCACGAGCCCGGAAGGTGTGTGCCGACCGGACCCCTGGCGGAGAGTAGATCACTCCGAGAGCCGGTGCGGGACGTGGAGTCCAGCTACGGGACTCAGGCGACGGTGCTTCACCACGGATTCCGCCCGGCCAGCAGGAAACTTGCTCTGCAGCGGAGGAACCCGGCCGTTACAAAGAATCACGAATCCAGCTCCAGGTGATGGAGGAATGGCAGGAACGGAGCACGCATATACCACTGCGGATCCCCTACACAGCAGGCACGAGTTCCCTTGCTCCGGATCCGTGGGAGTGCAACATGGGTCGTCTTGTCCCGCCTCATCGCATACTGCCCGTTCATCACGGGAGATGCACGCTCAGTCTGCTCTTCGCGCTGGCGCTCTTGTTGACGGGGCTCGGCGGTGTTTCCATTCCCGCTCGGGCTCAAGGCGGTCATACGCATCACTGGGTGGCCGGTCCGCCGCCGCACGGAGGCCTCATGCCCATTCAACATCTGGATGGGCAGCCGGTAACCATTGCAAATCCGGCACGACGCTGCGAGATCGTCAAACTGGTGCCGACGAGCGCGTACGATGCAGACCGATGTGATGCTCCGGGTTGCCCGCTCCCGGAACAGCAGGCTCTCGATCCCAGGCCGAAGATCGTGAGCGCCATTGACAACGGCGCGCCGGGCCAATTCGGCTGCATTGACAACGGGCAATTTGAGATCAAGGAGATGCCGGCTCCGCCGGGGCTGAACATCAACGAGCCGGTGGCAGGGGGATGTCTGTTCTATCGAGTTGGGCTGACCCAGGAAGATCCTGTGGTGTCTTTTGGCTCCTTCTGGGACGACAGCGGGAAAGTGCTGCTGGATGGCGGTGAGGCAACTGGATTCAACGACGACCCCTGGGGGGCAGGCGGCGGAGCGAGCATGGCAGTGGCTCCCCAGGCCGACTGCTGGATTCAGGATCTGTCGGGGGTGGATCCTGGTGACCGGGACGCATGCAAGCAAGGAACCGCCCAGTCCGGCAATTCCACCATCACCCCGCTGGATGGCAACGTGTCATTCCAGGTGCCGGTCACATCGTGGAAGTGCCGGGGTCAGCGCTATCCGCTCACGCTCACCTACAATTCCAACTCCGCTCGTGCCGCGATGCTGTTCTATAACCAGCCCTGGCACCCGGCCGCCCTGTCCGACAAAGACCAGAAGCATAATTACAACCCCAAGTGGACCCACACGTACGCGCAGTGGGTGGAAGTCACCCTCTCCGGACATGCTCTGTGGCACCGAGGCGACGGGACCACGATCGCATTCGAGCAGTATTGGAACGGGGCCGAGGGTCCTTTCTGGCGTACTGACGAGAGCTACCACACCCTGACTTCCACCGGACAAAGTCAGTCTCCGACCCTGTACGTGGAAGGGAAGCCGTACACCATCACCGTGCCGTACGCGCACTTTACCCTGCGCGATGCGGCCGGCACCACATACCGGTTCATGGAGCAGCGCTGGCATGTGGTGAATTCCGATCCGTGGCACAACTATGCCGTGCCACCGCTGGCGATGCCGTCCTTTCTGATGACCTCAATCACCGATCGTTGGGGTCGCCAGTTGGACATCGCCTGGGGCAACCATGCGGCGGGATTCGGCGTGAACACCGTCCGCGATGTGGACAATCGGGGCCTCACGTTCGCCTACAATACGGACGGGCTTGTCAGTTCGGTCACGGATGCACACGGTCGCGTCCATAGCCTTCAGTATTCCCAGGTACTGCAGCCACTGGTTTTCGGCCTCCAGTACTATCAGCCCAAGCTCACTGGCGTGACGGTGTACGGTGCGGGCTCGCCGAACCGCTCACGGTACGACTGGTCGTTCAGTTACCTGGATGCGAGCACGCAGTATGGAGGAACCTACACCGGCGATCTGGTCACCAGCAAGACCACACCGACGGGAAAGACCGTCGAGTACTACTATGCGCCCATCAACTTCGTCGGTACACTGGGGCTGCGGGCGACTAACGACGACTATGACGGCAAGCTGACAAAGACCCGGTACCTGGAGCTCACCGGCGGCGTACCCGCGCTGATGGAGATCGTGCGCCAGGGAAACAAACTCATTTACCCGGGGGGCAACTGCTACAACTACACCTACTCCGGGCACCATCTGAGCAGCGTCACGCACGAAAATACCGGCGCCTCGGTCCAGTACACCTGGGACGACAAGCACAATCTCACCAACTTCGGGACCGGTTCCGGCAGTCTGGTGACGCTGAATTAGGGAACCGCGCAGAATTAATCCTCCCGTCAGGCGGGGACCACTCCCGGGATGGTCACGAACCACTTCCCCAGTGCCGGGAGACGCTCGATCTGCGTTTCCAGGGCGGCCATCTCGGGTGCGAGGAGCCGCACGCCG
>SYMT01000126.1 GCA_005805375.1 Actinomycetota bacterium
CACGGGTGGGAGGATTAATTCTGCTCGGTTCCCTTACCAACTCTTCGTGATAGAAGTCCGGCGGTCGGCGAAGATACTCCGCCGTCGTGGGATGTTGTCGCAGCCGAACCACGAGAGCCAATTCCTGCCGCCACCACTTCTCCTGGACCTCCCGATTGGGGGCCAGGCGCCCGGCTCGCATCAGGGCAAACCGGGCGACACCATAGCTGTACCAGGGGATGTCGGGGAAGCTCACGACACCGTTCGGGACATCGTGAGCTTCCCACAACTCGTTCGGGTCGCGAAGCACTTCAAGGGCAGCCGGCAGCTGCTCCGCCAGCAGCCGGTACTCCTCTTTCTCCTTGGCGGGCTTCGCGGATACGGTTTGAATTGTTACCGCCAGCGCCTGCATCGCGGGATGCATTGGCGTGCGGCGACGTACCAGTTCCTGAACCTCCGCCTTTCCCTGGGCGGTAAGGAAGACCAGGATGAGCGGCAGAAGCGCGCTCCAGTGGACCATGTTCCCTCTCTCCTTCTGTGATCACTCGTAGTATCAGTGCCGCCGTGACAGCCACACTCTGTTGCCGCAGCCAGGAGAGAGAACTCTCTCACTCGGCGCGGCTCAGATCGCTAGCGCAAGGCCATCTGTGTCCAGAGTTCGCGCGGATGGGTCTGCAGTGAACAGTCGCCGGGGTTGCGGCCAGTGATTCCATCCAGGTCCCGAAACCCGGCACCGACAGGCTGATCCCGGTGCATGGGGTGCGGTTACTGTGGTGATCTTTCGAGACGGTCCAGCCGCTTGAACTCGCGGGCGGCACGGTCCGCCGCGGCTTTGTTTCCCCTGCGTCGTTCGACCTGTGAGAGTGCGTAGTAAGGCTCAGCGACGAGAGGGGCGGCGCGGATCGCCTGCGTCAGATCGGCAGCGGCGGCGTCCCAGCGACCGCGCCGCTGATGGATCAGCCCGCGACGATGCAGAGCGCCGGCGTGCCCGGCTTCGGCCGCAAGCGCCCTTTCGCACGCAGCCATCCCCCGCTCCAGGCTTGCAGGATCTCCTCTCCGCAGATGCGCCTCCGCGAGGAGGGTGTAATACGCGGGGCGGGTGGGGTCCAGTTCGGTGGCCCGGGCGAGTGCCTCGAGCGCCCGGCCCAGTTCCCCCGTGGCAAGATATAGCCGCCCCAGACGCCACCATACTGTCGGTTCTCGCGGCACGAGGGCCGCGCTCTGTTCGAGTTCGCGCCGCGCCAGCGCGAACTCATGCAACTGGTAGTATACCGTCCCCAACTGGATCCGGGCGTCCGGCCACCCGGGCAGCAGACTCACGGCCTTCTCCAGCGTAGTGGCTGCGGTGCGCAAATCCCCTCCCTCGCTTTCGCCCATCGCCTGTCGAAACAGCTCGGCTGCGCGTTCGCGGGCCGCCAGCGCAGCCCGCCGCGGGCCGCGAAGGGTGACGGTGGCCGCGAGTGCCAGGGATAAAACAAGGGTCGCCAGCAGCAAGAGCAGCCGGCGACCCCGAGGGGATTCACCTGTCCGTGCCGTCACGGTCCGTGGAGCAGGAGGTGAGGTGGGTCAGGGCGACAGAGCGGTCGGGCGCCACCACGTGCCGAGTTCCGGGCTGTCCGGCCGCCCCGTTGAGCACACGACTGTGGTGGTATTCGGCGTCCCGTTGGGTGTCACACGGGTCCGGCCCATGGATTCCACCAGCCACTTCGAATGCCCATCTGCGAAGATCCCGATGAGGCCTTTCTGGTGCCGGAGGTCTGCCTGAAAGCGCGTATCTCCGTTGCTGAAGCGGCACCCCATCGGCATCGTGCGATCCACGGCGCTGGCGCCGGTCGGTTGTACGTCGGCGATCAGCAACTGGCGGGCGTCCCATTCGATTTCGGTCAGCGAGATGCCGGAACCGGTAGCGAACCAGACGTTGTAGCCGTAGCCCGGCCACTGTGCCGGCGCGGTCGGGCAGCGCATGACTGCGGAGTTCTTGATGTAGGGCTGGATGTCGTCCTTCCAGTCCCGAGCGCCGCCCCCGACCGCGGCAGGGTTCGGGCCACCCACGTTGGTCCAGACGCGCGGCAGGCGCTCGTCGTAATCCTGGGCATACATCATCAGCCCGATGCCCATCTGTTTCCCGTTCGATAGGCAGGTGACAGTGCGTGCCTTCTCCCGTGCCTGAGCGAACACGGGGAAGAGGATAGCAGCGAGTATTGCTATGATCGCGATGACGACGAGCAGTTCAATCAGCGTGAATGCGTGGCGATTCTTCATCGAACTTCCTGGGACCGGGCTCCAGGGCCCCGCCCCGATAGTAGAGCGTGGTGACTGATCCGGCGCCAGCTTCGGACGTAGTGTGGCGAACCTGACGGATTGAGCACACAGGAAGTCCGGGTGACGAGCGCGCGATGGTCAGCGTCCTCAAATAGTATCACGGGGCGGGTTCACGCGTCAGTGGTGATGCGGACAGTGCCCCGCGTGAGGTGCTTGTCGGCGCCGGCATCAGTTCGAGTGGCGTGCATTGTCGCAGGTGGATGCGCCGCGCGGTGGTCGTTGCCCGGTAACAAGCCGACACCGGCCCGGTCCGAGAAAGCGGGCATCCGCCGGAGATGCCGGACGCCACTGCGTGTAAGAGGCGAATGGCCGTGAACATTACCGGGCGATAGTACCGACACAACAGTCCGTTCATAGTTCGCTGTTTTCCGGGTCCAGGTCCCTGTCCACACCCGCCTGCGAACCCTCCAGCTTCGGGTCGCATCGCCGGCCCGAGTATGAACCCCGCCCGCTTCGGGTCACATCGGCGGCCCGAGTACGAACCCCATAACCCAAGCCGCGCACGTAAGTAAGCGGACCCACCCCTCGGCCACCCACTCACCCGACGACACGAAACCGGTGGACCACCGCACCGCGGACCCACCCCTCAGCCACCCACACACCCGACGACCCGGAACCAGGTCCCGTGGAGTCCTGCAACGCCGCTTGCAGGCGCGCCCGCGTTGGGCCTCATCGGCACAACGGGCGCCCTGCGGGCACATTTTTGCGGATGGGTTTTCCGCGGAAGCACCCTCCGAAATTGGGCCTGCATCGTCGCGGATGGGTGATGCCCTCGTAGATCCGGGGCAATCTCCGACTGGCGTCGGCTCCCTGCCGGTCGCTCGGGTTGCACCCCTGCCGAGACCCATCCCCCGGAAGTTGGAAAGTAGAGTAAGGGAACCCGGCGGAATCAATCATCCCAACCGGACGAGATTACCCCGGGATCATCCCCCATCACACCCCCGCCCGGTACCCGAGCCACCCCGGGTGCCCCCTGGGCGTAGCAAGGGGCCCCCCTCACCGCCCACGCACCGTACCCGAGCCACGCCGGGGACTTGCCGCGAGCGACGCGCGCAAACGGAGTTGCGCGACTCCACATAC
>SYMT01000016.1 GCA_005805375.1 Actinomycetota bacterium
CTACGGCTACGGCTACGGCTACGGCTACGGTTACGGAGGGGGTGGCTATGGAGGCGGCTATGGGTATGGAGACGGCTACGGGGCCGGGTATTACGGGGAAGACGAGGGGCGCTCGGGACGCAAGGGACTGAAGGGTATCTTCGGTGGCGGACGGTCGAAGAACCGCCGCAGTTCCACCGCATCGCGTTCGCTTCCGCCGGGGTCCGACCGCAGGTCCGGCTGACGGTCCTCGTGGCAAGCCAGGAACAAGGAGGAATCCAATCATGGGAAAGCAGTTGCTTCTCGGGCTGATCGCGTTTGTGCTGGCCGTCGCGGCGGTGCCCGGCAACCGCGCAGACGCTGCGCTGGGAGAGCCGGCGCAGTCTGCGGCGCTGGGACAGACCAAACCGGGAGAGGCGTATCGCTTCCGCATCGGCGACACAGTCGCAGTGACCGTTTCGCCGCAGCAGGGCTACAGTGCCGACGTAGATGTGGAGGATGACGGCTACATTCGGCACCCGAAACTCGGCGACAAGGTGCTGGCAGTCGGGCTGACCGGTGATGAACTGCGGGTCAAACTGTTCGACGAGCTGAACAAGACGTTGAAGAACCCACGCGTGGTGGTGCGTCCGCTGCGCAAGGCGCCCATCCCCGAGGTCAAACCTCCGCCGCCCGGAAAGTACACGATCGTAGGGGCCATTTCCCGGACCGGCGAGGCGGACATCGAGCCGGACCTCCGGCTGCGCAAGGCGATTGATCGCGCCGGCGGCTTCGACAAAGATGCCGACAAGGCGAAGATCATCATCACCCATCGAGATCTTACCCAGACCATCGTGGACCTCGCCACCGAAGAAGCAGTCCGGGACCTCAAGCAGAATGTGGTGGTTCGCGACGGCGACTCCATCGAGATCGTGCGTCTGCCTCCTCCCCCAGAGGTGGACAAACCGATGGTCCACGTTGGCGGTTACGTGACCTCTCCGGGCGCGTTCCCCTACCGGCCGCGGATGACCCTGGAAGAGGCGATTGTCGCAGCCGGGAAGATGATTCAGTTGGCAAATCCCGAGCAGATCCAGATTGAACGCGGCGACAAGACGATCGTTGTGAATCTGGAGGACCAAGTTCGGAAGGGCTTCCGGAACAAGGTTCGACTTGAACCGGAGGACGAGATCTATATCCCGCAGTACGAGAATCGGGTGCTCCTGATCGGCGGAATCCAGAATCCGGGTCCCCGGCCGCTCAAGCCAGGGCAGCGCATTCTCGAACTGCTGGACGCAACGGGTGATCTCTCGGTCTTCAATACGAGCGGACTGAATCCGTCGGCCACGGAACTCATTCGCAACGGGCGCAAGGAGCCGCTGAAAATCAACTTGATTGACGCCCGAAAGAAGAAGCGGGACGACTTGAATGTCGTGCTGGAGAACGGCGACATCATTTACATCCCGCCCAAGGGCACGGCGAGGAAGGGCCCTCTAGATTATCTGGGAGCTGCTAGCTCGCTGGGCTTCCTCTTCTCGATCTTCTAGCCGACCGGAGCATTTGCTCACAGAGCCCGTGCCACCTTGTCAAGGTGGCACGGGCTTCACTGTTGGTGCTGTCGCGGGCCCGCGGGCGTCTGGTCCCCCACCTCTGTGGGATCCGGCACCCGACTCGGCGGCCACGCTCCACCGGCGTACGCACCATCCGGAGTCGGAAGTTCCGTCGTAACGCGCGCCGGTGCCCGCCCAGCGCGACCCTGCGCGAGCGAATTCCTGCCCGGAACCCCGCCGCCGGTCCGCCGACTGTTGCACGCGCCACGTGCGAACCCGGGTACCCACACGGCGCCGGGCCAGGAAGTTCCGTCAGGCGAACCGGTCTCCCTGGTCCGGGGAGCCGGACGTCCTCACAATCACGGCTCTGCGGGCCTGGGGTCGCCCTCGCCCCAGGCGGCGGCCCCCGAGACTCTACTGCTTCCCGAGCAGGTCCCTTGCGGCCTGGAACAGGAGCGGCCAGGTTTGCCTGCCGACCGACATGCTCTTTTCGTAGCTGTAGAGCTGGCGATCGAAGTCTGCGGGGTCAAGAATGTACCCCAGCTCGTCGTTGCCGAGCGCGATGACCAGGCGATGCTTGCCGGGCATCAGGGCCTTCAGGGCGAGCGCGGGGCGGGGTAGAATCTCGCCGGGAATGGTCACGCAGCACACAGGACCCAGGTCTACCCGCCAGACCTCGGTGGGGACCCGCCCCTCTATGGCTTCACCATCCAGCACCTTCCCGGCGATGAGCAGTTGGAAGCCGTTGTTTTCCATCGGCAGGCGCAGGTCCCGGCGCCCGATGCGGATTGGCGTGGTGCGGAGAGGGGCCGCCTGCTCCAGGGCCTGCACCGCGGCGCGGCCGACGCCCTTGCCCACGCGCTCCATTTCAGGGAGGGTGTGCTCGCGGATGTGCGGGGTCACCATGCCACCCAGCGCGCCATTGACGAACAGGCAGACACCTCCGAAGCGCTGCTCCGCGGCGTCCCGGACGTAGTGTACAAAGTCGGACGTGAGCGACTTGCTCTTGTTGACTTCGGGGTGGCCGCCGTAATGCACCAGGGTTGCGATGGTCTCCCCGGAGAGAGCGGCGAAGCGGAGACCGGTAAGCTCCTTGTCCTGGAGTGGTTCGCGGCTGTTATGGACGAGGCCGTCCGGCACCGTCACGCTGCCGGCCTCGAGCCGGGCGGGGCGCATGCTTTTGGCGGCGCTTTCGACGGCTGCGGCGATCCGGGCCTCCAGGCGCTCCATGTAAAGCGGGTCTATGCCGGTACTGAGGCTGTTGCGTCCCCACAGCCCGAGCGTGTCCGGGCCGGAATGCACATGGGTGCAGGTGATGAGCACCCGCTCCTGGGGCACAGATTTCACTCGCTTGCGGATCTGCTGCACCCGGTAGTTGGAGAGGCCGATCAGGTCACAGGCGACCAGCGCGAATCGGGTGTGACCGTCATCGAACACCAGCGCGCGCGCCCACAGGTCATCCTGCACGGTGTCCGCCAGGCGATTGTTGTTGTAGCCGGCGATGTAGACCGGGCGCAGCAAGCTCGGGGTGATTTTCACCGCCGCCGCGCCGACCTTCCAGTCAATCGCGCCGGGCTGTGTCTCCCCCGCCGCCGGGCTTTCCGTCCCCACGGCCGTCGCCCCCACCATCAGAGCCAACAGCACCAGTGTTCGCGCAAGATTCATGCCGTCCCCCTCCATCACCCACGATCCCCACCGACCGTAGGATAACAGAGTAGGGACGGTCAGGGAAACTATCGGAGCGGGGGGCCGAAGTCACCCCGGAGGTTATGGAAGAACCGGTGGGTGCGGCTGATACCGAACCGCAAGGCGCCGGGGACTTCACCCACGAGGTGAAACTCCCCTTCGGAGCGCCGAATCTGGTTCGGAGTGACGCCCGGATCGCGGCGACGGGCAGCCGCGAGCACCGACTCCACGGACGGCCCGATGAGGAGGACGTCCCGCACCTGAAGCCTTCCGTTCGCATCGCGGGGGGCCCACCACCGCCAGCCGGCGGGCGCGTACTGGGCCCGGAGCAGCGTGCTCCGCAGCGGATGCTCGTCCGGACGCTCGCGCCCCAGACGCGCGAGGAAGGGATCGCCCGAACCTTCCAGGAGCGCCTGCTGCTGGGGCGGCGTCAACTCCGCGAAGGCGAGTCCGTCTGCACCCAGAAGTTTCGTCTGCTGCCGCGCATCAAGGCCGGAGACGAAACGAACTACACCACGGAGTCCGGCAGACCCGAGCAGGGAGTAGTCGCGCAATCCCCAGAGACAGAGCACCGCTTCCTCCGTCACTGCGGAGTCGAGTTGCACGTCGGACAGCCGTCCCATTTCCAGCAGGGCCTCCAACGGGAGCCCGCGGTGTGTATCGCGGGCTGCCTGCCAGCGCTCCAGATTCCGGTTCGGGATCTCCTTGAGCTTGTCCCAGAAGAAACTCGTGCTCCGGCAAAGCAGCACTCCCCCATCCTGGCGCCAGCGGGTGCCGAGCACCCCGGACACCTCGCAGAGCACGTCGAAGAGCGAACCGCTGCGGGCGACGGCGGCGGCCGGGCGCAGCCGCGAATAGGCATCGGCGATGACGGGCAGGCCGGTTTGGTCATGCACCGCCTCCCACACTTCAGCCGAAGTGAGCCCCGACTTTGGAAAGTCGGGAAGGTCAACTTCGACCAGATCCTGGGGCGCAGTGGGAAGCAGCGGGCAGATCGGCGTCGGCGCCAGGCTCACCCGCCGCTGGAACGGCGGGCGGTTTCGCAGGGCGGCGTTCGCCGCCGCGTTGTCCGGCCTGGCCACCGACGGGCTCCGGCCGGCCGCCAGGCTGGTAGTCGCTCCGTTGGACTTGAACTCCTGCGTACCCGGAACCTGGATCCGCACCCGGAGGTCGGATTGGAGCGAGAGCGATCCGAGTTCGGAGCGTGTCAGGCGCAGTCTCACTGACGGCTGGGCGCCGGGGGCGCTGGATAGGGGTGTTGCACCGCGCCAGAACTCGCGCCCGTTCGTCGTGCCGAGATTCACGCCCACGTTCCAGCTCTCGAGCAATGGCTGGGTCCACGCCGCAGGTATCCGGTTTCCCTCGGCCGGGGAGTCTGCCTCCAGCGCAAACTCCCGGCCGGATCGGAGCGCCGCTCGCTCAGCGGGCGAGAGCCGCGCATAGAGCTGCAACCCACCCCACCCGCCGCCGTCCACGAGCTTCCGGAGGCGCTCGCGCTCTTCACCGCGGGCGGTGGCAAGGCGCGATCGGAGCTGCTCCGGAGTCTCGTTCAGGTACGGCCGGTACTCGTTCATCTGCTCGTCCAGAGCGAGCAGTCCCTCATTCAGGTCCTGATTGCGCAGTTCTTCTTCGACCAACTGACTCCGCAGTGTTTGGGTCAGCTCATAGCGGTATTGCCCATCTTGTTCGTGTCGCGTCCAGATGTAGCCGAACAAGCGCGCCACCCCCCGCATCACGTCGCGCGCAGGCAGGTCCTTCACCAGGATAGTGACCTTCTCGTCCTGCACCCCGCGCGAAGCGCGAAACATCACCCCAGTTCGGCGTTCCAGGTCCCGGCAGAATGCCTCCAGCGCTACACGCTTCTGTCGCTGCGTGACCTTGCGGAACAGGCGCGGATCTACCGCCGCCGCTTCCCGCTGCGCGTGGAGCAGTGCTCCGACCAGGACGCTCCGGTTTCCCCCCGCCAGGCGGGGCCACTCCGGCTCCACAAAGTCGTCCGTGACCCGTCCCCAGTCGCGATTCAATCCGCGGGACCGCTGCCGTCGCTCTTCCGGACGGTCGGCCAGCCACCCCGCGAGCCACTCCGACCCCTCTCCGTTCAGGAACTCGGCGTCTGTTGCCGCCTGATGCGCATGGGGATGGAGCCTGCCGGAGCGGGCAGGCTCGGGTGCGCCGTCCTTCCCGTGCCGCGAGTTGCGCAGTGCACCCGCACGCCGGTCCGTGGCAGCCAGGGAGGCCGGCGCACCGGTCGCAGCCGCTGCTGCGGCGACCGGAGAGGCTGCAGGGATCCCGGTCGCAGTGCTTCGGCGCCGCACCGGGTGCGGCGGTCTCCCCGAAGGGGTGGGGGGGGCTCCCAGGTGAAACTGCGGCGTCGCTGCTGCGATGTCCGCCGGCTGTGAGAGCCGCGTTCCGCGCCGCACGGACGCGCCATTTCCAAGGCACACCAGCAGGGTCGCGCCCGCAAGCCCCGCGGCGGCGAAACCGACACGCAGGTTTCGGCTGCCGAGCCACGTGGGCCCGCCCGCCGCTCCTGCCGCAAGTCCGCCTCCCTGCGTGGCGCGTGTCGTCACGCCGGAGGCGCCCGCCGGCCGGCAGGCATCGGCGTGCGTCCCCCGTTCGACTTGCGTCGGAGCCGGCAGGAGGCCGGCGTCCCCGGGGCGTGCCGACAGAGCCGCCGCGTACGATGCTTCCGCCTCCCGCAGCCCTTCCTGGAGGATCCGGGTCATTCTTGCGTTGCGCGACCTGTGTGTCATGTCTAATCCCTTCATCCGACCCACTCCGCCAGTTCGCGCGCCAGCAGGACTCGAGCACGCCAGAGTTGCATCTTGAGCGCCGGGCGAGACCGGCCAAGAACCTGCGCCACCTCGGCAAGGGGCAGTTCGTGCAGATAGTGCAGCACCACGGGCGCCCGATACAACGCCGGCAGCCCGTCCACCGCGCGGAGGACCGCCCGTTGGAGGGCGCTGCGCTCGCCCAGTTCCCACATGGGCGGGCCGGTCGCCGTCGGTGCACTCTCGTCCAGCGACGTCTCGCGCCGGGCACGGCCGCGGCGGTGAACGCTTCGGCAAACATTCGCCGCGATCGTCAACAACCACGTCCGGAATCGGCCCTGCGGCTCGTACGACGAAAGTGCAGCGACCGCCCGGGCAAACGTTTCCTGGGTGGCATCCTCAGGGTCGACGCCCGGCGGGAGCAGCGAGCGGACGAGGAAGTAGACCCGGCTCCGGTACCGGGTCACGAGGCAGTCCAGGGCCCGCGCCTCACCGGCGCGCGCCGCCATCACGAGTGCATCATCCGCCGCGGCTTCGAGGCTTCCGGGTGTGGCTGCCGTGACCGTGAGGCGTGGAGCAACCGGAGCGGCGACCGGCGCCGCGGCAGTGAGGTGAGCAGGCGCGTTCATCACACCTAAGAAATGCACGACTGCATTCAATGGTCACGCCGATTGAGGGGTGCTCCGCACGGATTGGGTTGCCCGCCGACCCGGTGCGATGCGCGGGTGTGGAGTCTTCGAAGTTCAACTCGGATCTTGCCGGACTCGGCCGGCTCCACGCGATGCGGATACGGCGGCGCTTCCCGGTTGAGAAGGGCAAGGGGGTGGTTTCGCTGAACGTAAGGGCGAACTGTGGGCCGGGCGCTGGGATCTTGTCCGCAGCGCGAGGGGAGACGGACGTATGGCAGACAGCATTGTGGGCTGGGGGATCATCAGCAGCGCCAACATCAGCCGCCGCGCGCTGATTCCCGCGCTCGCCGCCGCTTCGAACGCGCGCCTGGTATCGCTGGGCACACCCAACCACGCCCGGGTGGCGGAGAATGCTGCGCAGTACGGGTACCGGGTGCTCCCATCCTACGAGGCCGTGCTCCATGACCCCGAGGTCCAGGCGATCTACAATCCGCTCCCGAACGGAATGCACGCCGAGTGGACCATTCGGGCCCTGGAAGCCGGAAAGCACGTGCTTTGTGAAAAGCCGTTTACCTGTTCCGCTGCCGAGATCCCCGCGATGGAACACGCTGCCCGCCGGGCGGGACGTCATTTGATGGAGGCGTTCATGTATCGCTTTCACCCGCAGATGGCGCAGGCGAAAGAGGTCCTCGACAGTGGCCGTCTGGGGGAACTGCGGCTGATTCGCTCGTGTTTCACGTTCAATTCGACACCGAGTCCGGCCAATCCACGTTTTCAGCGGGATCAGGGTCCGGGAGCGCTGCTTGATGTCGGATGCTATTGCGTGAACTCAATCCGGTTCTTCAGCGGGGGTGCGCCACTGGCGGTTTCGGCATGGGCATCGTGGAATGATGAATGGGACGGCGACATGACCACCGCCGGGGTCCTGGAGTATCCGGCTCACACGGCGCTGTTCGATTGCTCGTTCGAGTCATTCGGCCGCAGCGGCATTGAGGTGGTCGGCAGTCAGGGGCGCCTGGAAATTCTACGCCCCTGGCTTCCGGGAGCCGATCCGGCGGTCATACGGGTGTGGGACCGCAGCGGTTGCGAGGAACTCACGACCGAGGGTGTGGACCAGTACCGCCTGATGGTGGAGCATTTCAGCGACTGCATTCTCACGGGGAACCCGGTCGTGCGGGGCCCTGAAGATGCAACCGAGAACATGCGGGTGCTCGACGCGATCCGCCGCAGTGTCACGGAGCGCCGTCGAGTGGCGCTGGACGAGGGATAGGCCGAACCGATGCAAAAGGTCGTCGTCAGCGACAACCTCTTCGAGGATCTGGAGCCGGAGCAGGAAGCCCTCCGGGGCGTGGCCGAACTGGTGGTCTTTCGGGAGTACCCCGGGGCCGCCGCGTTCCTGGAAGCAGCACGTGATGCCGACGGCGTCATCAGTCAAATGGCGCCCCTGCGGGGCGATGTGATTGCACAACTGGACCGGTGCCGGGTCATGGTCCGATACGGGGTGGGGGTGGACAATCTGGACGTCGAGGCAGCGACCCGCAAGGGGATCGTGGTCTGCAACGTGCCGGATTATTGTACGGACGATGTGGCGGATCACACCGTGACTCTGGCGCTGGCGTGCGTGCGTAAGCTGCCGGCCGCCATCCAACAACTCCGGGACGGCGGGTGGGGTCACGTGATGCACCGTCCGATCCGGCGGCTCTCGGCCCTCACCTTCGGCACCTGGGGGTTTGGTCGCATCGCGCGCGCGGTACACAGCCGGGCGGCCGGGTTCGGCTTCCGTCGCGTGGCGCACGATCCGTATGTACCGGATACGGCGTTTGCAGGCTCGGGTGTCATCCCCGTCACCGCCGAAACACTTCTTGCAGAGAGCGATGTGCTGGCGCTCCACATGCCGCTCACTGCCGAGACCCACCATCTCCTGAACGCGCATACCCTCGCGAAACTGAAACGGGGTGCTATCGTCGTGAACACCGCGCGCGGGGGCTTGATTGCTACGGATGCGCTTGTGGCGGCTCTGGACACGGGCGGCCTGGGCGGCGCCGCGCTGGATGTGTTGGAGACGGAACCGATTCCGGCGGACCATCCGCTCTGGCAGCGCCCGAACGTGTTCATGACCGGGCATCTCGCCTGGTACTCGGAGGAGGCCCTGCGGCAGCTCCAGCGCCAGGTCGGCGAAGAGTGCGCGCGCGTCCTGCGCGGCGAGCCGCCGCGCAGTGCAGTGAACCGGGTGTAAAGGCAGCGTGATGAAGAGTCAATTTGCACCGCTTGCGGCGGGACAACTGGCGGGTCGGGTCGCTCTCGTGACCGGGGCCGGCGGCGGGATCGGTGGCGCTGTCGCCCGCCGCTTCGCCGGTGAGGGTGTGCGGCTCGTGCTGGTGGATCGCCGCCAGGAGCCGCTGGCGGACCTGGCACACACCCTGGACGGCGCTGACTTTTTCACGTGGGCCGGTGACCTGGCGCAGGAAGACGACGTCCGGGACCTGTTTCGGCAGACGCTCGACCGGTTCGCACGGGTAGACATCGCTGTGAATGCAGCCGGGGTCCTGCGCCAGACTCCGTTCGAGGCAATCCAGCAAGAGGAGTGGGATGCGGTCGTGGGGGCGAACCTCACCAGTGCGTTTCTCGTCTCTCGAGAATGCTGCGCACCCATGAAAGCGCAGGGCTGGGGGAAAATCGTCAATTTCTCCAGCCTGGCCGGGCAGGTGGGCGGTATTCTGGCGGGGGCCCACTACTCCGCCGCCAAAGCCGGCGTCATCAGCCTTACTCGTTCTCTGGCCAAGTACCTGGCGCCGTACGGTGTGCGCTGCAATTGCATCGCGCCCAGCGGCGTGGACACCGATATGCTCCAGGTCTTTTCCGAGGAGCAGCAGCAAGTCCTGGTGAACGGCATCCCGGTCGGCCGTTTCAGCCAGCCCGAGGAACTGGCGGAGGTCGTACTCTGGCTCTCGTCCCCAGCGAGCGATTACATCACCGGCCAGACGATTTGCTTCAATGGCGGGGCATACTTCGGCGGCTGACGCCGATCCGGGGAGGCTCGTCGCTCAGACGAACGAGGCTTCGACCCGCTGCCCTCCTGCGATGACCACGACCCGGTCGCCTGCCGCCACGGGCAGCAGCGGGCCCGGTGCTCCGGAAAGGATCACGTCCCCCGCCTCAAGTCGTCCACCACCCCTCCGCAGGTCTGTCGCCAGCCAGCGCAGCGATCCCAGCGGCCCATCCGGCACCGCGTCGCAGCGGCTGACATCCACGACCCGACCGTTGATCTCGATGCGAATCTCTACGTCAGTAAGCGCGCCGCCTTCGGTCGTCCACGGGAGCGGCAGGGCAACCACCCCGGCGTGCAGGCAATTGCTCGCCACCAACTCCTGGACCGTGGGCGGCGCGTGCCGGAACACGTACTGGTGCAGTTCGATCACAGGGCGCCACCCAATCCGGCCTTCCGCGCCGTTGAGGAGCGTGTCGCCCGGGTCGCTCCCCAGCACCAGTGCGATCTCCCCTTCGATCGCCAGGCGGTCATAGGCGCCGACGGCGATTGGTGCGGCAGAAGTGCGCCATTCGCCCGCCCAGAGCACCCCCCGGACTGGATGCGTAAGCCCAAACTGCTGTTGGACCGCCGGCCCGACGCAGCCCACCTTGTGACCCACCGGCCTCTCACCACGCGCCACCCGGAGCGCCGCCACCTCCGCCTGCAAGCGGTACGCATCATCGAGACTGAGGAGTGCTGGGTCCCGGTCAGCAAAGTCGCCCTGAGGCTGCCGCGCATCATAGTCGGCCAGAAGGCGCGCTGCCGTTCCTGCCGGAAGTGCTCCTGAACTTCCTGTTGCTGCGTTCACCACCGCCGTCCCCCTGCCGTGCTCGGCCGGCATCCTCCCCGTCACAGGATCACCCCGCAACCTGCCCGCCCGTGAGCCCTCGGCTGGTGTCGGTATGCGCCCCGATGGGCCACGACCAGGGGACCGTCGGGCGTAACCGCGCCACGCACGTCAGTACGTTGTCCCCGAGTCGCACCCCTGCCTCGGGCCCCGCA
This sequence comes from Actinomycetota bacterium, assembly GCA_005805375.1. Taxonomy (GTDB): domain Bacteria; phylum Armatimonadota; class SYMT01; order SYMT01; family SYMT01; genus SYMT01. The sequence goes on from SYMT01000016.1 coordinate 10,622, forward strand.
TCGTACCCCGCTGCCGGGGTCCCCGAGCGACGCACGTTCGGCAAACCGCAGTCATGGGTTGTGGAAGGGGAACAACGGAGTTTCACCAGGACCTGTGACGCAACCGGCTCCATTGCTTCGACCCGCTTCGCCCCGCGAGCCCCTGCACTCCCGCATACGCGTTGTATTTCCGCACCGACGTGCGGTGTCCTCCGTCGTCCCCGATGTCAGGTCAGTGCTACACTACTACCAACCGGCGGGTCAGGGCGGACGAAATCACGATGCAGATCGAAGTGACCGAAGTGGGGGTGGAGGAGATCCACCCGCTGCGCGAACTCCATCGGCAGGCAATGAACTGCCAGATCATCCACGACTCGCTGCACCGCCGCGGGTTCACGCAGAGCTATCTGGTGCGCGTCGGCGCCAGAGTGGCCGGCTACGGGGCGATCACTTCTGGGGAGGACCGCCACCGGGTGTTTCCCCGAGGAATCGTAAAGGAGTTCTACCTACTCCCGGAGTATCGCGGCGATGCGGTCCCGCTTTTCGGCGAATTTGTCCGCACGTCTCACGCGACCCGGATTTGTGCGCAGTCGAACGATCCATTGCTGTCGTTGATGCTCTACGATTTCGCGGAGGGGATCACATCCGATGTGATCATCTTTCACGATTTCCTTACCTCCCACCTGACATTGCCGGATGGAGTGTTTCTCCCCGGCGTCCCTGCAAATGGGAAGGACGGTGAGTGGGTGATCGAGGTCAGCGGGGAGGTTGTCGCCTGGGGTGGATTCACGACGCATTACAATCCTCCCTATGGGGACATCTATATGGCAACCGCGGAACCACACCGTCGGCGTGGCTATGCCAGCTTCCTCATTCAGCAACTGAAACGAGTGTGTTATGAGGCGGGGCGGCGGCCCGCAGCCCGCTGCAACGCGGGGAATCTTGGTTCGCGCAAGGCGTTGGAGAATGCAGGGTTGTTCCCCTGCGGGCGCCTCCTCGAAGGCGCCATTCGTGATGCTCGTATCGAAACACCGTAGCACATCGGGCTTGCTCCAACACGACCTCCCCACTGTTGCAATTGGAAGGAGTACTGTTCGAACATGGCTAACTGCTCAGTGTGTCCAGCCCTGTCGCAGGGAGTGCCATGGAGGTGTGTCTGATGCTGGGTTCCGGATCGCCGGTGATTTCCCGCACGAGAGGGATTCTCTCGTTGCTCGGGCTTGGGTTGCTTCTCGGTTCCACCCTCTCTCTCGTTTCGAGCGCCGAAAGCGCCCCGAGGCGAGCGAACCGCGTTGGGGCGCGGC
>SYMT01000127.1 GCA_005805375.1 Actinomycetota bacterium
GCGGCTGCGCGCGCGCGCGGCGCGGGCTGGGCTGTCCGCCGAGGAGTTTGTGAGCCGCAGCGTGGCAAAGGACGAGCCGGTGACCGCACCGGGGCATTCCCCGCAGGTGGCCGCGATCCTGGCATTTGCGGCGCGGCTGCGAGCGGGCGACCCGGAGGCGCTTCGCATTCAGGCGGAGCGAAACGACCGTTTGATCGCAACACTGCAACGTTGGACCGAGGAGGATACGGCCGACCCGGAGCCGGGACCGGTGCCCGAAGTTCCGCGACTCGCACTGCGGCGAGCGCAGTGCGATGCGCCTGATGGGTAGCGTTCTCATCCTGGACTCGACGCCGCTATCCTTACTGGCACATCCGGATGTGAAGCAGCCCGGCGTCCTGGAGATACGCGCCTGGCTTGAGGCGCATCTCCAGCGCGGCTCGACGATCTACCTGCCTGAGATTGCCGACTACGAGTTGCGGCGGGAGTTGATCCGGGCGAACAAGCTCCGCAGCCTCCGGCGGCTCGATTACCTGCCCCAAGAAGTGCTGTACCTCCCTTTGGACACGCCCACGGTTCGCCGTGCCGCGGAGTTGTGGGCGAAGGCGCGAAACGCAGGGCATCTTACGGCCTCCGCGGACGCACTCGACGCGGATGTTCTCCTCGCGGCGCAGGCGGAGAGCGTCGGGGCAACCATCGTGACGGCGAACGTGGCGCATCTGGCGTTCTTCGGTCAGGCCGAACGCTGGCAGAACCTGCCGCCGCCTCCACCGTCTGAGTCCTGAACCGCCGCGGCCCAACCCGGCGCACCTCCCAACCGACCGTAGCTCCGCCTGGCTCGCGCGACACGGCGCGTGGCGGGATGCCCCCTCGGAACGGCGGCGCGCAGGTGCCGCGACGCAGCAATCCCGCGCGCATCCACGCTGCGCCTAACTCAAGGGCTCGGACCTCCGATCAGGCGCCGCCTGCCTCGTTGTTCGCTGCCTGGACGAGGGCGCGCATGTAGCCGATGGAGTAGGCCAACCCCGGGCCGGAGCCGCCGACCATCTGCGGGATGTGGTCCGGGATGATGCAGCCGTCGAAGTTCGCGGCCCGCAGTGCCTGCATCACCCGGTGCATGTCCTGGTAGCCGTCGTCAATGAAGGTCTCCTGCCAGGGCGCCGGCATCGGGTTGCTGACATTGCGGAAGTGGACCTTGAACAGTTTTCCCTGCGCGCCGAAGTGCTGGACGGCCTGGATCACGTCGCAGCCCATCCCGACCTTGCCTCCCTCGAGCCAGCACCCGACGCAGAGGCAGACGCCGAAGTTCGGGCTGTCCGCGATCTCCAGTGCCCGCTGGTACCCCGCAAAGTTGCCGAAGATACAGCGGGGAATGCCCCCCAGGGCATAGACCGGCGGGTCATCCGGATGGAAGCCGACGTAGACCCCCTCGTCTTCCGCCACACGCATCACTTTGCGGATGAAGTAGGCGTAGTTGTCCCACAGCTCATCCTCGCTGTACTCGCGCCCGTGGGTCAGTTCTCCCTGGAAGACCTGGCCGTTCCAGTGGCCCTTGGCGTGCGTGATGTCCAGCACCCGCGCGTGGACTCCGCCTCTGCCCTCGGTGGCTCCGGTGCTCCAGATGCCGTTGCCCATGTGGGCGTACGTGTTGTAGCGGATGCCCGCCGCCCCCAGGTTGCGGAGGAACGTGCAGAACTCTTCGATCTTTTCGTCGCGCCCCGGAAGGTTGAGCGTCACCTGCTCCATGTTGTGGACACTGTGATTGGCGACCCGATAGATCTGGATGCCGTACTCGGCCAGACGGCGCCCAAACGCCCGGTAGTGCTCCGCGGTGTGGTGGGTGGGGTCCTTCACGATCAGCATGGCCCATTCTACGCCGAGCTGCTGCAGGAACTTCAAGTCATCGTCGTCGGCGTCCGAGGGGACATAGGTGCCGATCTGGATTCCGGGATGTGAGCCGGCATAGCCCGGCACGGCGCGCAGGGGACAGGAAGCGGTGGTGGTCATGGGGACGGCTCCTGAGAGGGAAATGTTTGCCTGACGTTCGGTCCTACCCGTACTTCCGGTGGCACTCCGAAACGCTCATCTTTCGGGCCCGGATCAGGTCACCGGTCACTTTCTCACCGTCCGGATCCAGGTAGAGCCGTCCGGTACCTCCCTGGAGCGTAGGATCGTAATCCACCACGTGGACGTTGAAAACGAACCCGGTGTCCGAGAGCGCTTCGAACCAGTGAATATTATCCTTGTGGTCCGAGATGGTTGAGACCGCGCCGGGTTAGAAGGTGCGATCAATCGTCGGCTTGATGAGGTAGTGATCGGCATGGGTCTCCACCCGGTCCCAGTGTCGCCCGCGGAAGCTCCCCTGGAGGACGATGAAGCCGGTACACATGTTGGCGTGCCCGTGCGGCACGATGGACCGGCCCTTCTTCAGCCCGAAGATCTGCTTCCCAAAACCGAGATCGGCGGGAATACCGGCCACCTTTTTGAGATCGAAACCGAGGCTGATGGCGCCGTTGTCGGGCAGTTCGGCGCTCCGCTGCAGTTCCTCCAGCTTCACCGCCTGGATCAGTTCGGCGAGATCCACCCGCCGGTACAGATCCTCCATCCGAGCCTGGAACTCCCGGTCGGTGAGCCGGCGACCCTTCAACTCGCGAGAGAGTTCCACGAGCTCCGCAAACCATTTGCCGACCACTGCGCTGTGGCCATCCGCGAGAAGACGTCGGGACCAGAGCGTCTCGATCAGTCCATACGCGATCAGCGACTTCAGCATCCGCGCGCCGAAGTCCCGGCGCGTCTCCGGAACCCCACCCGGTTCCAGGACATCCTGTAGTGGGGCGTGGGACGCATCAGCGATTGGACGGAGAGTTTGGCTGGGCATGGGTATCTCCAGAACCGTGGCCAGAGTCGGGCCGGTTGCAGCGGCGACCGGTTCGGCTCTCGGTTCAGATCGCGTGAATCGGTGCTCTGTAATTCCCTGCACTACGCCCGCCTTCCTCTGTCAACCATGCGTCCGACCGTCCGGCGACCGCGGGCGGCAGGCTCAAGATCCTGCGCGGCGGTTAAGGCGCACAAATGCTGGCGCCTGATGTGCACGGTGGTTGACTCCGCTCGTGAGTGCCTCGACATTGGGCAGGCACCGCCGAACCAGCGCGCTTCCGATGCGTGGGTGGGGCGCCCTCAAGGTAGTCGCGGCGCACGGCAAGGGGTCACAGGCTGCGGTCATGGTTCTTCGGCCCCCGTCGCAGCGGGAATCGGCAGCGTGCGGGCATCCGGCTCGGGCCCCGATGAGGCAAGAGGGAGATCCCGAAGCTGCTCCGTGGAGCGATCAATGGACCGGATCGCCTGTACTAATCGCTCGCGTACCGCGGAGTTGGTTTCACGAACGCCGAACCGGCGCAGACGAGACCGGAGAGCCGGCAGCGCCGCACGGGAGTTCAGGGTCTCGATTGCTTCTATGGCTTTGAGACGGATGCTATGAACCGGATCCTCCAGCCGCGCGCACAGCGGTCCCAGCGCCCCGGGACGTGCGAGGGCCGATGCATCCCACTGCATCTCCGCGATCGCTACCAGTGCCTGATCCGCATCACTCTCGGGCTTCCATCCCAGGGTCCGGAGTGAGTCCGCGGCGGCCCGCCGGAGCTCCGCGCCTGGATCACTCAGGTGAGAGTGCAGTAGCCCCACAGCCCGCTCGTCCCCCTGCACGCCGAGGGCTGCGGCCGCCGCCAGCCGGATCGGCAGTTCACGAGTTGTGTGCTCCCTCCGAATGCGGGCGGACTCGGGGAAGGTGAGAAGGTCAGCGAGCGGATCCGCCGGCGAGGCGCTGCCACGGAGACGGTCGCAGAGAGCGTCGAACGCCCGGGTACCGGGTACCCGCCCCAATGCCTCGACAACGGCGATACGAACGGACAGTTCCGTTTTCACGGGGTCTGCATAGAGGAGTTCCATCCCGCGGAAGTCCCCGAGTTTCGTCACTGCGAGCGCCGTAGCGACACGGACGCTGATGAACACGTCACTCAAGAGCGGGACGAGGAATCCAACCGACCGTGGATCCTCCAGGATTCCGAGCGCGGTTGCCGCGGCGGCACGCACACCGCTGTACGGGTCTCCGAGTGCTGCGGACAACGCCGGCACTGCTCGCCGGTCCTGGAGTGATCCGAGTGCCTCCGCCGCCGCGCGGCGGATCCGCCACTCTTGATCACACAAGAGTGTGCGCATCGTCTCCACCAGCCGAACGTCGCCGGACTCCCCCAGTTCGCGGATCTGTGCCTCGCGCAAGCGCATGTCCTCTTCCGCACCCTGGTCTGCAGAACCTGCGACCACGAACGCCGGTCCCGGATTGAACTCCATGTCACTCACCCTCCGCTTCCCGGCGCGTGACAGCAGGCCCGCCCTCGAGCACCGGCTCAGTGCGGGCGCCACCGGCGCATTCCGTCCCATCAGCGGTTCCAGGCCGACATCTTTCCTGCGGAAAAATGCTGGTCTGGGCGACAAAATGGAGAGCTGCCACCAGTGAGATTTATCACTTCGGTCAGTTTCACGGACCTGAGCGGCTCGCCATCCCTCCCGCTCGAACCGAAAACAGTGGAGAATCGGTGGAGAGGAAGAAGGAAAGGCAGAAGAATGCGGCGGCGTAACTTGATCGGCGGCGGATTGGCAGCGGCACTGCTGCCCTGCAGCGGCGTTCCGGCGCAGGGAACGATGCCCGGATGGGAGGCGCGGCTGAACGCGCTGTTGCCGACGCCGGAGGAGGACCGCTGGCTGACGATTCCCTGGCGGACCAATCTCGTCGCGGCGCTCGCGGAAGCCGGTCGGGTCGGGAAGCCGGTGATGGCGTGGGTCATGAATGGGAATCCACTCGGCTGCGGCTGAAACAACGCCGTACGGGGGCGGGTCGCCCTCTCCGAGCCGACGATCGTCCAGCGCCTTCAGCGGGACTACATCCCCGCCTCCGCCACGCATGAGCAGTTGATGAGCGGCCCTTTGCGGGACTGGTGGCTCCAGATCGTGCGGCAGGCGAAGCCGCAGCATCCGGGCGGCAGCACTCAGGGCTATTACATCCTTGCACCGGACGGCACCGGCCTCGCGTGGGACAATTTCCCGCCGCGGATGCCCCAGTTCTTCGCCTACGGCGTCCAGCTCTTCCGGCAGAGCGGCAGTCGCGGCGCCCTTGCGCTTCCGGCGGACCAGGCGGTCTATACCACACCGCTCGCCCCGCCGCCGGGCACCACCGTTTTGCAGCTCTACTCGCGCATTCGGCCCTTGCCGCCGGACGCCGGTGAGTGGAACTCCCTGCTCGGGAGAGATTTCACCTGGCTGCTGGCTTCAGAGGTGCGGGACATGATCGCCCGGTCCGGTGCAGGAAACGGAGAATTCCCGCTGCCGCGCACCTTCACGGCCCGGCTGCTGGTGTACCACATGGTGGACAACACGCGGGGGCAGGTCTGGGCCTACCAGACGGGGGCGCTCCGCGGCGCCTCCCTCACCGCGCGCACCCTTCGTACCAGCGGCGCGATCCGCACGCTCGCGCTGCGTGGGGAATACTCGAAGCGTGATTCTCACCCCCCGCAGTGGACGGACCGGGGCCAGGAGGGGACGCTGGAAGGGGAATGCGACCTGGATACGGCGAACGGCCGCGTGACCCGGGTCCGGGTGCACGCCGACAGCCGCGCCTGGTCCGACGCCACCTACGATCCCCGCCGCCCGCCGCGGGGTCGCTACCCGATCCAGACGGCGATCGTGGAGGCGACGGACGCGCTCTCCCGCCAGATCCCGCCCGAGCCGGCGCTGCTTGGCGCGCATTATCTGCGGCCCGAGGTGCCCGGCTGGTAGGCGCCGTGCGAGTGCCGGACCGGGCGGGGCGTCGGCCGGGCGTCCGGTTCGGCACTCCCCGGGCTATCCCGACGCTGCCCGGAACCGCTCGTATACCTGCTCTGGCATCGGGTGGTGCAGGCGCCAGCGGATGCGCATCGGCCGCTCCGACTCGTGGCACGCGTAGGTGGCCGGCCCCAGGCAAACATAGGGGACGGTGCGCCCGTCGCGCACCTTTTGCTCGCGCGCGAAGAGGAGCACATGCGACCCCTCCTCGGCGTGGGTCCGGTAGCGCCGGCCGGTGGGAGAAGCGGCCGTCGTGGTGCTCTGCGACTCCCAGTGTACCTCGGCGGGGGAAACGACGTAGTCGTCGTACCGGGTCGTCGGCGAATACGTGTCCTCGGTCTTGCGAAACGTCACGAAGAACGTGTCCGTGCGGTGTTCCGGCCACCAGCGCACGCCCTCCCGCATCGCACTCGGTTTTGCCAGACCAAACGCCGTGGCAACGGTGTTGCGGGAATAGGTCCCGTGGAGGCGGAGCGGGACGTCAGCCCAGTCCGCAACTTCGAACGGGCGCGTGGCCGTCTGCGCGCTCTCGCGCAGGAGCGCCAGCAGCTCGCCCAGCTCTCCCCGAAGGGCGTGCAGTTCCCAGAGGTGGAGCAGTCCAAGGGTGGGATCGGGGTCGTCGGCGAGACCCTGTTCGCACACCGTCGAGAGCAGCATCCGCCACAGCCGCAGCTCCTTCGCGGAGAGGGCTCCCGGCTCGGGTGGGTCGGGCCGCTGCAGCCCTTCGCGGCAGAATGCGAACCAGTGCGGATCTTCCTGGTCGAGCAGGCGCTCAAGGCCCCGACCGGTGGCGTCCTCCCCTTCTGGGTTTTCCGCCGGAAGGAGGCCGGCCCGCCGGCGGAGCTGCGTCAGCGTGCGTCCGTTCCGGTAGAGGTCTCCCGGATCCAGCCCGGTTTCATGGAGAAAGTCCGGAAGCGAGACGTCCCCGATGGACTGCAGTTCTCGGGTGAGGCTCGCGGTTCTGGTGGCGGTTACGGCTTCCCGAATGCTCTGGAGGACCAC
>SYMT01000128.1 GCA_005805375.1 Actinomycetota bacterium
CCGGCACCACCTCGATCTCACCGAAAAACTCGCGCGCTTCTACACACGCCGCCTGATCGCCCGTCACCAGCAGCACCGGCACGTTGTAGCTCCCGGCCCACGCCCCACACTGGCCCAACTCACCGGTCGGGCGGCCGTTGATCGAGTAGTTGAACCAACTCGCCGAGGACTGCGTGTGATCAAGAAAACCGTTGAGGGTACCGGCCATCGCGTGGTAACCGACGCAGAACAGGCCGGCGAACGTTGCGTCGAGAGCGGGCATCAGATCCATTCCGCCGTTGGGGCGTTCATACACGGCGCGCGCGTCCATCTCGGAGAGGATGAGATTGAAGCCACCCCCGTGCCCATCGTTCACGACGACTTCGGTGGCGCCCCCGTCGAATGCGCCCGCAATGGCGGCGTTCACATCCGCGCAGAGCAGAGATCGCGCCGGCCCGTAGTGCGGGGACTCGCGTTTCACCTGCTCCTCGTGGCAGATGCCGGAGATCCCCTCCATATCGGTGATGATGTAGATCTTCATAGCCTCGGGTCCAACGGTTCACTCTCCAACGCCAGCACGGCGAAGACACATTCGTGGACGCGCCGGAGTGGTTCCTGCTGTGTGAACCGCTCAAGCGCCTCGATCCCGAGCGCGAACTCGCGCACTGCCAGCGCCCGCTTCGCCGCGACGCTTCGCTGCCGCAGGCGTTCGAGGTGTTCGGGGCGGTCGTATTCGGGACCGTAGATGATCCGCAGGTACTCGGGACCCCGACACTTCACGGCAGGCTGCGTCAGCCCCCGCGGGCCCCGCGCCACGAACTCTACCGGTTTTACCACCATTCCCTCTCCGCCGCTACTGGTCAGGGTCGCCCACCATTCCAGTGCCTCCGCCTCGGATGCCGGATCTTCCAGGTCCACCGTCCGGTGGCGGGTGGCGACGAGCAGCCCGTCCCCCGCCGCGCAGAGCCGGTGCAGCACTTCCATATGCCCGCAATGGTCCCGCTCGGCCTGCACCCCCCCTTCCACCGCCAGCAGGTGAAAAGGCGCCAACTTCAGGTCGGCCGCGGATGCCACATCCCAACAGTAGCTGCGGTAGGCCCGCACGTACCGCTCCGTTTGGCGTTCACGAGCCGCGTAGTCGGCATGCAGAGCGCCGACGTCAAGTCCACGCCCTGCGGCACGCGCCAGCACGCCGGCCGCGGCCTTCAGGGAGGCGCCGGCTGCTGCACCGACCGGGGCGTATTGCTGCACAAGGAGTGTCCGGGCCTTGGCCGACCACGGCATCAATTCGCAGTCGAGGCACACCCAATCCGTTTGCAGTTCGCTCCAGAGGTCGCCGTGTGTCATCGCGGCGCGAACGCAGTCGAGCACAGCCCGTTCCAGTTCCGGCTCGTCAAAGAAGCGCCTGCCGGTGCGCGTGTAACAGACTCCGACCTCCCCACTGATGCCGAACCGCCGGCGGGCGGCCTCTTCGTTCCTGCAGGCGATGACGACCGCGCGAGAGCCCATGTGCTTCTCCTCGCAGATGACCCGCCGCACCCCCTCGCGCCGGAAGTAGGCGAAGGCCTCGTCCGGATGTTCGAGCAACCCCTGGCGCCGGGTAGTTTCGGGCGGCGACATCGTCGGCGGCAGATAGATCAACCAGCGCGGGTCGGCACTGAAGCGGCTCATCACCTCCAGAGCCGCGGCGGCGTTGTCTTCCCGCACCGTGATCGGCGGATGCAGGCGAGTCTCGATGCGGCGCTTCCCGGCGACGTCTTCGTAGTACAACAGGTCGTCATGCGACTGCTGTGCAGTGACGAGCGGCGCGGGCGGGGCGAGAGGGCGAGCGGATTGGGCGTATGTACGTCGCGCCTCGACGGACACCAGCGTCCGTTCCGGATACCGTAGCGCGGTCAGGCGGCCGCCGAACACACATCCCGTATCAATGTTGATCGTCCCATTCAGCCACTCGGGTTCGAACACGGGGGTGTGCCCGTACACGACCATCGCCCGGCCCCGATACTCACCCGCCCAGTTCCAGCGCACAGGAAGCCCATATTCGTCGGTCTCCCCGGTGGTCTCTCCGTACAGCGAGAATGAACGCACCGCGCCGGAACTGCGCCCCTGGAACTCCGCCTTCATTCCCGCATGCGCGACCACCAACCGCCCGTCGTCGAGCACGTAATGCCCCACCAACCCGTTGAGAAAGCGGCACACCTCGGCCATGAACTCGGGCGATTCACCTTCCAACTGCGCCAGCGTTTCGGCGAGCCCGTGTGCCAGCCGCACATCGCGTCCTTCCAGCTTGCGCCGAAGACGATCGTCGTGGTTGCCGGGAACGCAAAAGGCGGTCCCATCGCGAGTCATGGCCATCACCAGCCGCAGCACATCCGGGCTGCGGGGTCCGCGGTCCACCAGGTCGCCGAGAAAGACGGCACGGCGCCCCTCCGGCGGAGTCACCTGATAGGCGGGTCGCCCGCCCTCGTCCGCAGTTCCAACCCGGTAGCCCAGTTTCTCCAGCACTTCGGCCAGTTCATCGAAGCAGCCGTGGATGTCGCCGATCAGGTCGAATGGACCGTGCTCCTCCCGACGATCGGACCAGAGCGGGCGGCGCACCACCTCCGCAGCATCCACGTCCTCCGCCGAGTTCAAGACGTAGACCTGCCGGAACCCTTCCCGTTCCAGACGTCCGAGTGACTGCCGGAGCTGGGACCGCTGGTGTCGCAGCACGTGAGGCCCGAACATGCGATCCGGACGGTCCCGGTTTCGCTCGGCGCAGACCCGCTCGGGAAGGTTCAGCACCACGGCAACAGCGAACAGGTGATGCTGTCGGGCCAGTTCGAGCAAAGACTTTCGGGCCTCGGGCTGCACGTTGGTGGCATCCACCACTGTGAGCCGACCCGCCGCCAACCGGATCCCCGCCACGAAATGCAGGACCGCGAACGCATCCTGCGTCGCGCTCTGATCGTTCTCATCGTCGGCCACCCAACCGCGGCAGGTGTCCGAGGACAGCACCTCCGTGGGCCGAAAGTGCTTCCGCGCAAACGACGACTTCCCCGAACCGGAAATGGCGATCAGAACTACCAGGCTGGGAGTGGGAATGGAGAGGTGCATGGGTCGGGTGTGGAGTGCGGGGTGTCGAGGCGGAACAGCGTCGCCGGGGAAGAGAACCTGCACTCGTCCCCCGTCCTCCGCGCCAGGCGGGTGGCCACCGAACCCGTTCCCTCCTACTTTCGATTTTCTCTTTCCTATTTCCTAACCTGACGGCGTGCCGGTAACAAGAAGGTGCCCGGGCTGAGAACAGGGAACCCCATACTACGGAGCCACCATGCCTACTGACCTCCCCCCTCCTGCGCCCCCGCGTGAGATCGTCCACGCGCCGTACACCGCGCTCGCCATCGGCCTGATGGCGGGAATCACCAGCTCACTGCTGGGGGTGGGAGGCAGTGTGTTTCTGGTGCCGGGGATGACCTACCTGCTGCGCGTGCGCCAGCACCGGGCGAGTGGGACGTCGCTGGCCGTCATGCTCTCAACGGCGCTACTTTCCGCGCTGCTGTACAACCGGGGGGCCCAACTCAACAGTCAGCCGGGATTGGACATGGGCGTGATCCTCTGGCTGGCACTGGGCGGAGTTGCCGGCGCGGTTCTGGGAGCGCAGCTTTCTATGCGGGTGCCGGCGCGTCGCCTGCGAGGCCTGTTCGGCGCTTTTGTCGCGGTGACAGGCGTGTACATGCTGTTGCATGGCTTTCTGCACCTTCCGCAGGGACAGCCGCACCCAAATGCGATGGTGCGGGTACTGGAATTAGTTGGGGTGGGAGTCCTCACAGGAGCTCTCAGCGGGTTGCTCGGGGTGGGGGGAGGGGTGGTGATGGTGCCGGCACTCGTCCTGCTGGTGGGCTACACCCAGCACCAGGCCCAGGGCACATCGCTGGCTGTGATCGTCATGGTCTCTGTGTCCGGAGCCCTCACCCATTCGCTGCGGGGCAACGTGATCTGGAGCCTGGCCGCATGGATGGCCATCGGTTCGGCGGTAGGAGCGCTGGTGGTCACACCCCGCGTGTACGCCATCCCGCAGGAGACACTGCGGGCGATGTTCGGGATCTTCATGGTGCTGGTCGGCGGAATCATCAGTTCCAGCCGGCCAAAGGGTGAGACGGGAGAAAAACCTCGTGGCTGATGGGGGCGACTGGAAGCCGGATGACCGGTTCCTGTATCTGACCGGTGAAATCACGGACGAGCAAACGCACGAAATCCTCTCGCGCATCCTGCAAAACTGGGATCGGGAGTTTCTGCTGGTGATCAACTCAGACGGCGGATCCAGCTTCAACGCCGTGGCTGTCGTCAACGTGATGCGAGAACATGGGCGCGTGGACACACTCTGCGTCGGGGTGGCCCTGTCGGGCGCGGCGGACTGTCTCGCAGCGGGTCGCCGCCGGTACATCGTCCCGGGAGCCATCGCCATGCTGCATCAGGTGGCCTGGGAACTGGGCCGAGAGTTCGCGGCCAATTTGGTACAAAATGCCCGCTTTCTGGAACGCCTGAACGCCAACATGGCGGATCGCCTGGCCCAGCACACCGGCCGGAGCCGCGAGCAACTGGACCGTGACATGGCAACCGATTTCTATCTCGTCGGGCAGGAAATCCTGGACTATGGGCTTGCCGATACGTATTGGGACCCAAAGACGGTGCTCGCTCCGCCGCCCCCGCCACGCGCTCGCGCCCGGCTCTTCGCCGAGTCTGCGGAGCACGGTCGCAAGTCCCGTGGGTGATAGAGGAGATATCCGTGTCTGCTGAACCCATCGTGTACCTGACGGGGAATTTCGTCCCCGCGTCGCAGGCGGGGCTGAAAATCTACGATGCCGGGATCGTTCTGGGCGCCACCGCGACGGAGTTCACCCGCACGTTCGCCGGCGAGCTATTCCGCCTGGACGATCATCTCCGGCGTCTGTTCCGGTCGCTCAAGTACCTGCGCCTGGACATCGGCATGGACCTGGCCCGCCTCCGAGAGATCACGCGCGAACTGGCGGCGCACAATCTGCCGCTGCTGCCGCCCGGCGCGGAACTCGGAATCATCCACTTCGTCACGCCCGGAGAGTTCCGGGTCTATGCCGGTTCGGCGGGAGCCGGGGGGAGCAGCGGGCCGACGGTCTGCATCCACTCCATGCCGCTGCCGCTGCACCTCTGGAAGGAGACGTTTGTCCAGGGAGCCCATCTGGTGATCGCGTCCAACCGGCACGTGCCGCCCCAGTGCATGGACCCCAAGATGAAATATCGCAGCCGCCTTCACTACTACCTGGCGGACCTGGAAGCCCGCCAGGTGGACCCGAAGGCTTCCGCGCTACTGCTCGATCTGGATGGAAACCTGACGGAAACCGGCGGCGCCAACTTCCTGCTGGTGCGAAACGGCGCCGTCTGCTCCCCCACCACGCGCAACATCCTGCCGGGCATCAGCCGCGAAGTGGTGATCGAACTCTGCGCCGAGCTCGGAATTCCGTTCCAGGAGCGGGACCTGCAACCGTACGACGCGATCAATGCCGACGAGGCTTTCCTGGCCACCACTCCGTACTGCCTCGCGCCGGTGACCCGGATCAACACCATGCCCGTCGGGGACGGGCTGCCCGGCCCCATCTTCCGCCGCCTCCTCGCTGCCTGGAGCCACAAGGTCGGGGTGGACATCGGCCAACAGGTCCTCGGAGCGACCGTTGCTTCGGCGTAGCATTCAGGAGAGAGGAGAGAGGGAGCGGGCAGGTGTGCTGCCGTCCGCCTTCAAGCAACCATGAGCTACAGAGCAGGTATCATCGGCTGCGGGAGCATTTCCGCGGCGCACGCGCGCGGCTACCAGGGTACGCCGGGCATTGAACTGGTCGCGGCAGCGGACCCGGTGGAGCGAGCCCGCACCGGCATCCAGGCGCAATTTTCCATCCCGCGCATCTATGCCGATGCCGAAGAGATGCTGCGCGAGGAGAAGCTGGACTTTGTCAGCATCTGCCTCTGGCATCCCCTCCACGCCCCGTTCACCCTACAGGCGGCCCGGCATCAGCCGAAGGCGATCCTCTGCGAGAAACCGATGGCTACCTGCCTGGCAGAGGCGGATGCAATGCTGGCTGCCTGCGACGAGCAGGGCGTGAAGCTCGTGATCGGGCACCAGCGCCGCTACAACCACAGTTGGACCCGCGCCCGGCAGTTACTTGCCGACGGCGCCATCGGTGAGCCACGCATGGTCAACGTTCAGACCGGCGAAGGGCTGCTGAACTGCGGCACGCATGTCGTGGACGCCATCCGCTATCTGACCGGCGACCCCGCCACCGAGTGGGTGTTCGGCGCCGTCGAACGTCAATCGGATCGCTTCGAGCGCAATGTCTGCATCGAAGACTGCTGCATGGGGCTGATCCAATTCGTCGGAGGCGTGCAGGCGCTGGTGCAGTGCGACCTGACCGGCACCTCCAACGTCGAGAACTACACCGTCACGGGCAGCGACGGCATCCTGGAGGTCGGGCAGCGTTCCGTCCGGTGGCTGCGCGGGGGCGGCGGCGACTGGCAGACGGAGGACACCGGCTATGACGATCCTTGGGTGCTCCAGGCGCAGGCCGCGCTCGCCTGGGTCGAGGGCGCCGCAGACGGGCACCGGGGTGAGGGGCGGCAGGCGCGCCGGACCCTGGAGATCCTGATGGGGATCTATCAGTCCGCCCGCGAGCGGGCCGTCGTGCGGATGCCGCTGGCTGTCGGGGCGTACCCGCTGGGCGCCTGGGTAGATGAAGGCGGCCTCCCGGTCACGCAGCCGGGCCGGTACGACATCCGCCTCTTCCTTTCGTTCGACCCGGAGCAGAAGGCCCATTACCAGGAGCAGCGCCGCGCCGGCAGACACCCACGGGAGATCCTGCGCGAGATGGGGTTCTGATTCACCACGAGCACGCACGGCGAGGGATGGAGAGCGATGTCTGCAACCGACACGTCGTGGGTCTTGCACCAGGTGGTTGACCACCGTCATCAGGGAATGGTGGCGGCCGCGTTCGCACATCCCTCGGACTGGCGGGCATGGAGCGATGTGGTCTGGAACTTCCAGAACGTCAGCGTTCCGGTGGTAGCTTGGGCGGAAGCGGCGGAAGCGGGTTCCGGAGAGCAGATCGCATTCCTCCCCTGCGAGTCATTCTGCTGGCTGGAGCCAAACTACGGCATGACCCAGCCGGGCCAGTTTGCGCTCGGCCAGACCCATCTGCCGCCGATGCCGGCCGCCGAAGCACTCACCCGGTGGCTCATCCCCAAGTACCACAGCCGCACCCCGGGCCTCCAGGTCCGCAGCGCCGCCGCCGGCCCCGATATCCTGCCCCTGCTCGCCTTCGAAGCCGGGAGCCTCCCGGCCGAGGGTGTCCGCGCGCGGATCACCTACGCCGAGCAGGGCAGGACCTTCGATGAGGAATGGCTCGGCATCGTGGTTTACCAGCAAGTGCCCTACCACGGCCCGATGGGCACAACCATGCAGACGAATTGGGGTTTCGCCCGGGCGCTGCGCTACCGGGCCCCGGGCGGCTCCCTGGACACTCGACTTCCCCTGTTCCACCGCATCGCCGCGTCGCTCCGGGTCAACCCGCGCTGGGAGCAGCTCTGCGCCGGCATCAATCAGCAACTCCAGCAGCAGTTCGACGCCTACATCCAGGCCGGGTACTCCCAGATCCAGGCCGCCGGTCAACTCAGCCAGGCGATCAGCGCCAACAATGACGCCGTGCTGCGCGGCTTCGAGCAGCAGCGCCAGACTGCTGCTCACGCCTCCCGCCCCAACGCCGGAACCGGCCGCTCTGCGACCGACGCCTTCAGCGACTACATCCGGGGCGTGGAAACAGTTCACGACCCCTACCAGGGAACCTCCCAGCAGGACGCAAACTCCCAGTACCACTGGACGGACGGTTCCGGCAACTATCACCACTCCAACGACCCGTTTTTCAACCCGAACCAGGAGTCGAACCAGAGTCGGACCCTGATGAAACCCGCCGGGCAGCGCGGCGAGGGGTGAGGACGCGGCGGGCCCCCGCCAGACCGCCACCGGTTTCGCCGCAATCGCCTCGGGATTCATTCCGGGGCGGTGCTGGGTCTCACGAAGACCTGCTGCTGTTTCTCCACGTCGTGAGCGGGGGGATCGTCGCCGATCCAGCGTTCGTCGGCGGGCTCGGAGGCGAGCTGGTAGCGGCTGTCGCTGGAAAGGCGGATGCGGTTCACGGGGGAGGCGTTGTCGGCCGAACAGTGCAGGGTGAACATAGTAAAGATCAGCATGTCGCCGGCGCGGAAGTCGGCGGTCAGCCAGCGGCCGCCGAAGCGTTCGCGCACCTCCACCGGGTTCCGGCTGAACCAGCCGCCGCCGTAAAGGGTTGTTGTCGCGGTCCCGGTCCACATCCAGAGCGCCGTAGGTACGTCTCAGATCTTCAAGACGGTGTGAGTTCTCCAGGATGAGGAGCGGGCCGTCGGTAAGCGGGACGTCCCCCAGCGGGGTCCACGCCGTGTAGAGCCGGTGGGTGCCGCGCCCCATGTAGACCACGTCGTAGTGGCAGCCCGTCCCCCCGCCGGGACGTACCGTGCGCAGCCAGAGATAGTCGAAAGCGCGCGGCTCCCCGTCCAGGAAGGCACGGAAGAAGTCCAGCATGCGCCCCCGTTGGAGGAGCGCTCGGAGCGCGGGACCGGTGCGGAGTTCACGAGCCAGAGCGCCGGCGTCAACGGCGCGGCGGCGTCCCTCGCCCGCCCGGATCGCCTCCATCAGCGGCTGCCGCAGATCGATCTCCCCCACCGATGCGAGCTTTTCGAGGACCTCCCGGCGCGCGTCCACCACCTGAGTGCGGTCGAGATAGTCGCGCAGGAAGAGGTAGCCGTCCGTCTCCATCCGGTCCCGGAGGGCGGACGGGTTGTGCAAGAGCGTCTGCGACTCGCGCAGGAAGCCGAAGGCGTGGGCGCCGAGATCCAGGGGGTGACCCTGCGCGGTGAGCGCGGGAAGATCGGCCATATCAGGGGGTGGGACGCAGTTCGAAGAGATGGAGACGAGGCGTCAGCGCTGCGGCGATGGCCTGCTCCAGAGCCGGAAGTGCTGCCTCTCGCTGGCGAATGAGGCCGTCTTTCTGCTCGGGCGGCACCTGGTTGTTCAGGACCACACCGCGAAAAATCTGGTCGTGGTAGTAGCGATTTTTCGTGAACACCGCATCGTGGACGGCCTGTGCGCGGCGGGCCAGCGGCCCCTCCCAGATTCCTGCGAGGTTGACTCCCAGCGCCAGGTCGGGACCGCGAAAGGAGCCGCAGGGCTCGCCGTCCACCCGCAACTCGTAGGCGCGGGGATTCAGGCCGATCACCCGCAGCCGGCAGGCGTTCAGTTCTTCCTGCAGGGGCGCCCACTCCAGAATGGGCCGCCCGGCCGGTGCGATCCAGAGCGGCAGGGCGCCCGCGCTGCGCACAAATCGGAGTCCGCCGCCGCCGGTGCGAACGGCGGTAATCGCACAGTTCTCGGCCTCCACCACCCGGCCGGTGACTGCATCCACTGTGGCGGACGCAATCCGGTTGGGGGCGCCCAGCCCGCGCAGAATCGCCCAGGCCATGAGGTACTGGCCGGACTGCCCGGGATGCACGGCATCCCCGCCGTTGATGCGTCGCTTCGGGTCCACGTCTCGCGCCCGTTGGAGCGCCGCCACGTGCGGGCGGAACTGGTCGGCGAAACGAAACCCGTTCCGTTCCGCCACCTCCCGGGCCGCTGCTGCGAATCGCTCGAGCGTCTCGTTGTATCCCTGCATCGCGGGGCCGTCGTCCTTCTCTTCAACCGGGCTGGAACTCAGCACGGCCACCCGCACCCCGCGCGGTTTCAGTTGATCGGCCATCCCCTGCAGCCCCCGCACATAGGCTTCGCGGCGGACCGGATCTTCGGGCCGGCGGTAGCCCGCGTCATTCATACCGAAGGTGATGGTGACCGCGGTCGGCTCGAAGGCGAGGATGTCCCGCGCGGCGCGCCGGTTGCCCCCGGCAGACGTATCGCCCCCAATACCGACATTCCGGAAAGCAAGTTTCCAGTCTGGGAAACGGCTCCGCGCGTAGATCTCCACGTAATTCGAATGCAGGTGCTGCTCGGTGATGCTGTCCCCGATCATCACGACGCGATCCCCGTCGCGAAAGAAGAAGTCGGCGCCGCGCGCCGCAGCATCTGCCCGCACACAATCGGTGCGGGCAGATACTCCCCCGGCGCCCTCCGGCGCGTCCGGAGCCTGCGCAGCAACGGCGCCGGAGATGCCGGGACAGAGCACGGCGGCAGACAGAAACGTACGGCGATTCATATTCCCTCCCGATCGACGCCCACTGCAGTTCTTGTACGCTTCAAAAGAACAAATCTCCTGTGCGTCAATCCGGATACCCCCGCGCGTCCTGATTCACTGGAGTGTCGAAATATCCACTCCGGACCCAGGTTGGTCCGGAGTGGATGGGGCCAGGACTGCCCCCCTCGTGCCGCGGCCTGCGTTGTGACGCCGGCGGCAGTACGAGGGGGGTCTTTTTTTTCGATCTCCAGGAAGAACCCCATGCCAGCGCTGCAACAAAGAAAACCTTCGAACCCCGCTCCCAGCGCCCGCCGAACCGGCGGCGCTCCCCAGAGTCAACCGCGCGCCTCGGCCGGAACCGTGGCCCTGGAATATCCAACGATCGCGGGACAAGCAGCGGGGCGCGCTGCGGAGGCGGACGTGCCCGCGGTCATACAACTGGCGGGGGAACCTCTCGCCGCAGGCCGTGATGCGCCCCATGCGCCGACTTGCGACGGCCTCTGGAGCATGATGCCGGTCATGGAGGCCGGCCTCTGGGTGTTCCTGGTTCTGTTTGCCGTCGTGCCGTTCGTCGGCATCTGGGTCGCCTGCGCCTTCCTGACGATGGGACAGGGCGCCGCCTGGTAGGCGGCTCGAAGCCGCGGGCGCCCCGGACACCACAAGCGTCCCGGACGCCCGCGCCGAAACTGTTGTTGAGATCCGCGCGTCAGGCAGGATACAGCGGCCCCAACCGCCCAATTGAATCGGTACCACTACAGCATGAAGGCATTGTGGAGGAGACCGATGGCGCAGGCGGTGATGGCTTCGGAATGGCCCAGTTGTAATCGGTGCGGAAATACCTACCGGCCGCCGCTCTGGGGGCGGGAGTACCACTGTCCTGTCTGTGACAGCCCCCTTCAGGATACGCCACGGCGGATACGGCGGCGGCTGTCGCCCTGGGTATTGGCGGTGGTCGTGCCTTTGTTGATGCTCGGCGGCATCGCTCGTCTGGCGCTGGGACGTCCCGCGCGACCGCTCGGCGCACGTGCCTTTCAGGCGGCGCTGGTCCCGGAGCCGGTGCGAATACCCCCGGCCTTCTCGGAACGCCTTCAAGAACGGGCGCGCTACCTGATTCAGGACCTGGAGCGCAACCCGAAGTCCGTAGTCCTGCTCGCCCGTCTGGCGGAAACCTATTTGTTTTTGGAGGTACTGCACCGGGACGAGAATCCGGATGCCTCGCGGCGATGGCAGCGGGCGGCGCTCGGTGCTACGCGCCGCCTGCGTCGTGTCTCGCCCGACGTCGCCGCGCAACTGGATGTAGATATCCTCGACCCGCACAACCTGGAGTGGAGTAACACCATCACCGGCTCGCTCGCAACCCGCAACTGGGGCAACAGGCGGCGCGGCCTGCTGCCCGGCGGCGGCGGCGGCATTGGAGGCGGACTCGCCGGCGGCGGGAGTTCTGCGCTCTACCCCTACTCGCCGCCGGGCCTCCTCGCCCCGGGAGTCCGCGGGACCCTGGACCTGCCCGAGGCGGGAACACTGGTCGCCGGGGAACCCTTCTCCAAAACGGACCAGGGGGCCGGAGTTCCCGGCGTCCTCAGCGGGACCACCGGGCCAGCCGGAGGCTCCGGCCTGCCCGGCTTCCAGCCCCCGCCGATGCCGTCCGCCGGCACAGTTTTCCCCTCCACCCCGGGCGGGTTCCCTACGGCGCCCAGCACCACCCAAACTGTGCCGCTGGGCGTCCCGCCCGCGCTTTTCGTTCCCACGGTCCCGGCCGGTGCGGGGCCGGAGGCGGCCGCAGCCGGTGACCCCACACCCCCGCTGAGCGCGCCAAACGGGAAGACGCCGGATCAACCCGCCGCAGCCGCCATCCCCGGGCCGGGGATCCCGACCCTCCCGGGGGCCGGAGCCGGCCCCGGCTTTCCTCCCGGACCAGGATTTCCGCCCGCGGCCTCACCCGGCGGGCCTGGGATGGCGGTCCCGTCGCCGATGCCGCACCCCGGTGGGCCCGCATTGGCGGGGCCGATGCCGGGACCGGGAGGCATGCCGATGCCCGAGGGTCTCCCCCGCCGGATGCCGGGCATCAACCCCGGGTTTGTCGGCAGCGGCGCACCCTCCCCCACCGGGCCCGGAGGATTTGGGGGACCGGGTTCGTTCACTGCGGCGCCACGCCTCGGCAACGGAGGGATGGCGTCTACTGAGACCCGCATGTCCCAGGCCGCCCGCATCGCCCAGACGGTCCTCGAAAAGAATCGGGATGACTCCAACCGCCTGCTGGGAGAACTCCGCCGCCGGTATGCAACCGACCCCGCCGATGTCTGGGTCGCCAGCGCACTGGGCCGGGCATTGGAGGAGCGAGCCGATACCGAAGAGCGCAGCACCCCACGACGAGGAGACGAGACACCCATATTGACCCGGCAGTTCCTCGAGCAGGCCGCACGGACCTATGAAGAAGCTGCCCGCCGCGTGCCGCTCCACATTCACCGCGCGACGTTCCTGCATTCCGCGTCCGTGGTCTATGGCCGTCTCCAGGACACGGAGCGCCAGTATCAGACCCTGCGCCGGGCGACGACCTTCGCACCCCATGCAGCGTTTCTCTGGTCGGAACTTCAGCGGGCAACGCTGGCAACCGGGCGCTGGCAGGAAGCCCGCCGGGCCCGTCGCCAGTTCACACTCTGGAACTTTCCCGGTCTCCAGCCGAAACAGCTCTGATGCAGACCTTTCCCTCGGAGGCACGCGAGGAGCACGACTCCCGAACGGGACGTCGCGTAGTGCAATTGACGGCACACCCGTCCGTCCACCACCACCTCTACTTTCTCACCTCGTCGCTGACGCCCGACGAGGGGGAGGTGGTTTTCTGTTCCTACCGAAGCGGACAGCCACAGTACTATGTGGGAGGGTTTCCCGCAGGGGAGATCCGGACGCTCACTGATGTAGACGGGCTGAACGGGTTTTCGGGCATCCTCTCGCACGATGGGGGGGAACTCTTCTACACCGTCCCCGCGCGGATACAGGGAGTGTCACTGGCTGATGGGAATACCCGGACGGTGGCGGAGTTCGCTGGGGGCCAACTGGGGGAGTGCAGCCTGAGCGCGGACGGCGCCTGGCTGGTCACCGCCATCCGCCGTAACGGTCGGTGCGGACTGGCCATCGCGGCCACAGACGGATCCGCGGCAGACGTGATCCTGGAGCAAGAACGCACGATCATCCATCCTCAATTCCATCCCCGCGACCCCGAATGGCTCGAGTATGCGCAGGATCCCGCTCCCCGCATGTGGATGACCCGGCGCGACGGAACCGGGAATACCTGCCTGTACGAGCACAACAACCAGGAATTCCTGGTCCACGAGACGTTTCTCGGGGAGGCGGGGGAAGAGTTGATCGTCTCCCACTGGCCCTACGTGCTGCGCCGGTTTCACCTTGCGCGCCGCGAGTTTCGGGACATTGCCCGGTTCAATGCGTGGCACATCGCCGCCACACGGGACAGCCGCACCATACTGTGCGACACCACGCTTCCGGACATCGGCCTGCGCCTGGTAGATGTGGAAACCGGGACGCACGAGGCACTCTGCTACCCCGAGGCCTCCTGCGGCGGTAGCCAGTGGAAAAGGGATTGCTACGCAGTGGCTGCCGATTTTGCCGCCGCGCGCGCTGCGGCGGAACGAGACACCAGCCTTTCCTGGATGGAGATGAAGGTGGACACCGTTTACGGTCCGCAGTGGACGCACCCACACCCGAGTTTCAGCCCGAGCGAGCGTTGGGTACTCTACACTTCCGATCGGACCGGGCACGCACAGGTGTACGCGGTGGAACGATAGCCGATGCCAGCTCCTGCCACCCTTTCCCTCCCCTGCCGCTACTACCGCGTCTATACCGATCCCGACGTTCCCTGCGAGGAACAGAACTTCCACCATATCGAGCGACTGCTGCCCCTCCCGGTGGAACAGACCGCGCTGGTATTGGTGGACCTCTGGAGCACCCACTACATCAGTACCTGGCTGTCACGGGCCACGCAGGTGCTGCAGGACCGGGTGCTGCCCGTGCGACACGCGGCGCGAGCCGCAGGCATGCTCGTCATCCACACGCCCTCGCCCGCCGTTGCTCAGCGATACAGTCATCCGCCCGATGATCCCCCGAACCAGCCCGCCCCGCCCCTCGACTGGCCTCCGCCCGCCTTCCGCGGCATCTACCGGAGCGGGGAATATGCCGCCTTCGGCCGGAACCCCGAGCCCCGTCTCCAGCAGGCGCTCGAACGCTACCCGCGCGATCTGGACATCAGCCCCCTCGTGCAGCCCCACCCGGATGAGCCGATCCTCCACACGGGACCGGAACTCCACCGCCTTCTGGCCGGGCGCGGCATCCTCCATCTGGTGTACGCCGGGTTCGCGACGAACTGGTGCATCATGCACCGTGACTACGGGATCCTGGCCATGGAGCGCCGCGGCTATAACGTCATCCTGGTACGCGACGCAACCACCGGGGTGGAATTCCACGACACCGTGAGCTCCCTCGCCGCCACCCAGATGACCGTGCGCGAGATCGAAACCAAGCACGCCTGGTCATGCACGACGGACGCATTCATCACCGCCTCCGCGACGGCATAGCATGTATTACGCCGAGCAGCCCGTACCAGCACCACGGCGCAGTGAGGACCCGCTGCCCGCCGGCCGTTCCCAGCATTGTGGGCGGCGCGCTGTCATCCCGCTCGGGGAACCTCACACTTCAGGGTCCAATCCCAGTGCGCGCAAGCGTGCCGCCAACCGCTCCGCTCGGCCGCGTTCTGTCTCTGCCCGGGCGTGTTCCGTCTCCGCTCGGCCGCGTTCCGTCTCTGCCCGGGCGTGTTCCGTCTCCGCTCGGCCGCGTTCCGTCTCTGCCCGGGCGTGTTCCGTCTCCGCCCGGGCGTGTTCCGCCTCCGCCCGGGCGTAAGTTTCCGTGTAGTCCTGCTGCTCCACGCCGCGTTCGTCCCACATCCGCAGGCTGCCCGCCGGCTCCCAGCCGTACCACACCCGGCATTGCTCGCTCCACACCCGCCCCTGCGCATCCGCCGCCACCACCGCATATTCCCCGCTGACCCCCATTCGATACAGCACCAACGTCTCCTGCGTGGGGTCCACCAGCAGATACTCCGGCACCTTCAGCACGTCCTGGTAATCGTGGAATTTCTTGTCCAGATCCTTCTGCTCGTTCCCCTCCGATAC
>SYMT01000129.1 GCA_005805375.1 Actinomycetota bacterium
ACTTGCTTAATTGGGTGGGGTCGGGTACGGGTTGGGGGAGGACGTTGTGGGATCGGTTGCTGCGCCACGAGGGGGCACTCGGCGTTGCGTGGGTGTGTGGGAGGAGGGCGTGGGGGGCGGGGGTCGCCGCGTGTCAGGGTGCGACCGGCGAGTTGGGGGGCGCGGCCGAGCCCGGGGGCACGCTTCCGTGGGTGTCTCTGAACGGCGACTCGGGGGGGTGGCGGGCGGTTGCTGGGAAGCTGCGAAGCGGAGTGCGGAATCTCCGCATCCGCTTCCTATTCCGCACGCGCGTCGTTTCGGTAGAAGACGTGGGCACAGTGTGTGTCTGCGGTGGGAGAAGCTCACCGGCGATGGGTGGGCGCGCGTGCAGTCGGCGACCGTCACGCTCCGTCCAGGAACCGCCAGCCGTCCGTGACTTCTTCGTTGAAGGGCAGGTCGAGGAGCAGGGCGCGCAGGAAGGGTGGGGGCATGGGGCCGCTTTGCAGGACTCGGTCGTGGAATTCGCGCGCGGAGTAGCGACCCGAGGCGGTGGCCTCCCGGTAGAGTGTGTGGACTTGCAGGCCGCCGAGCAGATACGCGGCCTGGTAGAGCGGCGGGTAGTTGCCTGCAAAGGAGCGGCGCACCTCCCCTTCGGCGTTGGCTCGCTCGTGGCCCACTCGCTCCACCAGGCACTCGACGCACTCGTCGGGGGTCATGGTCTCGAGGTGATAGCCGAAGGAGAAGACGATCCGCATGCAGCGGTGCATCCGCCAGAAGAGCATCCCGATCCGATCCTCGGGCCCGCGCGGGAAGCCGAGTTCCCAGAGCAGCATCTCCCAGTGGAGCGTCCAGCCCTCCACCCAGAACGGGGTGGAGAAGAGCCGCCGGTGCGGGTGGTGCCGTGCCGCCATGAACCCCTGGAGGTGGTGGCCCGGGATGAGTTCGTGCTGCACCGTGGCACGGGAGAAGTGCGGGTTGTTCCCGCGCAGGCTCATGGCGCGCGCCGCGTGAGACATCGTGTCGGTGGGGTAGGAGACTTTGATGACCTCCCCACCCAGGAAGAACGGATTTACCTCCTGCTCGGCCGGCGTCATCATCTCCAGGCGCCACACTTCTTTCGCCAGCGGCGGCACCGTGACCAGTTCGCGCGCCTCCACGAAGGCGATGGCCTCCCGCGCCAGATCGCGCACCAGGGCCGGCTGGGAGCCCGGGGGCCCGTGCAGGCTCTTCACATGTTCGAGGGCGGCGCGCCAGTCGTCGCCGAAGCCGAGTTCGCCCGCCGCCCGCCGCATCTCCGCTTCACCCCAGGCATACTCCGTCTCCGCGGCGGCGATCAACTCCAGTGGTGAATAGGGCAGCCCCTCCGCCGCGAGTTCCCACCGCAGCCCCTCTTCTCCGAGAGGGGGGACCGCCTCTGTTTCCGGGTTCGGGCTTCCAGCAGCGGGCGTGCGGGTCCCAAAACCGGAAGCGGCGTACGCCTCGAGCGCCGCGGTCGCGTGCCGGTACGGAGCGGCGGTCCACCAGGTGAACGCGGGATCGTAGCCTGAGAAGTGGGAATGCCACGCCGCCAGCGCCCCCCGGAGCGCCTCCAGGTCCCGCCGTGCCTGCGCCCGCAGGTGCACCGGCGTCTCCGCCCGGGGGGCCCCCGCACCCCCCGCCATCGCCCGGGCTGCGGCGGCGATACGGTCCAGCGCCGCCGCCGCCGCGCGCGCATCGGGAACCTCATGCCGCCGCCGGCTCTCGTGCAGCTCCACGATCTCGCCGGCGAAGGGGAGCAGGAACGCTGCCGCCGCCGATCGCTCCACCTCGCGGGCCCACTCCGCACGGCTCCGGGCCACGAAGCGCAGCAGCAGCGCCCGATCCAATTCCTCGTCGCGGGGCCCCGGCGTCAGCGCCCCAGCAATCCCCTCCCACTCGGCGCAGAATGCCGCGAGCCGCGCCCACCGCGCCGGCGAAACCGTCAGGTCGTACCGGCGCAGCAGGGCGTCCCGATCCGCTCGGAACTGTTCCACCCACCCGGCTACGTCATCCCCCCTCCTTCCCGTTTCAGCCTGCATCCGCAACCCGCACCTCCTTGTAGTACGCGTGCCAGGCGGCAACCTCCGGGTCGGTCAGATCCAGTCCGTCCAGCAGCGCGTCCCAATCAGGCCCGCTCAGGTCCAGGCCGGTCATCAGTTCGGCATACGCGGCGAGCGCGAGGGCGAAGCAGGCCGCCGGACCCTCCAGCAGGCGCCCGGAAATCTCCGGTTGCGCGCCCGGCCCCGGCGTCCCCCAGCGGAAGGAGCGCATCCGCTCCGCCCAGGCGAACGCCACCAGGTAGATGGCGAACGGGTGGCGGTCCGTCAGCGCGTCCCACGCGGCGTCCGGGACGTCGCCGCTGGAGTGGGTCACTGCCAGCGCTCGGAGCCAGGAGAAGCACTGCATCCAGGCGGCCTGCGCCCAGACATCCAGCAGCAGGAAAAGCGCCGCGCCGGGATCCCGGGTCGTGAACTCCAGGTGGGTGGAAGCACACTCCACATCGCCCTCCCCCCCCGGCGCCATCCAGTACCACATCTCGATCAGAACGTCCCCCCACCGTTCATCCGCCAGCATCCGCTCCCGGAGTGCGTCGTCCTCCCAGGCCGCGACCCACCGGTCGGAAAAATCCGGCGCGTTCGGATCGAGGCCCTGATCTGCAAAGAAGGCCCGGACGAAGTCCCGGCCGAAGGCCCGGCCGAAGGCCCGGCCGAAGTCCCGGCCGAAGGCCCGGCCGAAGTCCCGGCCGAAGGCCCGGCCGAAGGCCCG
>SYMT01000130.1 GCA_005805375.1 Actinomycetota bacterium
AGAGCGGCAGCGAGTTCCACACGCTCAGTGAATCATACTTCCGCCGCCGCGGGCCGTCAACTTTGCGCCCGCCGCCGGCGCAGCGGCCCGCTGGCGACGGAAGTCCCAACCCGGCCCTCCCCCGATCTTTGACACGATACAACGTCACCGGCACGCCGCCGATTTTGACATCGGAAACGGTGAAGGGCGATCCGGCCGGCGGTTCGAACACGGCGCGGATGGGGTGGGTAGCGTCTCCTCGCAGAACCTTGAACCAGCCAGTGGGCCTGGAGCCGTCGGGGAGGGAGAAGCCGGCCTGATCGAGCCTATCCATGTACAAGCCGACGGGATCGGCCAGAGTAATCCTGCGGCCCTGACGCGCGAGAGTGTTGACCGCGGCACCAATAGCGGGGTCGCTGTTGCGGGCGGCGTCTCCGAATCCCGAGCACCGAGTCAGCGGGATGGCGGAGGTCACTTCGACGCCGGTACGACCCTTGCGCCGGACGGTCGCGTCGGCGCCGAGGGTCACTTCGGCTCCCAGGTTGTTGGCCGTTTCGGTGAGGTGCATGGCGCCCTCGGCAGTGTTCCACTTGTTGACGTGGTTGTACCGGTTTCCGTCCATCAGGTCGGAGAGCTGCACGGCGGGACTGATGAATGTGCGGTAGAGGTTCAGAAGTACGGTGGGCGCTTCCCGCGCCAGGAACTCGTAGTAGTCCCAGCCTTCGGAGGTGAACTGCACAGACACGATCTTGCCGCCCGACTTCTTGGTGAACCACTCCAGGTACTCGTCCTGCGGCCGCATAGCGCCGAGCGTGACAACTTCGGCACCGGCGAAGTTCGGGGATGCACCGGGGCCCGCACCGAGGAACTTGCGCGGGAAGCCGTTCCAGGTGATGATCCCGGCCGAGCCGGTGACGTCTGGCGCCGTGGATCCGTGGGTGAGCGGATTGTAGAACTGGGGGGTGCTGCCGGCGGGGAGCCTGGTCACGGCATTGGTGAAGTAGCCGGAAATCAGGTTGCTCCATTTCGTGGCCAGGGCTGCGTTGCCTGCAAAATCAGTGTTGTTGCCGGGCGGATTGAACTTGGTAATCTTCACTGGACGGATCCTCTTGACGATGTTGCCTACGATTGAGAGTGAACGATGGCCGGTTAGGTTTCGATCCAAATCGATGAGTCAATGATGGCGCCCAAAGCGTTGCTGCGCGTTCGTTCAGAGGCGGAAGTGCCCGTCTACGGGTACCGGCGGGGTCAGGTGGCCTTCAGGAGGGCGGCAAGGTTGACGCCGCGCCGACCCGCAGCAGCTGTAATCAGCCAATCGGCACGGCATCCTGCTTCGGACACGAGACCCTCGGTCCGGTTGCCATTCTCCGCAGGCTCCGTCCCGCCGGGCAGCGCGCCCGATAATACTTCTCATGATGCCGCTTGAAATCCGCGAAGAGCCGATCCGGAACCTGGACCGGCATGGGGACATCTCCATCGCCTTTGTCGTCACCTCTGTGCTGGAGGTGGCGCCGGTGGAGGCAGTTCTGCTGGAGGGCGGCCGGGGAGTTCCGGTCCTGCGGGAGCGGCCGGCGCCGGAACCGTACGTGAAGGACTACGACGCCATCCCCGGCAATCACCCTGCAGACTGGCCGATGTACTTCGACGTCTCCCGCTGGGGCCTCCTCTCCGCATGCGGCTACGGCCGCAGGGTAGGTGAAGCCGTCATCGCGTTCGATACGCCGGATGTGGACCTGCTGGAGGGCGACGCGCGGCTCGCGGTGCTGTGGGATCTGCGGGTGAAGGGTTTGCCTCTGGATCACACCGGCTTCTCGGCGGACCTTGGGGGGCGATCCACCCTTGGCGCCGGCGTCTTGACCTCGGTAGTATGCGGCCCATCGAACGGGTTCCACTGGACGGATCATTGTGAAATCAATTTCAAGAAACCACTTGACACATATGTGTGAGGGGGGGTGTAAAATCGTCACGAAACCGCTTTCGGAGTGGCTTGGGAGGGATCCTACCGGTCCAACTCCGAACGGAACTCGGAAAGGTGAGGGTGAAAATGCCGTGTTTGCAGCCGGACTCTGGCAAGGGAGCGATGCCGTACGACATGCAGTGGCTCCGCGACCTGCGGGAGGTGAGTCCTGGTGGCTATCCGCTCTTCTTCAGCAATTCTCCTGAGCGGATCAACACCCAATCGTTGCCCGGAAACCCTCATCAGGGGGTTCTGTGGCACTACAAGTCCCCCCAGAACATCACCCCTGTCCGCATCCGGATGTACATTTGGCATGCCCACTACGCCAAACCCATGACTGCGGAGGATCCGCTCCCCGGGCCCGCACATTTGGGTATCACACTCCGCAACCCGATGCAGGCCGGCAATCTGGTCGTCACCGAGAGCCGGAGGCGCGTGTCCCCCTTCACTGCGACAAATCCTCTTCCCCGGGGAATCTGCCTGGCGAAGGCCCTGCTGGGTGATACGCTCGATCCGTATCCCATCAACGACGTTCCGGCAGGGAGCAATACATTGGTGGCAACACATTCGCTCGCGGATGGGACCGGCGTCGGTGCCGTGTACGACTTCTGGGTACTGAGTGACGGCGCCGCACACCAGTTCGAGTTGCGCACGGTTGTCTCGACGGTGGAGGCAAACCTGACAGGCCTTCTGGGAGATCCCATCGCACCGCATAACGGGGGGGGACGCGGGTATTGGGAGACGAATCAGATCAGTGCCGAGGTCTTCCCTGAGATGGCTCCCGCCAACCCTGGCGAACACTGGTCCATCACCCGCGCGGGAGGGCCCGATCAGCTCTTCACCAGCGACACAAGTTTCGACCCTGCCAACGCAGTCACGAACAGTGGGAACTACGGAGTCATCTACGATCCGATCACCATCGTGCTCGCCAACGCCATGCTACCCGCGTTCACCGTCCGAGCCCGTCTTGCCTCTCGGAACACCACAGAACCGTACGGGGGGGCAATGGATCGCGGCACCGGCGTTCTGGGAGTGCCCGCGCTCGAGTACAACCCGAACACGGGAGTAGGAGAGGTTGTGTTCCTGCGCGACATCGCAGTGCCCCGGGGTGGTGCAGCTACCCCCTGGAGCTTCCGGCTGACGCATGCCGGGGCAGCGGCGATGCCGGTGTCGGTGCTCCTCTCCGCGCTGAACCCATAGTCGCCCAGCGAGAGGAGACCATGAACCCTCGGTCATCCAGTCTGAAACCGCGCGGGACCCTGCTCCCGCACAGGCTCCGAAATCCCGCGTGTGCGATGGTGCTGGTGGCTGGCGCCCTCGCCGGACCTGGAAGCACACAGGGCAACCCGGCACCCGTTAATTCGGAACCCAGGCAGTTGCTGGGGCCCAGCGTGGTGAGGCAAACCGAGATCGGGGATCCGGTTGCCGCGGCGACCCGGCACCACGAACGGGTCTACACGGATGCCCGTGGCTCTCAGGGAACGGCCGGCGCGTTCGCCCTCTCCCCGAATGGGACGTTTCTGGCCTATGGCTTCGACTACTCCAACCGCATGACAGGAGCGGGCGGAGATAGTCAGGTGCGGGTCCATCGGATCGGAGCACCCGAGCCGACGGCCTTTGCCGTGCGGGCATGGGAACGGGCAGAGCAGCAGGGGCGATACCGGGAGTACGGCATGCCCCTCTGGGACACGAAAGGGACCTCTCTGTGGTTCGACGCCTTCATGATCCACGGGGACAAGGTGGGGCTGGATCGGGCTGTCTGGTCGGCACGCCCGGACGGGACCGGCCTCCGTCGGCGAACCCCGCCTTCCCTCCAACCGCTCTCCCCGGAACTCTCGCCCGATGGTCGCCAGCTCAGCTACGTCGCGCTCTCTTCCGAGGATGTATCCGAGGGGTACGGGGCGCTTCGCGTCCTGACATTGGCCACCGGCCGAGTCCGAACGCTGGTGGCGCGCGGCGTCTATGGAAGGGCCCGCTGGTCGCCGAACGGGAAGTGGATGGTCTACGGTACGGGCGCCCACGACAGGTTGTTCCTGCTCCCCTCCCGAGGAGGGGTCCCCCGCCTCCTGGTCACGGGAAGTCGCCTTCACCCAGACCCGCAGGTGACCCGATCTCCCGGGAAGAACTCCCACTACTGGCTGCCCGACAGCCGGACGTTGCTGTTCACGGTGCTGGGCAACCAGGTCTCCGGCAAGGGATCGAGGGTCACGGAAATCTGGAAGGTGTCCCTCCAGGGGCCCCCCACCCGCCTGGCTGCGGGAGAAGTCCTGGCGGGAACCCGCGACGGACGGTTCCTGCTCCTCCACCTCGGGGGCAGGTACTGGCGAGTGGAGCTGAAAGTCCGAACTCCATCCCGGCCGCGCAAGCCGATGCAGTGAGCGGGAGGACGGCCTCGGGTGGCATCAGCCTCACCCCATCTCCCCATCAGCCCTGACCCGGACGTGACGCGCACGCACGTCGTCGAGCGCCTCCCTCTCCCGATCCGGTGAGGGAGGCTATCGGCACGCCTGCGCCATGCCCTCCGGGCCCGGGGAGGAAGGAGTGAGTAGCGAGAAGTATGGTGTGTTGCGAGCAGCCCCTTCAGCCACTACTCCAACGATGCAGCTTGAAATCCGCGAAGCGCCGATCCGGAACCTGGACCAGCATGGGGACATCTCCATCGCCTTTGTCGTCACCTCGGTGCTGGAGGCGGCGCCGCTGGAGGCGGTTCTGCTGGAGGGCGGCCGGAGAGTTCCGGTCCTTCGGGAGCTGCCGGCGCCGGAACCGTACGTGAAGGACTACGACGCCATCCCCGGCAATCACCCCGCGGACTGGTCGCGGTGCTTCGACGTCACTCATTGGGGCCTCCTCGCTGCGTACCGCGATGCTCGCAGGGTGGGCGGAGCCGTCATCGCGTTCAATACGGCGGACCTGGATCTGCTGGAGGGCGACGCACAGCTCGCGGTGCTGTGGGACCTGCGGGTAGACCCGCAGGTCCGGGGGAAGGGCGTGGGTACCGCCCTCTTCGCTGCAGCCTCACGGTGGGCGGAGGCACGCGGCTGCCGGCGGCTGAAGATCGAAACGCAGAACATCAATGTGGCGGCGTGCCGCTTCTATGCTGCGCAGGGCTGCGAACTGGGCGCGATCGTCCGGGACGCCTACCCGGAGCTTCCCGAGGAGGTCCAGCTCCTGTGGTACCGAAACCTCTCTGGTCAGGGAGAAACGTAGGGGCAACCCCCCCGGTGGTTGCCCGCCTCGGGGCTGCCCGGCCCCGTGGTTGCCCCACTCCGTGGCTGCCTCGCACGGCACTCCTCACTCCCCACTCCTCACTTCTCTCCACTCACTACTCTCAACCGGCTACACCTCTGCCAGCCGCTCGTTCGAGTCGCCGAATCTGTCGAGGTGAATGTCGCAGCGGTCGAGCAGCGAGAGGTAGAGGCTGCACATCTTGCGGTTCGGTTTGCCGGGGTAGTCCAGGACGCGACCGCCCCGGAGCCGGCCGCCCGCGCCGCCGACGAGCACAACGGGGAGCCTGGTGGCGTCGTGGCCGCTTGAGGGTGGCGACGCGGATCGTGGACGAACGGATCGGAGCGCGATGAGAAATGACTGTCCATGGGGAAGCGCCGCGATAGAACCGTGGATGACAACATGAATCCGGTCGCTGGACTCTCCCTGGTGCCCCGGTTCCGCTGTACAGAGCCCGGTTCGTAACGAGCAACCGCGTGTACAGAGACACACGTACGGGTCTCCGTCATACCACCGCCTGCCGTGTGGCGTGACGGAGGCGAGACGGGTCCCCCTCCGCCCGACCGGCCACTCACGTCCAGCGCAGCCATCAGTCGCACTGAAGTGCTATCTTCGCCAGAGGGTACGTCGCACGCCCACAGGGAGGCCGCAGATGCCGGTGATTCGGTTCCGGTTTCGAGCAGCGCCTGTCAGGTCCGCCGTCGTGGGGTTGACCATCGCGGCACTGGGGCGACCGTCGCAAGGCGCCCCGGCGATCGGCGCTGATCGCGATCGCTACCCGGTGACGTGTGAGAGCGTCGGCCGGTCCCTGACGGAACTCCTGGCGCGGCTTTCGCGGGAGTCCGGCCGGCGGTTGATGGCCGCGCCGGACGTTGGGGAACAGCGTGTCACCGGCTGGGGTAGGGCGCTCCCGCTCCGGGAGGTGATGACGAATCTCTCGGGGCTGTTGAGCCACGCACCCGACAGGCCGGTTGGATACCGGTGGGTTCATGAGCCCGTACGGGGAGCCGACGACGATCGTTGGGTCCTCCGCCGGGATCGCATCTCCCGGCAGGTCGAGGCGCAGGAGTTGGATTATCCCAGGGCCCGCGCGGCTGCAATCCTGCGGCTGCTGCGCTCGCAGGCGAGGACGCCGCTGGCCCTGCGCAAGGCCCCGCCGGCGGATATGCCTGCCGGCCTGCTCACCAACAGTCTCTGGGCGCTCCAAATACGGGCGCTCAGCTCGCTGACCAACGCGCAGTTCGCGGCGGTGATTGCGGGCAGGCCGGCTCCGGTGGATCCCGGGCTCTTTCCGGCAGAAGCGGCGGCCTTTGCCCGGAGGAGGGTGGAGCTGCTCGAACCGGGGGACCGGCCATTCCGCCCGGTGCTGCGCCTGCGCTGGCTCGACGAGGACGACGCGAGTTCGCGTCAGGCCGGCTCGTTCATTCTGGAGTTCGATACTGACATCCAATCGTTTGGAGTGGGGTGGAATCAGTATGCCCAGCGAAATCCCCCCGACTATTCCTGGCTGCCCGACACCGCGATAGATCTTCGCCCTTTCCTGGATGCCCCACACGTCACCCGCGAGCAACGCGGCGATGTCGGCTTCACTCTGGCGGGTGTAATTCTCTGGTACGGTAGGAAGAGCGTGGACGCCGAGGCGCGGGGTGCGATTCACTAGGGGTAACCCCGCGCGCCGCCATTCGGGCGCCGCCCTTCCTGGAGCCCTCGCATGACCCCCGAAGCCATTCAGCACCACCAAGAGGAACTCGTGGAACGCTTCCGCCAGCAACTACAAGAGGGGTGGCCCGCCCCGGGCACCGACATCAACGCCCTGGAGGACTTTGGCGCCCGGCTCGGGCGGAGTGTCCAGGAGGAGATCGCCGCACGGGTGCTCCCCGCGGAAGCGGAGCGCAAAGACGGCAACCAGGTCGCTTGCCCCTGTGGCGGCCGGGCCTTCTATCAGCGCCATCACGCGCTCACCCTGGTCACCCTCGCCGGGCGAGTGCGGGTCCGGCGCCCCTACTACCACTGTGCCGCCTGCAAAAAGGGGCAGTGTCCCGCCGACACCCGGCTCCGGCTGGGCGCGGGGCACACCACCCCGGCCGCCCAGGCACAACTGGCGCTCCTCTCGGCGCTGGTGCCTTATGGACAGGTGAGAGATTTGCTGTCCCAACTGGGTTTGCCCTTGACGTTGGACCTCAAACAGACGGAACGGGTGGCCCAGGGGGTGGGGAAGCAATTGCAGGACGCCTCCCTGATCCCCTATGGCCCCACCACCCAGACGGTGGCCCTCGGGTTCGATGGGGTGATGCTGCCCACCCGGGAAGGCAAGAAAGAGGTCCGCGTGGGGGTCATCTACGAGCCAGAACGGGACGCTGGGCGCACGCGGGCGGCAGCCGAAGGGTTGCGCACCGAGTATTGCGCCACTACCGGCAGTCGAGCGAGCCTGGTGCGGGAAGTCTGTGCGCGGGCCAGCGCCCGGGCCGGGGGGCAGGTGGTGGCGGTGGTGGCCGATGGGGCGGCGCTGGACTGGGTGGATCTGGATGCCTACTTGCCTTCTCGGGTGGAGATCCTGGACTTCTATCACGTGCTGGAGCGGGTGGGGGAGATTGCGCCGTTGCTGCACCCCGAAGCGGAACTGGCCGCGGCTTGGCGCGAGGCGATGCGGGAAGAATTGGAGAACTGGGGCCCGCGGAAACTGCTGGAAACGCTGCGGGAGTGGGTGCCCACGACGGCGGCGGGGCGCGAAATGCGGCGGGTGCAGTTGGGGTATTTCGAGAAGCAGCAGGACCGGATGCGCTATCCGGAGTACCGGCGGCGGGGCTTTCCCATCGGGAGTGGGGCAGTGGAAGGGGCTTGCAAGCACGTAGTGTGTGAGCGGTTCGG
>SYMT01000131.1 GCA_005805375.1 Actinomycetota bacterium
CACCCTACACCCTATCCCCCGCACCCTGCTACACTTCCGGAGACCGGCGGGTTGGCTGTCGGCAGGGAGTGCGGGAGTTCAATGCCGGATTTCGTCCTGGAAGTGGGGACCGAGGAAGTGCCGGCCGGGGTGGTGGTCCCGGCCCTCAACCAGTTGGAGGCCCTGTTTCGTGATCTGTTCGCCCGGGAACGCATCGCCGTTTCCGAGGTGCGCACACTCGGCACCCCCCGGCGTCTGGTGGTCCTGGCGGCAGGGGTCGCGCCCCGCCAGGAAGACGCGGTGGTAGAGCAGCGAGGCCCGGCACGCAAGGCTGCCTTCGGTCCGGACGGCGGCCCCACCCGCGCCGCTGAGGGTTTCGCCCGGCGCTATGGTCTCGCTCCGGCGGATCTCGTCGCGCGTGTGGTGGGCAATGCCGAGTATGTGTTCGCCCGGCAGCAGGTGGTGGGACGGTCCACGGTGGATGTGCTGGCAGACGCCATTCCAACCGTGCTGGGGTCCCTTACGTTCCCGAAGTTCATGCGCTGGGGGGAGGGTCAGCACCGAGTCTGCCGGCCGATCCGCTGGCTGGTGGCGCTGCTGGACGACGCCGTGGTGCCGGCCGAGGTAGCGGGAGTGCGCGCGGGGCGGATCAGCCGGGGGCACCGCTTCCTGCCGGTGCAGCAGCCCGGTCCGGCCGGGGGGGCGCCGGCGCTCGGGGCGCGGTTCGAAATCGAGATCGAGCGGGCAAGCGACTACCTGGCGGCGATGGAACGCGCGCAGGTGGTTGTGGACCCCGCAGAGCGCCGCCGACGCATCGTGGCCCGGGCTGAAGACCTGGCCGCAGCCGAAGGGGTGCGTATCGCGTGGGATCCCGATCTCCTGCACGAAGTCGTGTACGTGGTGGAGCATCCCACTGCGTTTCTCGGGCGGTTCCAGGAAGAGTACCTCACGCTGCCCCGACCAGTGCTGGTCTCTGCCATGAAGAAGCATCAGCGCTACTTCACTGTGGAGGAACCGGATGGTTCGCTGGCCGCCCGCTTCCTCGCCGTTCGCAATGGGGGCTCCTTCGGCCTGGACCAGGTGCGCGCCGGGAACGAGCGGGTGCTTACCTTCCGGTTCAACGACGCGGCTCACCATGCCGCCGAAGATGCGAAGAGCCGCCTGGAAGACTTCCGGGAGAAGCTTCGCCGCATCGTTTTCCTGGAAAAGCTCGGGAGCTTGTGGGATCGCTCCCAGCGCCTGGAGCGCTTGATCGGGGGCCTGTGCGAGGCGGTCGGCGCCCCGGAACTCGCAGCGAAGGCCGGGCGGTCGGCGCAGCTCTGTAAGGCGGACCTGGCGACGCACATGGTGGCCGAGTTGCCCGAACTGCAGGGGGTGATGGGACGGGTGTATGCTGCCCGCGATGGGGAAGACCCGGAGGTTGCCGCCGCGATTGAAGCCCACTACCAGCCGCGCACGGCGGGCGACCCCATCCCGGAAACGCTGCTCGCACGCCTGCTCGCCCTTGCGGACCGCGTGGACCTGCTGGTGGCGGCCTTTAGCCTGGGGTATGTGCCGACCGGCTCGTCCGACCCCTTTGGATTGCGTCGAGCGGCGCAGGGCGTAGTGGCTCTTTTGCTCGGGTTGTCGCCGGCGCTCCACCTCACGCCCTTGCTGCGGCGGAGCCGGGCTGCGTTTGCGGAAGAAGCGTATTTCGAGGCGGCGGCGCCGCTGCCTGCCGATCAAGTACTCGAGGAACTGCGTCGCTTCGTTCGCCCGCGTGTCGAGGCGATGCTGGAAGAGGCGGGCATTCGCCGGGATCTGAGCGACGCGGTGTTGTCGGCGGGGTTTGAGAGTCTGCCCGGGGCCCTGGCGCGGGCACGCTTCCTGCAAGGGCGACTGGACGATCCATCGTGGAAGCGTGTAGTCATCGTCGGCACCCGGCTGCGCAACATCCTGAAGCCGGCGGACGGGGAAGAATTGGCAGGGAACCCGGCCCGGCTGGAACACCCGACCGAATTGCGGCTGGTCGCGGAATGGCAGGCTGCACGCGTTACGGTCGAAGCAGCCACCGCCCGTGAAGATTGGGACGCGGCCTGGAACGGGTGGACGCAGTTGGATGCCGTCCTGGATCGCTTCTTCCTAGACGTGCTGGTCAACGCCCCGGACGCGGGCCTTCGCGCCGCGCGGCTGGCGCTCCTGCGAGAACTGCACGCGCCGTTCGCACGCCTCGCCGACTTCAGTCGTATCGCAGACATTGAGTAGGGAGAACGGTGTGCGCCGGCTGGCTTCGTGACGACGTTCCTCCCACTGCTGGATGAGGTGCGGCACTGTACGCTGTGCGCGGAGGCACTCCCGCTCGGCGCGCGTCCGATCCTCCAGTTCCATCCGGACGCCCGCATCCTGATCGCGGGACAGGCGCCGGGCCGCAAGACGCATGCATCCGGCGTGCCGTTTGCGGACGCAAGCGGTCATCGCCTCCGGGAGTGGCTGGGGCTGCCTCCCGAAATGTTCTACGATCCCCACCAGATCGCGATCTTGCCGATGGGGTTTTGCTTTCCCGGTGATGGGAAGACAGGTGATCTCCCGCCACGTCCCGAGTGTGCTCCGGCCTGGCGGGCGGCGCTCCTGCGGCAGTTGACGCGCATCCGCCTCACGCTCGTGATCGGCCGATACGCACAGGCATATCACCTCCCGCACGCCGGCGGATCCGTCACCGAAGTGGTGCGGGCGTGGCGCGACCACTGGCCGGCGGTAATTCCGCTGCCCCACCCGAGCCCGCGAAACAACCTATGGCTGCGGCGCAACCCCTGGTTTGGCGACGAGTTGCTCCCGGCTCTGCGTCTCCGCGTCACCCAGGTGCTCGACGGCGAAGGGTAGCGCCGGCGCCGGCGTCCTGCTGGGCGACGGCCCGAAACCCCCTCCGTGGCAGACCACGCCCGCACAGCGATCCCTGCACGGGCGCCGCCTGATTGGGAGAATGCACCCCGGGTCCGCAGCCCATATGCGCTAACATAGCCCGCAGCAGGCTTCCGCGTCGTGCGTGTGCGACCTCGCATGCGGAGGTTTACCCTCGGTGTCCGACTAAATCGGGTGCTTGCCCGGTTGTTTTTGACCCTATCTGGGTGCCGCGGCCCGCTGGATCTCCGCTGCGGCGACCTTATGTTAGCGCATATGGGTCCGCAGCCTGGCTTCACGGGAGCTGGTTCAGAGTCTCGATCAAGCGCTGAAAGTAGGCCAGATGTCCCTTGAGCACATTCGGGTCCAACGATCCCAGCAGCGCGAAGGACACCGCCCCCTTGGAGTAGCGACGACCGGCGTTACAGCGAGTCGTGGCTTGGTCGAGACAGGCAAGGACTGCGCCGCGAGACCGCTCTTCCAGGTTCTGCACCGGCGGGAGTGCTCGTTCATTGAAGTCGCTGCCGAAGTGACGCCGGAGTGCGCTCCGGTCGGTGACCAGCGAGGTCTCCAGGCACGTCGCCATGAAATGCACCCGCTCGTCGGTGGCGCCGGCAGGTCGCTTCCAACCGTCCCGGGCCAACAGGTGCTCCCAGGGGGTCCGAGTAATCGGATCTTCACTGTCCACCAGCAGGAGTGCAATGTCCCCCGGTCGCTGCTCGTGCGCAGAGCGAAAGAGATCGAACGCCTTGTTCCGGGAACCTCCAGCGACGATACGCGGTAGTCGTCCCGCAAGTCCGGAAGTCTTCAACAACCGCGAGAAGCCCGCCCGGCAGCGACTGCGCAGGTCCGCCGTGTCACCGCCGCCTTCGACGTACAGGGTCACCATCGCGTCCCGCCCAACTCCCCCCGCGTCCAGAGTTCGCCCAACCGATACCGGTCAAGCCAGGGGCGGAGCTCCACTGCATTCAGGCGACGCATCGAAGTCTGTCCCGCATGCTTCTCGCACACGATGATGGCTTCCGGATGCTCCGTGAGCGCGTCTACCAGGATGTCGGAATGAGTGGTGACGATCAGTTGTGTGCGCTGCGATGCGGCCACCAGCAGGTCGGCAACGCGGGGGATGATGTCTGGGTGCAATCCGAGTTCCGGCTCCTCCAGCGCGATGAGCCCCGGCAGCTTCGGGTCCAGCAGAATCGCCAAGAGGCAGAGATACCGAATCGTGCCGTCCGACAGCCGCGTGGCGGGAATCACGAACTCCCCCTCGGTCAGGAACACCTGCACGGTGTTGCCTTCGACACTGACGTCAAAGTCGGTGACGCCCTCGTAAAGGTCACGCAGACTATCCAGGAGGGCCTGCTTCTCCCTGGGGTGACGGCGGAGACGGTTCAAGAAAAGCCCGAGGGAGAAGTCCTCCTCCAACCGATCACTCCGCAGATCCGCCCGCTGTGGCTCCCGCAACACCGCCGTCCGACCAAATGACCAGTTTCGGTACAGGCGAATGCTCCCGTACAGCCGCGACAGCTCGTGAAGACGGGGATACCGATCCGGATCCCGTAGCTGCGCGAGGATGGAGAGGTCCGGATCCGGGTCCCGCATCCTGGTCCGATGCCCATCAATCGTGGTACCGAGAAGAGGAAGCGACCGTTGGAGGTGCGTTTCCCAATCCTGGAGTGCGGGGTCCCACACCCCGACCTGCTCCCCATCCAGCCCCATTCTCGTTCCGGATCTCCGGAACACCAGGTGGTGAAACAGGAGTTCGCTGCCGAAGCCCTCGTCTGGCGAAAAGTCATTATCGTCCACGACCTCAAGCTCTACCTTGAGCGATCCAGTGGACGACTTCCCTCCCTTCCACAGCCAATCGTCCGGGCCTCCGGCGGCGCGAAAGGCAGCCTGCAGGTCACCCGGCGCTGCCTGGAGTAGAGAAAGCGCATCCAGCAGGTTCGACTTGCCCGAACCGTTGGGTCCGATCAGCACATTGAGCCCACCGAGTTCGAGACTGGGCGTCTCGGGACCGAAGGAAAGCAGGTTGCGCACCTCGATCGTGCGAATCAGGCGAGGTCCGGGGGACACCCCTGCAGTGGTGATGCCCGAGGTCTCGTCGCCGGCCGCCGCCGGCTGCGTCGTCACGGCGCCGGGATCTTCAGGCGGAAGTCCTGCGACCGGTGGCAGATCAGGTGCGGCAACACACGGGCCGCATGCGCTGCCCAGGCGAACGAGCGGCGGCGTGGGCGCAAGGGAATCGTCGCGATCGGCGGACACATTGGCGGCAGGCATGATGTCAGGTGAGGTGGCCCCGTCCCTTGATCGCGCCCCTGATGGACTGAAGCTGCGATGTTGCGGGTGATTCTATGTGGTGTCTCCGTGATAGGGTTCGGCCCAGGGGAAAGACTCCCTCTCATCCCGTGTCGCGGCGTCGTGCGGGACGTAGCAGTTGTCCGCGTCCCAATGACCAAGGGGCGCACCGGAGGGTCCCCATCACTGCACTGTGGAGACCAGGCAGCGTGCGTCAAGAGCTTCCGTGCCTCCGGCGGACGACTTGCGGCGCCAAAGGGGCGCCGCAAGTCGGCGCCGGAGCAACTCCGGGCGCCTGCCTCCATTCCGATCTCCCGTCGTCACGGCTCACCCTATGGCATGGTTTCCAACGCAAGTAGATACAGGTCCGACTTCCCACGGCGCTCGGATACCAGCAGCAGGTGGCGCCCGTCGGGATGCCAGGTGGCATAGTCATCGCGATCCGGGTGGTTCGTAACTCGCCGGGCTCCGGTTCCGTCGGCGGCCATCACATAGATTTCGTAGCGGCCGTCGCGGTTACTGGTGAAGGCGATCTGGGCGCCGTCGGGCGACCAGCGGGGCCGGAGGTCGAGGCCGGGGCTGCGCGTCAGGCGCCGCGGCAGTCCGCCTTCGGCATCCATCACGTAGATCTCGAAGTCGCCATCCATGCTGGAGGCGAAGGCGATGCAGCGGCCATCGGGAGAAACGGCCGGGGTGGCGTAGATGCCCGCCGCGCTGGTGAGACGCCGGATACCCTGACCGTCGGGCCCGCAGGCTGCAATCTGCTGCCCTCCCGCATCCGAGAGGTGGAAGGCGATTCGGGAGCCATCCGGGGAGGGCGAGGGACAGCGTGCCACCGCCCGGGCGTCTGCCGGGATCACCTGGGCTTCGCGGTTCGTCTGCCGGTCCTGGATCACGAGCAGTAATTGGGGGCTGCCGGACGACTTCACGAAGCAGTGATAGCGACCGTCCGCGGAGAACGCAGGGTCGAGTTGGTGCTCGGGCACATTCGGGTACAACCGTTCCTGCACTCCGGTGGAGAGCCGGAGGCGTTTCAGCACCACCTGGTTCGGCACGTCGTGGACGGCGAACACCACTTCGTCCGGGCCGGAGAAGGCCGGTGCGAACTTCAGCTTGCCGTCGTGGGTGAGACGACGGGCGCGACCCTCGTCAGAGAAGCTCATGGATTACCTCCCCGTTCGGCACCACCCGCAGTTCCGCGCGGGCCTGCGAATTCATCCCCGCCAGTTCCAGCATGGTGGCGCCGACCATAGCGGGGGTCACCGGCGGCGTGGCAGGGAACTCGCCGCGCGCGTCGCTCGAGCCGATCACCCGGCCGGGTCGCACGCCGCCGCCGGCCCAGAGCGAAAAGTAGCACTGGTGCCAGTGGTCCCGGGACCCGATCCGGTTGATGCGCGGCGTGCGGCCAAACTCGCCCATGCACAGCAGGAGCGTGGACTCCAGCAGCCCACGTTCCTGCAGGTCATCCAGCAGCACTGCCAGCACCCGGTCCAGGAGTGGTCCGTGCCAGTCGGCGAGCAGGCCGAAATTGTCGGCGTGAGTGTCCCAGCCGTAGTCCGAGAAGGGGTACAGGACCTCGACAAATTGGCTCCAGTTCACCTGGACGTAGGGGACTCCGGCCTCGACGAGGCGTCTCCCCAGAAGGCAACTCTGGCCGAATGAGCTAAACCCGTACGCCTCGCGGGTGCGCTCCGACTCCTGGCTCAGGTCAAACGCCCGCCGGCCTTCGGGCGACGCAACCAGCGCCAGCGCCCGCTCCTGGAGGCGGCCCCAGGCGCCGTACGGAGCCTGTTCTACTGTCTTCCCAGCCTGGTTGAGCTGCGCTACGAGACTCCGCCGGTGTGCCAGTCGCAGTGGATGGAGGCCCTCAAGCACCCGCAGGTCGGGGATTTCGGCTTTTCCCTCCTCGCTGCAGCTCAGCATGAACGGGTCATAGCCCCTCCCCCAGAGGTTCCCGCCCTGCCCCTGCACCGGTCCCACTCCGTCTCCAATCGGACCGCGGGCCAGGGAGAGAAACGGAGGCAGTTCGCGCGAGGGCCGGGTCCGCGCCAGGATCGCCCCGAAACTCGGGGGATACTCCTTCGCAGCGGTAGTCACGCCGGTCAGTGCCAGGGATCCCGCCTCGCGGTGCCCCCCGTCGAAATTCACGTTGGACCGGATCAGCGAGTAGCGGTCGCTGCGGGCGGCGAGGCGAGGCAGCAACTCGGTGTACCGCACCCCCGGGGTCCGGGTAGGAATCGTGGCGAACGGCCCGCGGAAGTCCGCCGGAGCATCCGGCTTCGGATCGAACAAATCCAGGTGGCTCGGCCCGCCTCCCAACCAGACCACCAGCACCGACCGGGCCCGGCCTCCCGCGGCCATTGCCGTAGACCCGGCTAACCCGGCCGCCGGCAGCCCGGCGAGGCCGGCCTGCACGAAGGCGCGGCGGGTAAGCCCCTGGCAGTCCCGCGCGCGAAATGTTCCGATGTCGAGCAGCACGTCACCCTCCTGTGAACAGAATGAGACACTGCCTGGCGCCCGAAGTTGCTCCTCCCTCACCGCGAATCAACCGTCTCCTTCGACCTATTACCACGGATCGGCGCCGCCGCGTTTGCTGCCAGGTGCGGAAGGTCCTCCCCGATGGATGACCGATCTCGCTCCTCATTGCGGCGGAGAAGACCGCGTGGGGTCTGCGTCCGGAAGGGCCTCTCCGATGGATGGCCGATCCCGGGCCGGGAGCCGCGTCACTTCGGGCCTGGACTTCCGCTTCGACGGCCCGGGCTT
Organism: Actinomycetota bacterium; assembly: GCA_005805375.1. GTDB lineage: Bacteria > Armatimonadota > SYMT01 > SYMT01 > SYMT01 > SYMT01. The sequence goes on from SYMT01000131.1 coordinate 7,915, forward strand.
CGGTGCGCTCCGAGAGCAACACCAGCCCGAAGGCCGGCAGCCGTTACCCTCGGCCCACCGGACCCAACGCACGCGGAACCGCAGTGCAGTGTTCAGCACCACAAACCGATTCGGGCTCTGCTTTCGGAGAAGAATCGGGTGTTTGGGTTGCGCGGGCTCGTAGCAGACGAACCGGCCGGCACAGATGCACGACTGCTGGGCGTGGTACTGGCGGGCAGGTCCACCTGCAGGTCCGCGTCCTGGCTGTCCGCCGGCCTATCGTCGTCGTAGGGCAGGGCCTCTTCGGTGAGGAGTTCAGGGGAGGCAGGGTTACGGGCAAGAACATCGCGGGGCTTCACAGGATAGCCGGCTGGTCGGATCCTACCTCACGGGATAGAGTGAGGGCCGAGGACGGAAGGATGAGTGACGGGTCGGGCACGAGGTTCGCGCCGCGAACCAGAATGACGGGGATGCCGATCCTCATCCCGATGAGGGTGAGCCGCGTCCCGCCGATCCCCTGCCTGTTTTGTAGCGCCTTGTTGGTCCCGGCTGCGTTCCCCGTCAGATTTCATCCCGACGGCGGATTTTAGTGCCCGGCGACGAGGACGAATCGCCTTCCGGGGCGAATCCTGAGCTGCGATCCACACAAACCACGGAGGTCGAGATGAGCAAGTACCGGGTGGCGATCATCGGACGGACGGGCAAGGGGAACTACGGGCACGGGCTCGACACCGTCTGGAAAGAGCTGGACAACGTGGAAGTTGTCGCCGTAGCGGATGAACACGAACAGGGCCGGGCCGAAGCCGCCCAGCGAGTCGGCGCCCCGCGGAGCTACGCGGACTATCGCCAGATGCTGGCGAAGGAGCGGCCGCAGATCGTGGCGGTGGGGCCGCGCTGGCTGGATTGCCACCGGGAAATGGTCACCGCGTGCGCCGAGCATGGCGCTTCGATGTTCCTGGAAAAGCCGCTTTGCCCAACGCTTGAGGACGCGGATGCGATGATCGCGGAGTGCGAGCGGCGCCATGTGAAGTGTGCGATCGCCCACCAGACCCGCTATAGTCCCCGGCTCGCCCGGGCGAAGGAGTTGATCCAGGCCGGCGGTCTGGGAGAAGTGCTGGAAGCGCGGGGTCGCGGAAAGGAAGACCGGCGTGGGGGAGGCGAGGACCTGATGGTGCTCGGGACCCACGTGATGGACCTGATGCGCCTTCTGCTGGGAAATCCCCAGTGGTGCCAGGCGCGCGTCTCGGATGACGGGGTCCCGGTCACCCGGGAGACGGTGCGTGCCGGCTCGGAAGGCATCGGGCCGCTTGCCGGCACCACCATTGATGCGATGTATGGCTTTGCGCACGGCGTCACCGGGTTCTTCAGCTCGCACCGGCCGAAGACACCGGGCGGATCCCGATTCGGGCTGCGCATCCTCGGCACGAAGGGGATGCTGGATATCACCACCGGCGGCCTGGCAGGGGTTCACTTCTGCGAGGATCCGAACTGGGGGTCGAACGGTTCTGCGAAGCCGTGGGTGCTGGTCAGCAGCGAGGGGTTGGGCAAGCCCGAGCCGCTCCAGGACGGCGGTCTGGGAATGGGCAACGTGGCCATCGCGAAGGATCTGATCCGCGCGATGGAGACGGACACCCAGCCCCTCGGCAGCATCTACGACGGACGCGCGGCGTTGGAGATGATTCTCGCCATCTATGAGTCGCACCGCACCGGCGCCCTCGCCCCTCTTCCGCTGAAGAATCGGAAACATCCGCTCTCGCTGCTGTAGGGCAGGGGACGACGGCACGCTTGTAGGAGCAGCACGTCGTTGGAATCACCCTGGCTTCCTGTTGCCGACTGGTCCGAGCGGTGTCTCCGCCTGGGCCTCGAGCCGGTGGTGCTTGGCCGCACGCACCACCGGTTTTTTCAGGCTCGTATGGGAGACTGGTTGCTTACCCTGGACCCCTGGTCGGGCGCGGTAGTCGTGGTGTTCCCGGCGCTTTATCCGTTTCGGTGCGGGCTCCGGCGAACCACCTGGTGGCATCTCCTGCAACGGCGGTGGTTTGATGTTCCCCAGACCCGCCTGGACCGTGCCGGTCTTGATGCCGGGTATGTCTGTGAGGCGTCCGATCCGGTGAGATTACGGGAACTGGCTGCAATCTTCGAGCGGGAGGCGCTCCTCTCCACGCGTGTCGTGCAGGAGTTTGCGGTCACGGATCACCTCAGCCGCTACAACGTCGTGTTGCCCGAGGATCTGGATGCGCTCCTGGTCCGGTGCCGGCCCGAGGCGCTCGGCTCGGACGAAGGGCTCCGTCAGATTCACGGAGTGCTGAACGGCCTGCTGCGCTCCCTGAGCCGGACCGAAAGCGGCGCCGGCCTGACTTCCCGGGCGCTCTTGCGGGTGCTGCAGGCGCCGTCGCGGGCTGTGACTGACGGGCGTACGGTCTTTTGGGACGAGATTCCGGCTCTCCGTCAAGCGGTGCTGCGTCTGGGCGAACTCCGGGAGCGGCGAGCGTTGACACCGCTGATGCGGATGCTCGCGCACCCGGACGGACCGTTGCGCCTCGGCGCCATTCAGGCACTGGGGGAACTGGGGATGCGTTCGTCGGCGCTTGCACTGGTGCCGCTGCTTGGAGAGGTCGAGTCCGATTTCGGAGGGGTTTTGGGGATTCGTGAGGCGGCTGAGGCCGCACTCGTGCGTCTCGGAGAGTGCGAGGTGGTCCGAACGGTGCAGACTGACCTGGAGACCGGGGCTGGCCTGTGGCGCACGCTTCCTGCACACTATCATCCGGCGTGCTGTGAGGCTTTCGTTCGGGCGCTGGCCACCCAGCACCTACCATCATTGGCACGGGCGGCCGCAGCACTCGCAGAAGCAGAGGATCTCCGGCTGGAACCGGAACTGCGCCTGGCACTGCGTCGTCTCGGGACCGCGCAGCCGGAGTTTCGAGGGTGTATCGCGGCGGCCGTGGACCGCCTTTCGCGGCACCTGTCCTTTCCGTGTCCCGCAGCGGCGCCCCACCCGCACCCGCAAGACCTCCCGGGTCCCGGTAGCGCACCCGGCGGGCCGGGACCCGATGCCGGGCTCTCCCGGCCGGGATCGGGATGACCGGTGTCCCGACTCCGGGGGAGCTCGTACCGGCGGGTCCATTGAACTCAACGCCCGAGATTTCCGGTGAGGGCGCTGAATACTTGCCGTTGTGCGGACGACGTAATCGGCCGGCGTACCGGTGTGAGGAGTGGAGGACGGACTATGTCGGGCTGGAGAGCCTTCTTTGGGTTGGACTGGGAAGACATCTGGACCCAACTGTGTACCGAACTGGGCGGCGAGTGGATCGCACGCGGGTTCTGGTCCGGGACGAACATGGTGCAGGTGCGCCACGAAGACTGGCTGCTGACGCTGGACACCTACACGGTCTCGACCGGGAAGTCAAGCGTGACTTTTACTCGCCTGCGCGCCCCGTTTGTGAATCGCGACCAGTTTCAGTTCCGTATCGGTCGGGAGGGTTTCTTCACTCGCGTCGGGAAGTGGTTCGGCTTGGTGGATTTCGAGATCGGGGATCCGGCCTTCGATGAGGCGTTCCATCTCGCCGGCAACGATGAACATCGGGTGCGCGCGCTCTGCGGGAACGCCCGCATCCGTGAACTGTTGCACCTGCTTCCGGCGGTACAGTTCGATGTGCGGCCGCGTCAGTGGGGTGGTCCGGCGTTCCCGGACGGGGTGAACGAACTGCGGTTCGATGTGGTCGGCATCATTCGTGACCTCCCCACGCTGCGCCGGCTCTTCGAACTCTTCAAAGAGACGCTGGACGAAGTGGCTCGTCTGGAGACGCAGCCGGCGGATGAGACCATGCGGCACGTGCGAGTGCTCCTCTCGCCTGGAGGCGATGTGGAACATAGCAAGGTGGTCCTCTGGGACGGGGATCCCCCGCGGCGGCGTGCGGCCGAGCGCCTCGGCATGCTGCGTGATCCCCGGGCAGTTCCCTACCTGTGCCAGGCACTTCAGGATTCGGATATCGCACTCCGAGTGGCGGTGGTCGGCGCCCTGGGGGCCATTGGTGAACGCAGCGCGGCGCCGTACCTCATCGCCGAGTTGGGTGTCGAAGCCACAGCCGACGGACAGCCGTACGACCGCTGGGTTGCGGCGGCACTGGACCAACTGGGACACCGGGAGCAGGCGACGGCATTTCAGGCCGCTTTGGCGGCAGGGATTCAGGATACCCGGGCGTTTTTCGGCCCGCTGCGCCCGGCGTTCATCGCGGCCTTCCGCAGTGCCCTCGAGCGCCACAGCCCGCATCAGGTGGGCCACGCGGCCTGCGCGCTGGCCGACCTCGGCGCCGTAGAAGAGCGCCGCGCCATCCAGGATGCACTGCGGCGCTGGCGTGGAAAAGACTCCGAGCTCCGCTCCACCCTCAGTGCTGTGTTGGAGGATCTCGAGGATCGCTCGCGCCTGCCGCGTCCGGCGGCAGCCCCGGTTCCGGAGGCCTCTGCGCTCCCGCTTCCGGGGTCCAACCCGCACGAGGAGTTGCGCCACTAATCGTGTCTGGACTGTTGATTTCTGCGCGAGTACTGTGATAACCGGATCAAAGGACCTACTGATTTTGGGTGAGCGTGACGTCACACCCACCTAAACGAAGGAGAAGCTCTCATGAACCGACAGCGACGTGGATTCACTCTGATCGAACTGCTTGTCGTGATTGCTATCATAGCGATTCTCGCAGCAATCCTCTTCCCGGTATTTGCACAGGCGCGCGAAAAGGCGCGCCAGGCAAGTTGCCTCAGCAACATGAAGCAGCTTTCGCTCGGTATCTACATGTATGCGCAGGACTTCGACGAAGCACTGCCGTACAACTACGCCTATGAAGGCGCTATCTCCGGCGGCAACTGCACCCAGCGCACGCCCCCGGTGCTGCGTTGGTGGCAGGACTTCGTGCGTCCCTACATCAAGAACGAGCAGGTTTACATTTGCCCAAGCGGCAGCATCGGACGTGTTCTCTACACCTTGGGACGCACGGCGCCGGGCGCGCAGCTTGATCCTAATCCGCTGGTGAAAGACTATATCGCCAACGCCGCAGCCGCCGCAGCGGACCGCGGCATCGTGGCCGGCACGACCTTCACCGGGCGGGTTGGTCCCTTCACCAACAACGGCGGATGCGGCACCGAGATCGTGACGCTGGCACAGTTGGAAGATGTCTCCGGAACCATCGCGATTTTCGATGGGTACCGGTCGAGCGAAATCTGGGCTCTGTGCCAGTCCAATTGTCCGAACATCACGCCGCCGCAGCCGACTGCCTGCGCGGGGAGTCGACTCAACACCCCGTGGCCGAACTACGCGGCCGCCCGGCACAACGCCGGCTATAACGCCGGCTATCCGGACGGGCACGTCAAATTTGCGAAGAACCCCCGCTGTGGGGAGTTCACCCGCAACCCGGGAGACTGATCCGCCCGAACGGCAGGTCGCATGCGGTGGGGCCGAGTTGGGGGAATCTGGAATCCCCCGCGGAGCTCCGCCGCAGCCGTGGCGGCCTGTTTGCGTCTCTCAGCGGCCTGACGGCCCGTCCCCCACCCTCCGAGCGCCGCACTCCTGTCCGCCCGAGTGGTCGCCCCGCAGACAGCGGCTGCTTCAGCCATTTCCCTCGGCATCGAGATCCACCCGAAACAGCTCGCTCCCGGCGGCGTTGTGCAGACTGATGGTAAGTGCCCGCGTTCCGGGATCCACCCGTCCCATCCCGAAGAACTGGAAGCCCTCGGTCGGAGGGCGGTTGGGTCGCATGCCGGCCGGAATGCCGACGAATCGCGCCTGTGGGCCGAATGTGTCGTCCAGTACGCCGGGACCGAACGTTCCGGCATTCAGCGGTCCGGCCACGAATTCCCAGAACGGTGTGAACTCCTGGAACTTCGCGCGGTTCGGGTCGTAGTAGTGCGCCGCGGAGTAATGGACGTCGGCAGTCACCCAGACCAGGTTCCGAATCCGGTTGTGGTGAACGTAACGGAGAAGATCGGCGATCTCCAGTTCTCTGCCGAGCGCGGGCCCGTTGCCGTTCGCGACCGCTTCGTAGCGTCCTCCGGTGTCGCCCACCATCAGGCCGATCGGCATGTCGCTGGCGATCACCTTCCACGTCG
>SYMT01000132.1 GCA_005805375.1 Actinomycetota bacterium
CCGCGAGCCAGGTGTCGTTGTAATCCAGCCATCGGATGAGGGCCCCGATATCGAAGGCCGCCTTCACCGGGTCCAGCACGAAATCGGTGCCCGGTACCCGCGCCCCCCCCGGAACCAGTGTGCCCGGCGCTACCGGTCCGAGCCGTTGGCGGCACGCGGGGAACTGCAGCGCCAGCATCGCGCAGCCAAGGCTGTCGAGCAGACAGTACCGAGCGGTCTCCAACGCGAGGGTGCTCGGCTCCGGCCCGTCCGTGACGAAGTCGGCCACGGCAGCCAGTTCGGAATCGGGTTCCGGACGTAGATTTGCGTCTGCTGCGGTTGCTCCCATGCCAGATCTCCCCTCTCCCATCAGTGTGGCGCTCCGTTGGAGCCGGCGGCGTGTCGGGAGACAGTTCGCCCGCCGGACTTCAGGCTCCTTGAGGGAGGCAACGAACTCTCTTCCGGGTGATTGGTCGTAGAGCGACCACGCAAGTTTCCTGCCCAGCCTGTGCGCACGTGACGACGATATTCCGTACGGATTGCCCACATCCCTGGGGAGAAATTGCGGTCCGGGGAGGCGATCAGAATGCGCGCGTACGGATCGGTACTGGTGGGAATCGCGGCACTCCTTTTCGCGCTGACCGCGTCGGCCCCCGTGGACGCGCGCCGCGATCGCGCCGCCACGGTAGTCCAGGCGGAGCCGTCGAGGCGCACGCGTCAGTCGGTAAGGATCGCCGGTCATCCGGAGCACGCGCCGCCCACCACTCGATCAACGCGGCGGCGGCGCAGGCCGGTGGTGGAAGGTACGAGCGTTCGTCCCGGGACCGGCCCCCCACCGGGGGTGCGCACGACGTCAGGTGCTCCCGTTCCTCGAAACCGACGTGCCGTAGCCCGGACCCGCCGTGCGGCGACGCCGGCGGAGCAAGTGGGGCAGGCAGCCCGCCGCTCGCCTGGCCTGCGCCTGCCCGGCAGGCTCGGTGCTGCTTCTCCCCGGCGTCGGAGTTCCACGGCGCATGCTCGCCCGGCCCCCGATCGCCCGCGGGTGGGGCGACGCACATCGGTTCGTGCGGCGCCGGCCGCGCCTGCCCGGTCCCGCACATTCGCAGGGCGAGGGAGCGAAGCGCGGTCGTCAGCGCCGCGCCCTCGCCGTGCTTCGGCGCCGGCTGGTCGCTCCCGCGCCCACGCTCGGCGCGCGCCCGGCAGCCAGTCGCAGGCCGACCGCGCACCCGTCACCGCGCAGGCGGGCCGCCGCATCTCGACGAGACGGGAGACCGGAGCGCACCGCCGGAGCGTGAGCCGCACAGCCTGGGGCGAGCCGGGCCGCGCTGCGTCCAGGGGGCGCGGGCGGACCGGTCACCTGGTTCGCTCGATGCTGTTGGGGGATCGTCCCTCACCGAGGAAAACAACGCGGCGGCGTGCCGTTCCAGTCGGAAGAGTGCTGACTGCGAAGGAGACTGTCGCACGTGTGCGGGCACTCCCCGCCGTCACTTCCGTTGCCCGGTTGCCCCGGCCGGTTCCGATGGACCGCGATGGCGCCGAGGGAGAGCCCCCTCGCCCACTAGAAACCCCTTCTGAAGTGGTCGTTCCGATGGTGTTCCCGGTCGTCGGACGCGTAGACTGGACCGACACGTTCAGTCTGGTCGCGCTCCCCGACCAGCGGCGTCATTTGGGCCAGGACTTGATGGCGCCTAAAATGCGACCGCTGGTGGCTGTCTTTGACGGGCGCGTGCAACTCCATCAACGAGGCACGCACAACATGCTGATCCTCCGCTCCGAGGATGGGTGGACTGCGTGGTATATGCACCTCAACAATGACAGCCCGGGCACTGACGATGGGTTGGGTAGTTCTGAGCACGCCTATGCTCCCGGGCTGCGCAGCGGCGACTGGGTGGTGGCGGGGCAACTGATCGGCTGGGTGGGGGACAGCGGGAATGCGGAAGGCACCTTGCCGCATTGTCACTTCGAGCTGCACGGACCCGGTGGGGTGGTCAACCCCGCGCCATCATTGCGAGCGGCCCGGCGCTTGAGTGGGCCTATCACCGGAGCGCTTGCACGGTCGCGGGGCGCCAGCCCGGACCGGGCACGCGACTCGGGGCGCACGGTCGCGGTTGCCCGGAATGACCGGAGTCCGGAACGAACTGCGGAGTCGACCGGTAAACGAGGGAAGGTCGAGGCGCCGCGCCGGATCACCGCGGCGCCCGCTTCCCGCGCTGCTCCCGGGCGCCGGGCCGGCAACCGGCCGGGGACGAAGACCGGCGCCGGGTCGCCGCGCGCAGTAGATGAGGAACGACTCGCGCAGATGGCCGCATTGCTGCGGCCGCGTCGGAACGAGAGCCGGTGGGAGGGAATTGTGCGTTCGGTGGATGTCGAAGGCGGTTGGCTGACGATCGAGGTGACCGAGTTGCGGTCCGATTCCGCGCCTGCCGGTTCCTTGATGCGGCGCAGTCGCATCCTTGATATTTGGGAGGCGGAGCTCCTGGTGGCCCCCGGACGTACCCGGTTGAGCCTGAAGGACCTGGCTTCCGGCGTGCGAGTGCAGGTAGTGGGGCGCGAGCGACCGTCGGGCCGTCCGTCTCAGGCGCGGCAGATTGCGGTCTGGCTGGCCCGGCCGCCGCGCCGCGCAAGCGACGAGCCCCTGGCACGGAATCGAATCGCTCGTTGGTGAGGCACGACTGGATGGAGCAGGCGGGCTTCGCCGTCCGGCTGGAGTGGGGGCGCGAGGGGGCTCGGGCTGCCGCGGTGCGCCGTGACCTGATAGTGGTTGTAGATGTGCTGCGGTTCACTTCTGCAGTTACAACCGCCGTACATTGTGGCCTGGCCGTCGTTCCCTGCGCCGAAGGGGAAGACGAGATGGCGCTGTCGGCGGAGTTGGGCATTCGCCTGCCCGACCCGTGGGATCAGGCGGCCCGCCGCGCGGGCCTGTCGCCCCGCACGTACGTGCACCGGGCGGCAGGGGAGCGCATTCTCCTCCCGTCCCCGAACGGCGCTACCTGTGCACGATGCGCTCGGACGGCGCGGGCGGTCTTCGCGGGCTCGCTGCTGAATGCAACCGCCGTCGCCCGTGCCGTCCGAGCGGAACTGGCCGCCGCGCCCGGTCCGGTGACTGTCGTTGCCTGCGGCGAACGGAACTTCCCCCTGTCTGCGGGCGGAGACGGCGGCCTGCGATTCGCATTGGAGGATTATCTCGGGGCCGGTGCTGTTCTGGCGGAGTTGCCGGGCCCGTTGTCCCCCGAAGCGGTGGTCTGCGCGCGATCGTTCAGCAGTTCCCGGGGAGATCTGGAGGTACTGCTCCTGGATTGTGCGAGCGGTCGGGAGCTGATCTCGAAGGGGTTGGGGGAAGACGTACCGTTCTGCGCACAACTGGACGTTTTCCCCACGGCCCCGGTCCTGCGGGAGGGGATGTTTACCGCGCCTGATCGAGGGTAACGCCGCTACGGCATCGGGTTGGGCGTTCCAGCCGGTCGCCGAAAGCCGCGCCGCCTCTCCTGGCCATACTGGTCCAGGTCGCGATACTGCCCGGCCTGGCGCCAGTCCTTCCAGGACAGACCGTTTAGATCGAACGCCACCAGGCCGTTGCGGAGAGTGAGGTGGCAGCGCAGGCGTTTCTTCCCGCGCATTCCGGCATGCCCCGAGTCGACGAAGCCGAAATCGCCCTCCTCCAGCTCAAAGACGGAGACATCAGCATCGGCGCCCACGCTCAGTGTGCCCAGTTCCGGATGGCTGATCTGCCGGGCCGGATGTACCGTGGACCGCAGTACCACTTCGCGCATCGGCATGCCCAGATTCAGCAGTTTCGACATGACCATCGGCATCGTTGACTGCGGAATCATGATGCTGGTCTTGTGCATATCGGTGCTGATGGAGTCAGGGTAGAACCCCTGCTGAATGGCCGGAGCAGCCACCCGGAACCAGAAGCTCCCCCCACCGTGCCCAACATCGAAAATGATGCCGCGGCGGCGCGCTTCCCACATGTACGACTGCACTTTCCCGCTTTCGTCGAGGACCGGGAAATGCTGCGCAAACACGTGCGTGTGGATATCGTGGGGGCGCATCCGCTTCAAGAGCAGTTCGGGATAGGGCCGATCCGGCCGTGGCTGGAAGTCCACCATCACCGGCTTCCCACAGAGTTGCCCCGCTTTCACCGCGCGATCCACGGCGGTCCAGCCCTGCTCACCGGTAGGGCCGCCAAAGTGGGCCGTCTTGATGCCGATCAACAAGTCCGGGTGGGCGGCAACGCACGCGGCCGCCTTTTCCGCGTCCATATCCGCCATGTTGTTCTCGGCGCGCCCTCCGACCATGCCTTCCCCTACGATGTTGAGAAAGGCGTAGGTGCGAAGGCGCGGGCTTTGAAAAGCCCCCTGGCGGGCCGGGTCGAAGCCTCCGCCGCCCCCGGGACCTCCTGCCCCCCCCGCGCCGCCGCCGGTTCGGTCCCCAGGGCCGCGAGGCCCGGCATTGCCCGGGGCGCCCGGCGTTCCCCCGCCCGTGCGGTTACCACCGACGCCACCGGATCCTCCCGGCGTGCGGGGCGCTTCAAGACTGCCGGGACGGGTCCCGCCTCCCGGTGGTCCGCCGAATCCGCCCCCGGCATCACCCAACCCGCCCGGGAATCCGAAACGCCCTCTGGGGCGAGGTCGGAGCGCCTGCTCCAGTCCGTCGAATGTCTTCCAACCGCCGCCGCCTGCGTCCACCACCGTGGTGGTCCCGTTCATGAAGGCGTGCTCTTCCAGGCCCAGCGACCCAAAGTAGCCAAACCCATGCACGTGGATATCCACCAGCCCAGGCAGTACCAATTTGCCGGAAACGGAGAGGACCCGGCGCGCCCGCTTCGGCGAGAGTTTTCGTCCCACCGCCACGATCTTGCCGCCGCGGATGCCGATATCCCGCACCGCGTCCAGGTCATTGGCGGGGTCAAGCACCCGTCCGCCCTGGAGCAGCACATCGTAGTCCCACTCCAGCGCCGCCTGTCCCGCCTGCGGGCCCGCGGCCTGCGGGACGCCGGTGCCTCCGCCCTGTGCGACCGCCCCCGCCGCCACGGCGCTGGCGAATCCTCCCAGAAGTAGTTCACGCCGATCCATAGTGTCCGCCCCCGTGATTCAAGTACTGCCGAGTCGTTTGTAGCCCGGTCCGAAGGAATCCTTCACGCGAATCGCAGTTTACCAGGGCGTCTACGCGACGCCCCCCGCCCGAGCCACACACTGTGATGCAGCGCCGACAGCGGTCGTTCCGCGGCGCTAGAGCGGAAGGGAGATCGGGTTGTGGGAGTGAACTTCCACTCGGCGCGCGTGGTCCCGGCACCGTGCGAGTGCCCGCGCAGAGGCCTCCCCTCACCCCCAGTCGGCACGCTTCGTCCACACCGGTGGAAGGACCCTTCCTGTGAGTTTTGCCGTCTACGACTTCCGCCACGACATCCGCAATTTGCTGGTCACCCCGCAGATCCGTGCCCGCTTCCTGCGCATGGAACCGGGTCAAGTGGCGGCGCTTCATAGTCATGACCTGGGGCACGAGATCTTTCTGATCCTGCAGGGCCGTTGTGTCTTCGAGATTGACGGCGGCGAACGGGAGTTGGGACCGGGCCAGTTGTGCGTGGCCCTGGTGGATCAGATTCACCAGGTGCGCTGCCTGGGCGACGAACCACTCATCATGTACCTCTCCGTGACGCCGCATGTGCAGCCGACGCACACCATGCGGAGCCCGGACGGCACGCGCCTGCCCACCCGGTTCATGCCCTCGAGCGCCTACGATACAGAGACCGACACCGAGACCCCCATCACCGAACTGGCTGTCCGGCTCGCCGCCGCCGACGCGCTCGCGCGGGCGGCTTGTGCCGGCGCGGACGGCCAGCGCCTCAGCGCGGAGCGGCTTGCGGACGGTGTTTCTGAGCCGGAGATGTCTGTGGTCCGGGAGGAAATCTGGGAAGCGCTGCGCGAAACCATGACCCGGATGTACGACATGGTGGATCTCTGGAACGCTCTGGCGCCGCGCCTCGGGCCGACCGTGTAGGAGAATGAGGGACGATGCGGCCGGTACGTCTGGGTATCATCGGGTGCGGTGCGATTGCACAGGTCCAGCACCTGCCGAATCTTGCCGCACTGCGGGAGGAGTTCTCGGTGGAGGTCGTCTGCGATGCCTCCGCGGGGCTCGCTCGAGCAGTGGCGGAGCACTTTCATGTGCCGCGCGCCGTGAGCGACTACCGGGACGTCCTCGCAGCCGATGTGGAAGCGGTGGTGCTGTGCCACACGGACCCGAAGACCAGGGTAGCACTGGACGCATTCGCGGCCGGAAAGCACGTTTTCATCGAAAAACCGGTCTGCTTCTCGGTTGAGGCGGCCGATGCGCTCGTGGAGGCGCAGCAGGCGGCGAGAACAGTCGGCCTGGCGGGATACATGAAGGTGTACGATCCTGCGTTTGAACTGGCGCTGGCCGCAGTCCGGCGACTGAAGACCGTCCGGTTCGTGCAGATCCATCACTACCACACGGACAACAGCCACCATCTTGCGCAGTTCCGGCTGCACCGGGCGGCGGATCTGCCCGACGCTGCACGGGAGGCTTCTCGCGTCGCGCGTGCGGCGGAGCTACGTCAGGCCATCGGGGACGTGGCTCCGGCGGTGGAGGGGGCGTTCTTCCGGCTGGCGGGTAGTGTGATCCACGATCTGTACGGACTGCGCCATCTGGCGGGTCCGGCGAAGCGTGTGCTCCACACAGAACTGTGGAACGAGGGATGGGGCATCAACGCTCTGCTGGAGCTTGAGGGCGGCGCCCGGAGTGCCGTCACATGGGTGGAATTGCGCTCAGTGCGTGACTTCAAGGAGACCCTGGAGGTGTGCTGCGACGACGGCCGTGTGCTGCTCTCGTACCCGACCGGCTTCGCCCGGGGCATACTCTCCACGGTTTCGGTCCAGGACCTGGACGCAGAGGGGCATCCGGTCGCTCACCAGCCGGCGGTAGCGTGGGACAGCCCATTCGTACGGGAGTTGCGCCATTTCCACGCGTGCATCCGATCGGGTGCAGATCCGCACACACCCCTGTCTGCCGCCCGCCATGACGTGGCGCTGATTGCGGACATCGTGCGTACCTACCTTCTCGCGCAGACGTCGCTCGCGGCTCAGGAGACGCGGGCATGAACGCAGACGCGAGCCCGCAGGGAGTGATTGATACGGACATCCACCAGGTGCTCGACTCCCGGCGCATGACCGATTTTCTGCGGGAACCCTACCGGAGTCGCTTCCTGTCCGGCAGCCGGGGTCCGGGACACCTCGGGTACTGGAACCCGAACGGAGTGATGCGATCCGACACCCGTCTGGGAGACGGACGCCGGATCGAAGGCAGCCCGGAAACGCTGGGGCAGTACTTTCTGGACGTGTACGGTATCGAATTCGGCATCCTGACCGGGGGCAACCTGCACATCGGACTGTCGCCGGACCCTGACTACGCGGCGGCCTACGTGGCGGCTGAGAACGACATCGTAGCGGCGGACTGGTTGCCGGCGGACGGGCGGCTTCGGTCTTCACTCACCGTGTCACCAGCCGACCCGGCTCTGGCCGCACGCGAGATTCGGCGGTGGGCCGGGCATCCCGGATTCGTTCAGGTGATGATGCCGAGTGGCGCGCGTATCCCGTACGGGCAGCGGTTTTACCATCCGATCTACGAAGCCGCAGTCGAATGCAATCTCCCCGTAGCCATTCACCCCGGCTCCGAGGGAGTGGGCATCTCCGGCGCGCCGACGGCTGCCGGGTATCCGACTACCTATTTCGAGTGGCACACCGGGTTGGTGGGGAGCTATCTGGCGCACCTCATCAGCCTGGTCACCGAGGGGGTGTTCGCGAAGTTTCCGGCGCTGCGCTTTGTGCTTGTGGAAGGGGGGGTGTCGTGGCTGCCTCCCCTTCTGTGGCGGTTCGACAAGAACTGGAAGGCGCTGCGCCAGACGACTCCCTGGGTGGACCGTCCGCCCAGCGAGATCGTCGCCGACCACGTCCTGCTCACGACGCAGCCGGTGGAGGAGCCGCCGAACGGCGTGCATCTGCACCAGATCCTGGGAATGTTCGATGCGGGTCGAATGCTGATGTTCTCGACCGATTTCCCGCATTGGGACGGCGATACCCCTGACTTCGCCGCCCGCGCGCTCCCCCCGGCGCTCCGCGACCGGGTAATGAGTGAAACTGCCCGCGAACTCTACCGGTTGCCGGAGCGGACAAAGTCATCTCTGTGCGAGACACATTCCGATTGATCGGCGCCGGCTACGCCGGCATCGGATTGGGTTCCGGAGGTTCTGATTTCGCAGCAGGCGTACGGGGAGGGAAACGCGGGATCTCAGCGCCTGTGGTAGAATTTGCCGGATCGGCTGTGCTGTGGAGACCCGCAATGTCCTTTCCCGTCGCCCCGCCCCCGCTGAAACTGCCCACCCAGTATGATCTGCCGTATGACGACGACGAGCCGACGGACAGTTGGGATGCGCTCATGCAGGTCGAACTCCTGCTGGGTACTCTCTACCTGACCCGCCACGGCCGGGAATCCTCCATCGGCGCCAGCAACTTCGTCTATTACGAACCGGTGCCGCCGGCGTACCCGCTGCTTCCGAAAAAGCTGAGCCCGGACTTGTTTGTCGTCCCGAACACGACCCCCGAGTTGCGCCGGAGCTGGGTACGCTGGGAACAGGGGGGAAGGCTGCCGTCCTTCGTGCTGGAACTGCTCTCCGACGGCACGGAGGCGCGGGACTTCGGCGAGAAGCGCCGGATCTACGAGCACGAGTGGGGGGTGCAGGACTACGTGCTCTACGATCCGGTGGATGGTCGCCTGCGAGTCTTCCACCGGGTGGCGGGGCAGTTCGCCGAGTTGCGCCCCGACGCGCAGGGGCGGTACTGGCTCGCCTCGCTGGGTCTCTATCTGGTCCGCTGGGAAGGCACCTATCGTGGCTTCACCCGGGAGTGGGTGCGCTTCGCGGATGCCGATGGCAATCTCGTCCTCACCCCCGAGGAGCGGACCGAGCAG
This sequence comes from Actinomycetota bacterium, assembly GCA_005805375.1. GTDB lineage: Bacteria > Armatimonadota > SYMT01 > SYMT01 > SYMT01 > SYMT01. The sequence goes on from SYMT01000132.1 coordinate 8,965, forward strand.
GAGTCGGAGTTTCGCGCGGATGCGGAGGCTCGCAGTCGCGAAGCCCATGATCGCAGGCAGATGGCCGAGTCGGACCGTGCCGCGGCGGAAGCGCGGGCTGCGGAAGAAGCCGGACAGCGGGTCGTGGCGGAAGCGCGGGCTGCGGAAGAAGCCGCGCAGCGGGCCGCGGCGGAAGCACGGGCCGCGGAAGAAGCCGCTCGGTGCGCTGCTGCCGAGACCCAAGCGCGGGAAGAAGCCGCACAGCGCGTCGCCGCAGAAGCCCAACTGCGCGAAATGGAACGTCAGTTGAACGAAATGCGGGCTCGGCTGGGCCAGTCCTCCTGATGGGCCTGCCGAAGGTGTTGTGTCCCCGGGATGGCAAGAGCGCGGGAGTGGAGTGATGGAGAGTGTGGGGACCGGCGGGGCCGTGGAGTACGTGGTCGCTTCTCCGGATGAACTGCCTGTGGGGGCGCGCAAGCTGGTGGAGGTGGCCGGCCGTTCCCTCGGGCTCTTCAATGTGCAGGGTGAGATTGTGGCTGTGCTCAATGTCTGCCAACACGAGTTGGCCCCGGTGTGCCGGGGGCGAGTGGGTGGCACCACTCTCCCTTCCCTCCCGGGGGAGTTCTGCTGGGGACGAGAAGGGGAGATTCTCGCCTGCCCGTGGCATGGTTGGGAGTTCGACCTCCTGACCGGGCAGGCGCTTGCGGATCCGCGGCGGCGCCTGCGGCGCTATCCGGTGCGTGTGGAGGGGGATCGAGTGCTCGTCACACTGTAGTGTTGCCCTGCTCGCGCAGGAGCGTTGCCGGGATAAACGGGTGTTCCGGCTTGCCCGTCTGTCCCGGCTACCGCACTGACTCCGACTTCTTCCGATAGCCCGGCGCGGGCCGGTAGTTGGCGCCCGGCAGCGTGTCCCAGGGCACAACGCCGATGCGATCCGCCCAGGCCTGCCAGCGTGAGGCCAGATCCCGGACTCGTTCCGGGTGCCGCGCAGCCAGATTGCGTGTCTCGGTCCGATCGGCTTTGAGGTCGTACAGTTCCCACTCGCCCCGGACCGGCGCGACAATCTTCCAGTCACCGGCGCGGTAGGCGCGATTTCCTTCGTGTTCCCATCCCAGTTCACGTGCGGGAAGAGTGGCCCCGCGCAGAGCCGGAGTGAGGCTGATCCCTTCCAGTGGGTGCAGTGTGCGGTTCCGGAACGTGGCAGGGTACTCGATCCCCGCCAGGTCGAGGAAGGTCGGCGCCAGATCGAGCACATGTCCCACGCTGCGATTCACCACGCCCTTGCCGCGTATTCCGGCCGGCCACCGGGCAATCAGCGGGGTAGCGATGCCTCCCTCGTGCGCCCACATCTTGTTTTCCCGGAAGGGTGTGTTTGCCGCGTTGGCCCACCCGATCTCGAGACAGCGATGGGAGTCCGCCGCACCCACCAGGGAGCCGGGACGGTGTCCACGCGCCGGGTTCGGCCAGGAGTCGAGGGCTTCGGCGCTGGCGCCGTTGTCGGAGAGGAACAGCACCAGGGTATTCCGCTCCGCCTTCTGTCGCCGCAGGGTCTCCAACACGCGACCGATTCCCTGGTCCATAGAGTCCACCATCGCTGCGTGTACGGCGTAACGGAGGTCCCATTCATCCCGGTCGGTGACTTCGGACCAGGGCCGCGCGATGGGGTCGCGAGGGGAGAGGCGCCAATTCGTGTTGAGCAACCCGAGTTCCCGCTGGCGGGCAAATCGCCGCTCACGGAGTGCATCCCATCCGTCCCGATAGCGGGTCACATAGCGGGCGATGTCTTCGGCCCGGGCGTGCAGCGGAAAATGGGGCGCGGTGTAGCAGAGGTGAAGCAGGAAAGGACGATCCTGCTGCTCGCGGTAATGCTCCTCCAGGAACTCCACGGCCTGTGTCGAGAAGGCATCGGTCGTGTAGTAGCCCGGGCCGGGGCGGACCGGCGTGCGGTTCAAATAGAGCGGGTCGGGTCGGAAGAAGCTACCGCCGCCGCCTGTCCCGTACGCACGATCAAACCCGCGGTTGAGAGGATGGTTCCGCCCCACTGTCGCGCCGACACCTCCCACGTGCCACTTGCCGACGTGGTAGGTGCGGTAGCCGGCAGACTGGAGAAGTTCGGCAAAGGTGGCGCTCTGTTCGGTCAACCCGGCGGTATAGCCCGGCGGATGCCAGGCTTGCAGCATGTGCCCTACGCCGGCGCGATGCGGATAGAGCCCGGTCAGCAGGGAAGCGCGAGTCGGACAGCAGCGTGCCGCGTTGTAAAACTGCGTGAACCGCACTCCCTCTGCCGCGAGCCGATCGAGATTCGGCGTCCGGATCTCGCTGCCGTAGCAGCCTACATCCGAATACCCCAGATCGTCGGCCAACACCAGCACGATGTTCGGCCGCGCGCCGTGGGGCGCGGACTCGCGTTCCGCCTCGACTCCCACGATCGGTGTGACCAGCAGAAGCAATAGCCCCCACATCGCGCGACTTCGCACCTGCATCTCTTCCTGCCGCCTCTTGTTTCCGGCCCCGGTGCCGGCTACGCGCTCTTCTCCGGCGCCTGCGTGAGTACGCCGACCTTCGCCAATCGCACGGAGCCCAGGTACTTCCTGGGGGGGTCGGCGTCCTGCACCGTCCATTCGACGAAAGCAAACGCCTCGACGGCACTCCGCAGCACACGCACGTTTGCCAGGATCGTCGCCGGGTCGGTGTCCGGCTTGTCCTTGGCGGGGAGGGCGGTGGCGTTGAGGTCCGCAAAGTCCAGTGTGGCCGCCCCCCACGTCCGTTCAGAGTTCTGCCGGACGATGAGCACGCCGCCCACGGAGGGATTGGAGTGGCTCTGGTGCTCCAGCCTGTAGGTGACCGGACCGTCGAAGTTCAGAGAGCCCTGCTCATCCAGGGAAGCACCGGGGATGTTCCTGACCTGCAGCCGGCCGGGGCTTGTTTCCGCGTAGAAGCGAAGGACACCGCGTCCGCTGGGACTTTTCCGGGCGTCCCCCTGAACCATTGTGGGGAGCTTCAGGTCCGAAATGATCAGTTCGGCCTTCTGGAGCTTCTCCCGGAAATCGGCGGGGATTTCATTGATCGAGACCTGGCGCTGCGTCCGCGTGCCGTCTTTCCGATCGGTGTGCTCCCACAGGCCGCCGGGGCTCGCGATCTGGTGGAACACGTAACGGCCGGCAAGCCGCTCCAGGCCGCCCTCCCACAGGGTGCGGGGATCAACAGGCTGGTTCCCGTCGCCCTGGAGGGCGACCGTACGTGCTTCGCCCCGGTCCGCCGCACCAGCCCGCCGGGGGAACAGGCCGGCGGCGACGGCGCCGATCCCCCCGACCAGGAACCGCCGCGTGACGCTGTCCCGTCCTGCGGTACGCGCATCTCGACGCTTGAAGAGCGACATTCTTCTCCTCTTTCCTTCCCGCGGCTAACGCAGCCTCCGGACTAGCGGATGGAACGGTAGAATCGTCCCATCTCCTCGACCTTCTCCCAGCTTTCGTGGAGCCGGCCCCACGCAAAGATCATGACCCCCGACGACGGCGCTCGCGTTCCGTAGTCCAACACGGAACGCACCTGGTCGGTCGGCACGTTTTCCCCCCAATCGGAAAGCTGGACGATCGGCCAGATCTTGTGGCGCTCACCCGGCTTCCCCGTGATGCCGAGGTATTCTCCCAGCCACCGGGCCTGGCGGTAGATCCACTCCGGGTCCGTGTGATGCCCGAAACGAGCATGGTAGGGCATGATGCTGAAGACATCCAGATACTTCGCCTGGGCCTTCAGATCAATGTTCAGCTTCTCGAGGCGCGCGCCGGCATAGTCTGCGTCCGACCACGGGCAATGAAAGGTTCCTAGCAGGGCCTGAGGCCGCGCCTTATCTAGAATCTCCCGAAACTCGCGGACCCAGTCGGTGAAGACGCCGCAGCGCCAGCGCACCCACTCCGCCTTCTTGCTCTTCAGGATGTAGGCGGCCCGCTCCGCGCCGGTACCGTCAGGCAGCGGCACTCCCGCTTCCCGCTGAAACATCATGAGGCAGCGACCGCAGAAGCATGTGTCCGGCATGTTCGGCACTGCCTGCTCCCAGGCAGCGTGGCTGTGATGGTAATCCAGCCAAATGCCGTCAATGTCGAAGTCAGTGAGCGCGTTGCGGAATGCGTCCATCCGGTACCGGCGGTAGGCGGCGTGGGTCGGGCATACACCCTGCCACCCATCCGGGGGAGGGGAGACCTTGCCGTCTGTCCCCACCGGGGCGGCATCCGGATGCTCCTTCAGGTACGCGGCGTCATGCATCGTGTTGAACTCGGCATACACCCGTGCACCGTGCTTGCGCAGGAGGGCAATGCGCTCTTCGGACAGGCCGCCCGCCCCCATCCAGATCGCATTGACGCCGAAATCTTCCAGGGTCTTCCCCCGGTCGAAGAGTTGGGTGGGCACACCGCCGTAGATTCCCCGTGCCAACACGTGTGGTCGCCGGCGGTCCTCCGCGGCTACCGTTGCCACGGCACAGGCCAGCGTTGCCAGCCCCATCATCACCAGAATCTGGATTCCCACCGGCGTCTCCCTGATCTCGGGCCCGGCTGCGTTCTTCAGCGCCGGGTAAGGATTCATGAGGAGAATGCGACTCCGGGCGAGGATCTTCCTTCCCGGGTTGGGTCAAGTGCGGGCGCCGGCGCGGATGCGAAGCGCAGCGCATCACCCGCGGCCGTCCAGGCCAGGGAAGAGGCTCCACACTCCCCCGGTCTGGACGAACACTGCGCATCAACGAGTAAGAACTGACGTGGCAATGGAAAACACAATTCCGAGGCGGCATGTTCAGTTGTGGACACACACGGGCGCGCCGGCTATTCAGACAGACGAGAACGTTAGCAACCCAGCACTGATAGGATACTACCTGACGCTCTCATATCTCTCTCATGCGCATGAGAGAAATAACCGAAAACGGTGCTGGCTCTGTCACGGTCCCGGCGCACAGGGTTTGGCGAGGAGGGACGGGCACAACTCCCGTGCGGAACCAGCGGCGTGACCCATCACCGGTCGGGACAGAGCGATCAGGCTGGGGGAACACCGGTCGATGCCTGACGGGCGCGGCGTGCCCAATGGTCTCCGGGGGCCTCCCGTGCGAGCAGACCCCAGAGTTGCAGGGCTTCATCGCGGCGACCCGCCGCGTGCAATGCAGCGGCGAGCCAGAATCGCGCGGCACAGTGTCCGGGGGTGCGGTCAACCACGGCCCGGAGCTCGCGCGCGGCCTCGGCTGGTTCCCCCCGGATCAGCCGGATACGTGCAGCCAGGATGGCGTGACCTCGCTCGTCCGCCGGAGATAGACCGTAGGCCCGGGCCCGTTCCACTTCCACCGCCGCGGCATCCGCCTGCCCGGACTCCAACAGGGCCTCACCGCGCAGCCGCCGTGCAGTCGCCGTCATGACCCTGAGCCCCCCGTCAGCGTGCCCATGCAGTGCATTGAGCACCACCTCAGCTTGCGCCCGCATCTCATCGGGCCACCCGCGGACCGATGCGAGGGACGCGAGCAGCAGGTGGGCCAGGAGTACGCGCGCCTCTCGATTGCGGTCCGGTTCCGGCCCTCGCAGCAGCAGTTCGCACTGTGCAAGGGCATCATCGGGGCGGTCGGTAAGCAGGAGCGCCTCCACCCGGAGGGCCTGTGCCGCCAGGACTGCCGCACTTCCGCTCGCAGCGCGCGGGGAGATTGCGTCCGAGGCTTCGATGGCGGTGAGCGCTGCACCTCCGTGTCCCAGTTCCAGTTCATTCCGGGCGATCTCCTGCCAGAGGACCGCGGCGGTGTCCGGATCGGGACGCATGGCGATGGCTCGCCGGCGCAAGCGAATGGTGCGGTCCGCGTTACCCAGCTTGTTCCAGAGCGAACCCAGGACCGCCGGCGCCAGCCACGGCCGCCGGCTATAGAAGACGATGGTCACGCACGCTACCGTCGCCACCAGACTCGGTTCGTCCCACGCGTACGCACCCGCCAGTGCCCCCGCCGCGGCCCACGCCAGACACCGCCAGGTGTACCGTGCCCGCGGGGACGGGGCTTCCTGATTCCGGGGACGATCGGCCTGGATCGCCGCGTACAGCAGTCCGGCGCCCAGTGCGGCCGCCAGCCCGCCCAGGAGTGGGAACGGGTTGGCTGGGAGGCCGGGGACGGCCCTCGCAATCCACACTCCGGCGCTGGCCGCCGCCAGTGTTGCGCTGGACATTCCGCCGGCAAAGAGCCACCCGCGTGTACCGAAGGGCTCTCCGGCGGCGCGTGCCAGGAGCGCTCCGACGCCGAGCCAGGCGAGGCAGAGAAACAGGCTGCCCACCGCCAGCACGGCGTATCGGAGCAAGGGGGCCGCCGCGGCCCAGGCCGGCGACTGCCCCTTGCTTCGGTCCGTTGCGCTGCGGCGCGACGCGTCGGCAGCGGGATCGCGCTCTGCCGGATCTTCGCTAGTATCTTTGTCAGGGCGACGCCCCGGAGTCGCTGCGGACGTCTGTTGACGACGTGCCGCAACCCGCTCCGCCACAATGACCTCCAACCCTCCTCGGCTCGCTTCCAGGCCGCCGGCGAGACTGAGGCAGAGGAATAAATACACCGCGGTCATCCGCCACCGATCAACGGGTGCGGCGAGATTGTGCCGGCCGATCGCGGGCCGTCCCAGGCGCACGATGACCATCACAATGAAGATGGGCCAGAGGGCTGTGAGGGGCGCCTTCAGCAGGATGAGTAGTAGCGCGCCGAGAAGCACGTCCCAATTCCGCGGCCCCAGTGCCGTCCCGATGCGGGCGCCGTCGAGTGTCCAGAACGGCAGCAGGTTGAACAGGTTGATCCCGAAGCTCAGGGCTGCCAACCCGGTGAAGAAGGAATCGCCGGTCCAGGCGGCGAGTACGAGGCAGGCGACTGACGCCAGGAGCCCGGCGCCCGGCCCGCCCGCTGCGGACTCCGACTCGACCGTCGGGTTTGCTGGAAAGTGCCGTACCGTGATCAATGCTCCCAGGAAAGGGATGAACATCGGGGCGCTGGACGGGATGCCGTGCCGCCGATTCATCCACACGTGGCCCAGTTCGTGCACAAAGATGCAGAGCGCCAGCCCGACCGCCACCCGCCAGCCGTAGAGTTGCGACTCGACCTGGATCCAGAGGAACATCGTGCCGAATGTGGTCAGCAGTGGGCCGATCTTCAGGAGCGTCAGCAGCGACTTCCCTTTGAGGAGCACAAGCACAATCAGGCCGACGACACCCGAGGGAAGCGCCCGTCTCGGGCTCGTCGGAGACGGTGCGGCGCCGGTGGTGGAGTGCGATGCACCCGGACTGCCTGCGTCCAGATCGAAGTCGGGGGTGGCCGGGAACCGACCGCCACAGTAGAGGCAGCGGACACCCCCCGGCAGGTTTGATTTGCCGCAGGCCGTGCAGATCATGACGTGAGTGGTTTCATCACGCGCTCATGGAGGCCAGTCCCGACATACCGGCCCGTGACGAAGTAGAAAAGGAGGTTGAACAACTGGAAGCCGCTCTGGAAAATGACTGCCCGCAGCAAGCACATGCAGAGCCCGACGCCAATCCCGATCCGCGAGGAGATCTCCTGCTGTCTGTTCCCGACCACCGCAATGATGAGGCCGGTGATCGCGCCGAAGAAGGCGTTGAAGACGGCGAGAATGACAACGTAAAGGATGATATTGCCGCGCGGATTGCCGCCACTCCAGAGAAACAACGAGATGGTGGACCAGAGAGTCCACCACTGCCCGTAGAGCGGCCCCCATCCGAGCCCGCGCGCGACGCGCAGCCCAACGGCCGGGAGCGGCCCTTCGACCAGGTCGGTGGGGGGCGGGACCCGGAGGCCGGACGACGCCGGATCGCCGGTCTGCGCTCCCGGCCATCCGGTAGGCAGTCGGAGGCCGGAAGAGTCGGGCTGCCCGCCAGCAGTGGCCGTCTGGTTCGGGATCCCTGTGGGAACCGGGCTGGGAGAAACCGGGTAAACCGGGAGAGGCGGCGGAGTGGGCGCGCTCGAGGGCGTCGCCCAGGCGGGAGCAGGCGAAGCTGGAGCGGGCGCCCAGGCAGCCGGCGCAGCCGGTGGCTGTGGGGTTGCGGCTCCTCCGAGCCGCTCAAGGAGATCCCTGGCGCCTCCCTGTGACGGATTGACGGCGAGCGCGCGCTCCGCGGCCTGCCGGGCTTCGGTCGCACGCTGCGACTGGGCCAGCACCAGCGCCAGGTTGTACTGGATGCCGGCATCATTCGGCTGGAGGCGGGCCGCGTGTTCAATGGCGTTCACTGCGCCGGGGAGGTTGCCCCGCCTTGCCTCATACACACCACGCAGCACGTGGGCTCGTGGGTTTGCGGGATCCTGTACCAGCGCCTGCTGCAGCCGGGGAAATGCCGCGTCCAGATCATTAGCGCCCAACAGGCGTGCGGCTGCATCTACGTGCGACTCTTCCATGTGTACCCTCGCGAATAACGTGGAGACCCTACCTATTGGTGTTGTATTGTGTCGGAAGTCCCTGGAGTTCCTCCTCGATTCCATCTCATCCCAAAGCTACTGGGGACGAGCGGGGTGCGGGCGGGCGCTCTCCATTTCCGCCAGCAGTTCGTGGAGCCGGCGCACGGATTCCGGTTCGGCCCGCCCAAAGCGTGCCGCCGAATATACCGCGACAAATTCCCGGACGCGGGGCAGATTCAGTGCGGATGCTCCTCCCAGGGGATCATCCAGCGCCTGAACGTGCTCAGACCAGGGGAGGTACGGCGGGCAGGGGTGTCCGCACCGGCCCAACAGTGCTTCGAACCGATGCGCTACAGGGGTAAGTTCAGTCTCTGCGCTCCGGTACGGAGCCCGCCGGCGCCTTGCGCTGCGGGCGCGTATCTCTCGCAGGCCAGCGAGGATCACTGCCAGTGCCAGCGCGGACAGCAGTGCGCGCCAGGAGCGTTCCCGCACCCACCCGATGGTGCGCGACAGGCTGTCCAGACTCTGCTCCCACACCCGGATGTGCCACGGCGGCGGGCCCTCCAGTTCTGACGGCAGGCCCGATGCTGGGGTGGCCTCGACCGTAATCCAGCCGGTGGCTCCGGTCCAGGCTTCGGCCCAGGCGTGGGCGTCGCGTCCGCGCACCACGACGGTGTCCACCCCGGTTTCCTCGTGCGCATAGTACCCGGTGACGTATCGGGTGGGCACTCCCAGGCACCTGAGCAGCAGGGCGGACGCCGAGGCAAAGTACTCGCAGTGAGCCGCGCGGCGCATCAAGAGGAATCCGGACACGGGGTCGCCCGAACCGGGATTCGTGCTGTGGCTGTACCGGTGGTGTTTCAACAGGTAGGCGGTGACCGCCTCCACCTTCTGCGAAACGCCCGCGGTCGCCGGTGCCATGTGGTGTGCAAGTGCGCGCACGCGCGGATCCAGCTCGCGCGGCACTGTGAGGCATTCCGGACCCGGTTCGCTCCCTGGGAACCGTCCGAGCGCGCGCACTATGGAGGCGCCCGGCTCCCCGGAGTGGCTTCGCAGAGTGAGGACGTACGGCGCCGCCGTCCCGCCGCGCGCACCTACCGACCCGGCAGTCCGTAGATCCCAAGCGAGATCCTGGTCCGGATCCACGGTCAACGCGGCGGTGTCGAGCGTGGTAAAGAGCGCCCCATCGTTCGATGCAAGAGGCTCCACGGCAATCGTGCGGGCACCTGCAACCGGACGCCGCAGCCACTCCGGCAGGGGTTCTCTCCGGCGGGAGTCGGGCGCCGGGCCCCAGGCGCCAAAGCGATAGCTGGTAAATGCGTGCGCCCGCACGTGGTTCGGCAGGTCAGCACCGCGGAGGCGCAATGTGCGCTCCCAGGAACCGCGCATTCCAAACGTGCGCCCGAGCGCGGGCGCTGTCGAGAGGCCGGTACGCGCCCGCGCCCCGTCGCCCAGTTCCAGATCGTTCGCCCACCGGTTGAGTGCGACGCGGTTCAGAGCGACTGCCCCGGCCAGGCTGCCTCCCAGAAGGAACGCCGCCGCCAGAGCAACCGCCCCCGCCACCAGTGCGCGCCAGGGGGGCGCCGCGGGCCAGAGGCCGGCAGCGGGATGCGCCTGCCCCCGGAGCGCCAACCCGAGGCACCAGAGGAAGGGCGCAGTCAGCCACAGACTCAGCCCCGCCGCGTAGGTGTGCGTGCCGGCGAGGAAGAGAAGTACTGCAAAGAAAGCCTGTGTGGCGCCGGTTGCGAGCCCCCGACGGCCACACCACGCGAGGATGATGAACTCGGCTGCGACGATGTGTCCCAGCCAGTCCATCGCAGGCGCCTGGAGAATCGTCGTCGTCTCGACCGGCGGCCGCCCTGCTCCCCCGATTCCCGTCGCCAGAAGCAGGGCGAGGCGCAGGCCCCAGGAAAGCTGCGACCGCGGCGCGCCGGGGCTATCCGCCGCATCCGATCGTCGCTGGACCGCGCGCCGCTCCGGCGCAAGGTGCGCAGCGACCAGTGCCATCCCGAACAACGGCAGCGCCCCAAACGCGCCGCGGGAGTCGCCGAACGCCGCGAGCGCGAGGAGCCCTGCCGCAGTCAGCGACCACGGGAGCGTTGCGAGTGGAGGACGCGTGCGAGAAAGCATGGGCGGTTCACGCTGATTCTCCCACGTGGGGGCGTGCAAGGCACAGGTTCCGGCGAGTATCCGGCGAGATCTTGTGCGCCCACCTTGCAGCCGTGGTGCCGACGCGCTATATATTCCGGCAACTCGCGCTCTTGGGGCGGAGTAGGCCACCTGGATCGCCCCGGGCCACTGGGGCGCGGGCAGGATCCGTGGACAGTCACAGGGAGAAACAATCATCATGTTGGAGACACATCACGGCGGGTCCGCTGCGTGCCGGCGGATCGCACCCAGGACAGCCTGGGTCGTGGGATGGGGGCTGATGCTCCTCTGCGGGGTTGCAGGAGCTCAGGGTGGGTGGGCGGAGTTCCGGCCACAGGAGGGAAAATGCAGTGCGAAGCTGCCCGGCACCCCCCAATTGAAAACCAGCACGTTGAACTCTGCGGACGGGCCGGTGGTTGTCCGCCGCTACCGGCTCCAGGTTTCGGGCGCCATTTACACGCTGGCGTTTGCGGACTATCCCGAAAAAGTCGTCAAGCGCAATGGCGCCCAACAACTCTTGCAGAAGGAGAAGGCGGGTTTCCTGGGCTCGATGCAAAACGTCCGTCCCACGCCGGAGAAGGCAATCAAGCTTGGCGCACACCCCGGCCTGGAATTTGGTGCGGATGCGGAGAACACCATCAGCGCACGGTTCTATCTGGTCGGCCATCGCCTCTATCAGTTGATCGCCGTGAGCTCGAAACAGGACAGTCAGGGACCGGTCGTTCGGCAGTTCCTGAACTCGTTCAGAGTACTGTAAGGAGTTCGGCCGCCGGGTTTGGGACAGCGTTGCCGGCATCTGAAAGCCCCAACTCGGCGGTTCCAACATACCGTGGGGGAACGCGCGACCCCGCTACAACACCTCAAGCCCGGCGGCCACCAAGCTCGGGTCTACCTGACGCACCTCCGCCCCGCAGCGGGGATCTTCCTCGGCCGGCAGTGTCGTCGGGCCCGCACGCACCACCAGGACCTTCACGGCGACGCCCTCCCGCGACAGCCGATCCACCAGCTTGCTGCGGGCGAAGTCCCAGTCGAGAAAGACGCAGACCACCGCGGTGAGTTGCCCCAAATAGGGGCGTAACTCTGTCTCGAGCGCCGTGGAGAGGTCCTCGTGACCTGAGTCCACGCACGCGAGGAGTTCGAGAACCTGATCCAACGTCCCGAGTCCTCGCCCTGTGGTCAGATGGTGCACGGCGTTCCCCGTGGCAAACAACTCCACCAGGCATTCCTGCCGCGACAGGCACTCGCACACTGCAGCCGAGAGCGAGATGGCCGCCTCGAATGTATCGCAATCTGCGGCGGATGGCCGGCGCGGCAGCGCGTTATCCAGCACCACCGCCACGCGCTGGAAATACTCGTCGCGAAACTCGCGCACGATGGGACGGTCCAACCGCGCGGTAGCCCGCCAGTCCATAGTGCGGAGATTGTCCCCTTCACGATACTCACGATTACCGAGGTACTCCGCCGCGTCCCCCACGCGCGCGGCCAGAGCAACTCCCCCGGGCTGGTGCCGGCGCCCCTCCAGGCCGGTCAACTCCTGGATCGGTGAGAAGCGGGGGCTGACCAGCAGGCGACGCGGGCCGCCGGCGACCCGGGGCGCGAACACGAGGCCGAATGGAAAGGCGGTTTCTATCCGGAATCCGGGCAGCGTGTAGACACCGCGGCGCTCGCAATGGAGCGCGAGATCCAGGCGCACCTGGTGCCCCACGTCGTTCAGCCGGAAGTCAATGCCCGCCTCCGGTGCGGCGCGGACTCCGGCCGGGAGACGGTGGGGGAGGCAGCGGGCCGGCAATCCCGCCAGGGACCCGCGCTGAATCAACTCTACCGTTATGGGGACCCAGCCTCCGGCAGTGACCTTCGGTGCGTGTGTGACGTGGACTTCCACCCGCGGACGGAACATCCACGCCACGGAAATCGCGACCACCCAGAAGGCAAATGCAAAACAGAGCAAGACGTACGCCTGGATTTCCAGGGAACAGGCGGTGAAACAGACCGCGAGCCAGCACGCCCAGAGAAACCCGCGTCCGGCGGGGGTGATGCGCTCGATGTAGAAGCGCCAGAAACCTCGCGAAATCGGCGTGCGAAACCAGGGGTGCCGGCCCACATCCTGCGAGGGGCAGGTTGAGGGCCAGACGACGCCCAATGCGCCGGGGGACTGCAAATCCTGGGTGAACAGCCCCCAGAGCCGGCGCAGCACGCCCGCCATCCCGGTGGTCGGGTCCGTGTGTGAACCCCGGTTGTGCCTACGCGAAGAGGGCAGTGATCGGAGCCCCGTCCACGAGGCGATGCGGCCGGGCTTCGCGATCGAGCAACTCGGTGTCCGCGGCGATGCCGAGTGCGTGGTACATTGTCGCGAGCAGCGCCTCCGGGCTGACCGGATTCTCCGTCGGATAGGCTGCCTGCGCATCGCTCGCGCCGTAGACCTGCCCTCCCCGGATTCCGCCTCCTGCCAGGACTACCGACTGGCACGCCCCCCAGTGGTCGCGCCCGGCGTTGGCGTTGATCTTCGGGGTTCGCCCGAACTCGCCCAGCATTGAGACCAGCGTCTCTTCCAGCATTCCCCGCGCGTTGAGGTCTGAAATCAGCGCGGAGTAAGAGCGATCCAGTGACGGCAGGCAGTACTCTGCCTTGAGCATCTCGTACCCCGTTACCGAGCCAAGCGCTGCGGTGCCGCCGTGGTTGTCCCAAGGGTTGAGCGGGTTGCCGTCCGGGCGGAAGTACATCCAGTTGATGGTGACGAGCCGCGCCCCGGCCTCAATGAGTCGGCGTGCCAGCAGGAACGCCTCTCCGAAGTGATTCCGACCATAGCGATCCCGGGTGCCCGATGGTTCGAGATCCAGGTTGAAAGCCTGCTTCGCCTCCGAAGAGGCGAGGAGGCTGAATGCGCGGGCGCGGTAGGCGTCCAGCCCCAGGCCATCCGGGTGCTGCTGCAGCCAGCGGTCTGTGGCCTCAACCGTATGCAGCAGCCCGCGTCGCCGGGAGATGCGCTCTACATCCAGGCCGGCCGGAAGCCCCAGGTCAAACACCGGGCGACCGTTGACAAACCCGGCGTCCGGGAGTTCCAACGGGTCATGCTCGGCCCCCAGCCACCCGGCGTGCGTCCCGGAGTACTTGATGCCGTCGTGCATGATTGGGCGCGGGAGGGTGACGCTGGCTGGGATGCGGCCGGTCGCAGGCTTCAGGCACGACACGATGGCGCCCGGTCCCGGCGCGTGCGTGCGCCGGCGGTTGTTGCGCGGGATCACCATCGCAGGATCCGTTTGCCCGGTGAGCATTCGATAGACGCTCGGCTCGTGAGTGTCGCTGCCGTGAGTCACCGACCGCAAGATCGCGACTTTGTCCGTGATCTTCGCGAAGAGCGGCATCTGATCGGAAACGGTGATGCCGGGAACGTTGGTGGGGATTGGCTTGAACAGGCTGCGAATGCCGTCGGGCGCGTCGGGCTTCATATCCCACATGTCTTGTTGGGGCGGACCGCCCCACAGGAACACGAGAATGCAGGACTTTGCCTTGCCGAAACCATCTCCCGTGCTTCCAGTGGCCGCGGCCGCCGCCGTGGACCGCAGGAGGCCCGGCAGCGCGAGCGATCCTACCCCGATCTGGCCGAGCCCGATCATGGCATCACGGCGATTCAGCATGTACTCCCCCGATCCTCACGATGAGCCTGCCGCGCTGACCGATCCCGCGCAGGTTCTTGCACTCGATTCGACCCCGCGCCCCAAAATCCCTTCTCATGAGCACTCTCTCCCGCACCGCATCGGCGCCGGCGCTCGAAAGGGAGCCGCGGCTTCGATCCGCCCGGTGGTGAACTCGCCGCGCTCAGGATTGAGCGGGGAAGAGTGGGGAGCGAGAGGTGCAACGAGCTGACTCGCTTCTCACCGCACCATCATGCCGTGTCCGCGACGGTGATCGCACCCTCAAGGTAGCTCACCGCGTGCCCGGAAATGGCCACGCGGTCGTCCACCAGGCGACAGAAGAACTCGCCCTGGCGGGCCGAAAGCTGGCGTGCGTGCAACTCCGTTCTCCCAAGCCGGCCGGCCCAATACGGAATCAGCGTGCAATGGGCCGAGCCGGTCGCCGGATCTTCTGCGATCCCGCAATCGGGAGCGAAGAACCGGGAGACAAAATCGCAGTCCGTGCCGGGCGCCGTCACGATGACCCCGAGGCTCTCCAGACCGCTGAGACGCGCGAAGTCGGGACGGAGTGCCGCGATCTCGTCCGCGGAACGGTAAACGACGAAGTGGTCCCGCGACCGCAGCACGGTGATGGGATCTCCTCCCAGCGCCTCCACGAGGGCGGGCGGCGCAACGGTCGGCTCGGGCGGTCGGCTGGGAAAGTCGAGCGTGAGCCGGTCCCCTTCGCGCCGAACCCAGACTGCCCCGCTCTGGGTGTGGAACTCGATCCGGTCGTGCGGATACATCAGGTGGTGGATCAATACGTGGGCTGCAGCCAGGGTAGCGTGTCCGCAGAGATCTACCTCGGTCTCGGGTGTAAACCAGCGCAGATGGTAGGCGCTGCCGTGCGGCACGAAATAGGCGGTCTCGGAAAGGTTGTTCTCCTGCGCGATCGCCTGCAGCACGTCATCCGAAAGCCAGGCGCGAAGCGGGCACACTGCCGCCGGGTTCCCCCCGAAGAGATGTTTGGTGAACACGTCCACCTGATAGATCGGAATCCGCATGATGTTGTCCCCAGTCAAAAAGGGATTCAGAGAGGAAAGCCCGAAACCACCGGTAGGCCCCGGAGCCGGGCCGACCGTCTTTGCGCCGACCATTCCCCCATGGGAGTTCCCGTGAGCGTCTACGAATACCTGCCGTCCTACTACCGGATCACGGAGGGCCACGCCTACAGTGTCCCCGAGGCCGAGCAGTACACCGAGCGATTGGCCCGCACGCACTACGAAAACTTTACCGTGGTGTCCTGGTTTTTGCCGTCCGACCTGCGGCGACATATGTTCAACGTGTACGCGTACTGCCGATGGTCGGACGACCTGGGGGATGAAATCCCTGACACTGCACAGGCGCTCCGCGCACTTGACTGGTGGCGGGGGGAGTTGGAGGCCTGCTACGCCAGCAAGCCCCGGCATCCGGTCTTTGTTGCCCTGCGCGAGACCATAGACGCATTCCAGATCCCCTCCGAGCCGTTCCACCACCTGCTTGACGCTTTCGTACAGGACCAGACTGTGAAGCGGTTTCCCACCTATGGGGACCTGGAGTTCTATTGCACTCGCAGCGCCAACCCGGTGGGGCGCCTGGTACTCTACCTCTTCGGTTTTCGGGACGCCGAGCGCCAGCAACTCTCCGACTGCACGTGTACAGCCCTCCAACTTGCTAATTTCTGGCAGGACGTAACCGTGGATTGGGAGAAGGGGCGGGTCTACCTCCCGTTGGAAGACCTGGAGCGCTTCCGCGTGTCCGAGGCACAGATCGGCCGGCGGGAATTCGACCACAGTTTCTGGGAACTGATGCAATTTGAGGTGGACCGGGCGCGCCGGCTCTTTGCCCGCGGGCTACCCCTCGTCCACATGGCGCCGCGCCGTCTCCGGCTGGATCTGGAGATATTCACGCGGGGCGGTGAGAAGATCCTGGATCGAATTGAGGAGCAGGGCTTCGACGTCCTGTCCCGGCGCCCCGCACTCTCGCGCAGCACAAAGGCGGGGCTCATCCTGAAGCGGCTGGTCGGCGGCATACTCCCGTAGGCGCGAGTCGGTCAGGGGTGCAGTCCCTGCACCGGACTTCCGGGTCGTACGCGGGCATCCGGTGGGAAGTGGGCGCGGAAGAGGTCCGGCGCCACCCGGTCGGGGTACTGGAAGAAAGCACGGGCAAACGGCTCTGCCGGCGGAGTGCGGCTGTCGGTGTACAGGTTGGCCTGAGTGAGACGGCCGGTGCCGGCGTCGGCGTAGATCATCATGCGCTCGAAAAAGCCGTCGGTGAGATCCACCTGGATCTGGCGCTGCCGGCGGCCGTCTCGGACCACGGGGCGCACTTCGCGCGCGGTGGCTTTTCCCAGCCATCCGTCGCCGCCGAACAGGCGTCCTCGCGCCGCCTGCCGGAGCAGGCGCGCCGCACTGAAGCCGGCGACTTTTCGATAGAATTCCCGCACGCGAGTCGTCCCCGAGCGTAACTCGTTGTCGTCCGGATCGTAGCGCCAGAGACGGGTTCCGTCGTCCACCAGCACCAGCGAGCGATGGTTGCCTTCCCATTCTTCCACACGCGCGCCGGTGCTGCGGGCGCCCCACACCCGGTATTCGACTCCGTAGCCCGGGACCTCCAGTCGAAACTGGAAGACCTGGACTCGTGACATTGCATCCGCGACCTGAGCGAAGGCGCGCCGCGGGCCCGTCGCCGCTCCGATCGCGAACAGGCCGACACCGACTGCTGCGATGGCCGAAGCCGTCCACCAGCGCGAAGGCGAACACCACCCGATGGCCTTCTGCTGGAGGGTCTGCTGGGGATGTGGCTGTCCGGGCATCGCCGCCGGGACGGCGGCGACCCACGCGCGGGTCAGCCGTTCCACGGCTTCCCGTTCCCCCGGCAGGGCGCCGGCGGCGTCGGCTTCCAAGAGAGCGTGCAGGCCCCGCTCAGCGGTTGCGCGGGCGGAGCAAATTGGACACCGCCGCCGGTGCAGCGCCGAGCGCCAACGCTCGACGAGTCCCGGAGCGCGGCTCGGCGGTTCGGGAAGCGGGCTGCAAAGGCTCATGATCTTCCTCATCGGATTTGAGTTCGGGAATCAGGAGTTCCCGGAGACGAGCATACGCACGGGACAACCGCCACTTGACCGTGCCGGCCGGTTCACCGGTGATCGCGGCGACCTCCCGCACGTCGAGTTGTCCAAACACCTTCAGGAGCAGCGCCTGACGCTCCGGGTCGGGCAGTTCGTCTATGGCGGTTCGAACCAGGCGAATCAGGTCGCCGCGCTCCGTGTGATGCTGCGGATCACTTTCCTCGCCTGCCGGATGATCGGCGCCGTGATCGAAAGGCAGTTCGCAGACCCTGCGGCGCCGGTGGTGCATGCGGAATGCGTTGGTGGCGACGGTATAGATCCACGACCGGAGCGCGCGCTCGTTTGGAAATCGTTTCCCCGGGAGTGCCCGCCAGAGTTGGACCGCCACGTCCTGAGCCAGGTCTTCCGCCAGCGTTGCATCGCCGCAGAGGCGCACCAAATAGCGATACACCGGCCCGGCGTACTGCCGGGCGAGCTGTTCGAGCGCCCGTGGCTCGCCTCGCTCGATGTTGCGCAGAAGGAAGGGATCCGGTTGCTCCATGTGCCGCTCCACGCTCACTTCCGTATGTGGGCCCGCGGTCGGCTGGAATCCCTGACGCTCGCCCTCAGGAGATGGAATGCCTGCAGGGCGTTTCGGGTTGGCGCGCACGGAAAGTGGAGGGGTGCCGCGCAGAGGCGGCACCCGACCGCGTGCCTACTCTCCGACCTTGATGCCTGCCCACTTCTCCATCGCGACGATGGCCGCCTGCGTCCCCAGGTCATCCCCGCCGTCCGCCTGAACGGCCCGCCAGACCTGGTTCATCAGCGCGGTTCCCGGCAGCGGGAGCTGCATCTCGTTCGCGCCTTCCAGGACCAGCCGGAGGTCCTTCTGTGCCAGACGAATCATGAACCCCGGCGCGAAGTCGCGGTTGACGATGCGGGGTGCCAGGTTCGACAGCATCCAGGAACCGGCGGCGCCGGCGGAAATTGCCGAAAGCATCTTTCCCGGGTCAATCCCGCTGCGTGCGGCGAACATGATCGCCTCACACCCGGCCAGCATGTTGATGGCCACTGCGATCTGGTTGCAGAGCTTGCAGGTCTGCCCTGCTCCGTTCGCTCCGATGTGGATGATGTTCTTCCCCATCGCCTGGAAGACCGGCAAGCAGCGTTCGAAGACCTCTTCTTTGCCGCCGACCATGATCGAAAGCGTGCCGGCCTTTGCCCCCACGTCGCCTCCGCTTACCGGCGCGTCCAGCATCTCCACGCCCCTGTCGCCGAGCGCCGCCGCAATTTCCCGTGTGACGGAGGGTGACATCGTGGTCATGTCAATGACCACGGAGCCGGGGCGTGCTCCGTGAATCACGCCGTCGTCGCCCAGCACCACACGCTGAACGTCCGGCGAGTCGGTGACCATGGTGATCACCACGTCGCTCTGTGCGGCCACGTCGGCGGGTGTGGCTCCCGCCCGCGCGCCGTACCCGACGACCTCATCAATCCCCGGCTGGCTGCGATTCCAGACGGTGAGTGAATAGCCCGCCTTGAGCAGGTTCGCGCACATGGGACGGCCCATGATTCCCAGGCCGATGAAGCCGAGCTGCGGTAGAGACATCTTCTCCCATTCTCTCCTCGCGGCCACCCGGTGCGGCCGCAGAACGCTCAGGTTCCCGGCGCCCAGCGGGAAATCCTGCGCCGCGTGCCGGGGCTGCTCACACCCGGGACCGCGCGGAAGAGAGTTGCCGGAATGAAAAAAGCCCCCGGGGAACCGGGGGCTTTTCGTGCGGGCCGATCGCGATGCTACACCGCGACCCGTCCGCCGACGCGTGCGACGATCTCTTCGGCCACGTTTCGCGGCACTTCCTCGTAATGGCTCGGTTCCATACTGTAGCTGGCCCGACCCTGGGAAACACTGCGGACGGTGGTCGCGTAGCCGAACATCTCAGCCAGTGGCACCTGTGCTTTGATGACCTGTGCGCCGCCCTGCGCCGGTTCCATTCCTTCGATGCGGCCGCGGCGGCTGTTCAGGTCGCCGATGATGTCGCCGAGGAAATCCTCCGGAGTGACGACCTCGACCGCCATGATCGGCTCTTTCAGCACGGCGCCTGCACGCTGCGCGACCGCTTTGAAAGCCATTGATCCCGCGATCTTGAAGGCGATTTCGCTGGAGTCCACCTCGTGGTAGCTGCCGTCCAGCAGCGACACGCGCACGTCAATGACCGGGTACCCGGCTACGACCCCGCCATCCATTGCCTCCCGGACCCCTGCCTCGACCGCAGGAACGTATTCCCGCGGGATCGAGCCGCCGACCACCTTGTTCTTGAACTCGAACCCGGCGCCCGGTTCCAGCGGTTCCATTTCGATGACCACGTGCCCGAACTGCCCCTTGCCGCCCGTCTGGCGGACGAAGCGGCCTTCACCCCGGGCGGTCCGGGTGATCGTCTCCCGGTAGGCCACCTGGGGACGGCCCACGTTCGCCTCGACCTTGAATTCGCGGGTGAGCCGATCCTGGATGATCTCCAGGTGCAGTTCACCCATCCCGCTGATGATCGTCTGGCCCGTCTCCTGATCCGTGTGGACGCGGAACGTCGGGTCTTCGGCCGAGAGACGCCCGAGCGCCTGCCCGAGTTTGTCCTGGTCGGCCTTGGTCTTCGGTTCGATCGCAATGGAAATCACCGGCTGTGGGAAGGTGATTGCTTCCAGCAGCACGCGATTCTGTTCCACACAGAGAGTGTCGCCCGTAGTGGTGTCGCTCAAACCCACTGCCGCCGCGATGTCTCCCGCGTAAACGTCCTCCACGTCCTCGCGGTGGTTTGCGTGCATGCGCAAGATGCGCCCGATACGCTCCCGTTTCCCCTTCGTTGCGTTGTACAGGTAGGACCCTTTCGTCAGGTGCCCACTGTAGACCCGGAAGTAAGTGAGGCGTCCCACGTACGGGTCGGACATGATCTTGAAGGCGAGGGCGCTGAATGGTTCGTCCGCGGCGGGGCGACGTTCCACCTGCGCCCCGCTGCGAGGGTCAACACCCTGCACGGCACCGACATCCAGCGGGCTCGGGAGGTAGTGTACCACCGCGTCCAGCATCGGCTGCAC
>SYMT01000133.1 GCA_005805375.1 Actinomycetota bacterium
AGGATCTTGCAGTGCTCGAACTGGTGCTGCATCCCCGACGCCCCGTACTGCCAGCCGAACCCGTGCGGCCGCCAATCCGGGTCCCGGTCGGCGAGGAGCGCCAGGGTGATGACCGGCTTCTTGTGCCGGTCGAACAGCCGGTAGGCGTAGACGAACAGACGCAGGGGGAAGTCCCGATCGAAGCGATGCTGCACTTCCAGGTGCAGGAGGATCCAGGCCTCTTCCCCGGTTTTGAGGTAGACCTGGAGCAGCTTGTCCACGGTGCGGCGGCCGATGGCGCCGCGACGGAGCACGTGGCGGAGTTCGCTGTCCAGGAACTTGACGCCGCGGCTCCAATCAATGAGGGCGTGGATGCGGGGGAAGCAGAGTTCGACGGCGCGTTCGGGGTAGTATTCCAGGATCTCTTTCCAGACGCCGTCCTGGTCTGCGCGGGTCCGTGGCATTGCGCTCCTCCTTCCTGGTCCGCGTCGCGCTGCACCGACCGGCCGGGGCTCGGCGCGCCGGCACACTGCGTGAGTCGAACAGACGGACCGGATGTCCGGGTCACCCGCCGCTCCTGTCTGGGGCAATACTTCTACGATGATGACGGAGGACTCCTCTCCGTGAACCCCTGTCTCCAATATTCTCCGTCTACGGCACCAGGGCACCAGAACAAGGATCGAAGATGCCCCGCCCGCACACCGCGCTATAATTCCCGGTCCGGCCCACCCCGGCGGCCGGACCCCGGTGCGGCGCCGGGCTCCGAGGAAAGCAACACGCATGGCCACCGATCGTCTGCATTTCACTCCCCTTCCCGGTTCAGAGTCACTCTTCACCCCGGAGTTCTGCTCCTACCTGTTGACGATGCAAGACCGGTTCACCCCGCGGCTCCACGCACTCCGGGAGGCGCGCGGCGTGGTGCTGCGGGCGGCGCATGCGGGACGGCCGCCGGGCCACCTGCCGTCGAGTGACATCAACACCGGCGCGTGGCAGGTGCCGCTGGTACCGGAAGAGTTGCGGCGTCCCGGGATCGAGATTTCCGGGCCCGTAGGGGTGACGCCGATGTTCATCAACGCGCTGAACCCCGGGCCCGACGGCACCCGCGCCGAAGGAGACCTGGACGACGATGAGGATTCGGCCGGGCATCGGCTTGCGGATACGATCCAGGCGGCGTTGAATCGGAAGGAGGCGCTGGACGGCTCCCTTTCCTATGTGGACCCGGAGCGGAACCGGGAATACCGGGTGCAGCCGGGCGAGATTCCCTTCTTCATGCACCGGGAACGGGGTCTGCACCTGGACGAGCCGGAAGTGACCGTGGATGGGAAGCCGATCTCGGCCAGCATCCTGGGCGCCTGCCTCACGCTGTTCCACGCGGGTGAGGCCCATGTCGCTACCGGACGCCGCATCTACTTCTACCTTCCCAAGATGGAAGCTGCCACGGAAGCCGCCTGGTGGCGCGACTTTTTTGCCGCCAGCCAGGAGGTGGCGCCGCACCTGAGGGACGCCACGATCCGTGCGATCGCCCTGGTGGAGTCGCTCCCGGCCGCCTACCAGATGGAGGAGATCCTCCACGCTCTCGGGGAGTACGGCGCCGGACTGAACGCGGCCCGCTGGGATTTCAAAGCAAGCCTGCTGGAGTTCGTGATGAACGATCCGCACTCCGTCTGGCCGGACCGGTTCGGGGTGGACATCAAGCAGACCCCCTTCCTGACCAACATCTTCCGGCGCCTGGTGGCGGTCTGCCTGAAGCACAACGCGGTTCCCATCGGGGGCATGGCGACGGCGCTCCCGAGCCGCGATCCGGAGGTGAATCAACAGGCCGCCGCGTCCATCCGTGCCGACAAGGAATGGGAAGCGCAGCAGGGCTTCTTGCGTGGCTGGGTGGCGCACATCTTCCACATGAAAACGGCCGCCGACCCGTTCCAGCAACTCCGCGCGTCCGGCTGGACGCCAACGGCGGAGATGGCGAACCCGGACAACTACCCCATTCGCATTGAGGTGCCGGAAGGTCCGATCACCGTCGAGGGCACACACCGGAACGTGCGGATGCTGCTGGAATATCTGGAGGGGTGGCTCCGGGGCCGGGGCGCCAAAGGCATTGACAGCCTGGCCGGCAAGCCCGGAAAGCGCCCGGCCCTGATGGAGGACCTGGCGACCGCACGCATCTCCGTCGCCCAGGTCGCCCAGCGAATCCTGCATGGCGCAAAAGACACCGGAACCGGCGAGGTCCACACCTTTGCGCTGGCGAAGCGGGTGGTGGATGAGGAACTCCGGACGCTGCTCGACTTGATGGCCGCGGGCGAGATTCCCCAGCCGGATGCCGACACCGCCGAGCGCTACCGGCAGGCGCGCCGGATTGCGCTGCGGTGGATCAAGAATTACACCGAACTGAACTTCCGCAGCCTGGGTTCCTACACCCACGCCGACCTGCTGTCGGTCGCCGCCGAGCCGGACGCCTTCTGACGACCCCGGAGAGATGCGCATGGACTCGAGTTGCCTGCAATACGCGCTGACGGATGAAGAACGGCGGTGCTTCGAGGAAACCGGCACGCTCACTGTCGAGGATGCGCTCTCCCCCGCGCAGGTCGCGGCGCTGACCGCGGTGACGGATCGGATCTATGACCGGAAGGTGCGCGAGGGGCAGGACCCTCACAAGTCACTGTTCTTCGGCAACTTCTTGCCCGAGGACGGCGGTTACGTGGACCTGGTGGACTACTCGAAGATCCTGCCCAAAGTCTGGGGGATCCTCGGGTGGAACATTTACCTCTACCACTGCCATCTGATCGTGACACCGCCGCTTCCCGAGGCGGAGCGGGTGGGGGATGCTGCGACGGCCCGGACCTTCGGCTGGCACCAGGACAGCGGGCGGGTCAACGTGGAGATGGAAAGCCATCCGCGGCCCCGGCTCTCCCTCAAAGTCGCCTATTTCCTTTCGGACACGAGCGAGCCGGGCCGGGGCAACTTCTGGATTATCCCCGGCAGCCACCTGCAGGACACCCTGGACCGGCCCGCCGCCGGCACCGGACAGCCGGAGGGTGCGGTCCCTGTGCTGGCAAAGCCGGGCACCGCCGTCTTCTTCGACCGCCGCCTGTGGCACACCGCCTCACCGAATTGGAGTGAGCACACGCGGAAGGTGCTCTTCTATGGCTACGGCTACCGCTGGATTCGCACGAAGGATGACATGACGGTCCAGCACCTGTGGCCGGGCAGCAGCCCGATTCGCCGCCAGATTCTGGGGGATGGGGTGAATTGCAACGGTCATTTCAGCCCCACCGACGCAGATGTCCCGCTGCGGGTGTGGCTGCGAGAGCAGGGGCTGGCGGAATGATCCTGGTTCCAGCGTCATCGGGAATCGATTTGCTTTCGGAATGGTGCTGATGGTAGGGATGTTCGCAGAAAAAGCCATCCCATTTGTGGTAACTCCACGAATGGCAGCGCCCGCAACATCCGGCTTTTGGCCAGCTCTGTCGGGATAGTTTCTTCTGCTTGGTTCCCTAAAACCCCCAAATCCAGCGCCCCACCTTGCAAGTTTCGCCGGAGTCCGAGGCGTCAGCCTCGTCCTCCCTGAGGAGTTCCACGCCCTCCACCGCAGTGGGCCGCCGGTGGAACTTCGGTGCGCGGGCCCCACCCGCAGGGCCTGCGTCTCGCCGGGCACCACGCCCAGAGGGCACCGGGTTGGTGGCAAGACCATTTGGTACGTGCTCGCTGAAACGGGTGGACGAGGCTGGCGCCTCGGACTCCCGCGAGACCCGCGAGGTGGCGCAGTAGTCCCAGGGGTGGGGCCGGCGAGACCCGCGCGGTGATGCCGTCGGCTCTGGGGCGGCTCCGGCGAGACTTGCGCAGTGACGCCGTCGTCGCTGGGCGGCTTTGTGCGCCCCGTTCCCGCGCCCCATCCGGATCACGCGCCGCACCGCTGCGCTCTCGTGGGCGCACCTCTGGACTGAGCGCCCCCCTCGCGAGGCTCGCCTCCATGGAAGCTCGCGGAACAGGCCATTCCATCTGTGGCAGTACCACGGATGCCTGCGCCTGTACCATCCGGCTGTTGGCCCGCCCTGTCGGGACAGTGTGTTCTGCTTGGTTTCTTACCCTGGATTGCGGGATGACGCGTGGGAGCTGTGGCTCACGGTGCCGGAGCCGTACCACGGAAGGGTGGCGCTTCCGCGGAGACGAGCAGCTTCAGGCGCTGTAGGGCAGCGGCGACGCGGGCGGCGTGGGCCGCCTGTCGGTGTCTTTCCCGGTGAGTGTGCCGCCCGTGACAGAGGAGGTTTCGCGCAGGGGTCATCGCAAGGCCCTGTGCACGCTTCGTTGTGGTTCTGTGGACCTATCCCCCGGAGCGGAGGAGGCCGGAGACCTCATGCACGGCGTCCACTTCGGCCCCCAGGGCGCGGCACAGCTCCTCGTCCGGCGCCACCGCGCGGACCCCGGCGCTGCGGAGCGCCAGGGTCGTGCCTTCCAGCAGGGCTTCGATCTTGTCCAGGCGCGCCGTAGCCTGCGCCTCGGTGCGAAGCAGGTCCTCCACCACTGTTCGCGCCTTCTCCTTCTCGTCTGCCGCCCGGGCAACTTCCCGGCGGGCCAGTGGGTCCGTCTCGGTGTGGACGCGCTCGCGGAGATGGGCCAGTTCCCGGTCCAACGTGCGCGTACTGGTGAACCCGCGCGCGCTCCTGAGATGGTGGATCTGGCGGATCAGGTCCGCCGACCCCGCTTGCAGGGCCAGCACCTGCTCTTCCACGGGCTGCTGGAACGGCACGACCCGCCGGGCCTGCAGCGCCGATGCCCGGGCGGAGCGGCAGCCGCGCTCGATGCGCTGCAGGCGTTCGGCCAGCTCCGGTCCGAGCGCCCCGTAGCGGCGGCGGCGCTGCACCGCCCAGCCGATACCCCCGATCGCCAGCGCCGCCGCCGGGAAGGCCACTGCCCCGGCGCTCCAGAGCGAAAGGGGTGCGGGCGTCCGGTAGGCCCGCACCAGCATCTGCCCGGAGAGTCCCGCCTGCACCTCGGACGGCGACACCAGGAACTCGTCCACCAACTGCGCGGTGTCCAGCGCCACCCCGAGCGACGATCCAGCGGGCCAGCCGGTCGCGGGCACCCGAAACACATAGCGATGGGTCGCCTGGTCCGCGCTCTCCAGCACGGGGGGCCGGGGCGACCAGCGCAGCCACGAGTGGGTCTCGCTGAAGGAGCCGTCGGCGCCGGACCGGCGCATGGCATCGAACACTTCCCCCGGACCCGTGTCGCCGATCCGGATACGGAACAGCCCGATCAGCTCGATGCGGCACCCCGAGCGGTCGAGATCTTCCAGCGGCGGAGTGAGCACCACTTCGCCCCGGGGAGGGAGCGGGGTGGACGTAATGAGCTGGTCGGGCACGGTGGAGGTCTCCTGGTCCGGGGCGAAGCGGGTCCCTATCGGGTCATCTGGTAGCCGTTGTAGGCCAGTGATTTGCGCAGGTAGTCGCCCAGCCCTGCTTCGACTAGCTGCGGATTCTTCGCGACCTGCTGGAGCACCGTCTTGTAGCGATCAAGCAGGCGGCCGTCACGATCCAGGTCCCGGTCGCTCCATTCACGCGCCGCCACGCCGAGCACGACCATGCGATCGTCCACGCAGCGCACCGCGGCCGCCGGACGACCCGCCGCCATGTGGTCGGCAGCCTGCAGCAGCGCCTCACCGGTCTGGAACCCGAGCAGGTTCTTCTTCACATTGCGATTGACCGAAGCGACCATGGATGCCTGATCCGGCACGTAATGGATGGCCGCGCTGGTTTCGGCTTTCGCGTTGGTGCGCCGGGCGAGATCCTTGTACTTAATGGAAACATCCGCCAGTTTTCGCCGGCCGCGCCCCGGGGGAACCTGGATCTCCAGCATCACCACGTGGCTATCGCCCAGGTAGAAGTTGGGGATGACGACCTTGATGCCCGGCTCTTCGGGCTGCCGTTGGCGGTCGGCGCCGATCCCCAGCTCTTCATAGACGCGGCGATCCACCTTCTTCTCTTGCTCCTTGACCGCCTGCACTTCCCGGGCGCCAAGGCGCGACGAGCCCAGCGCGCGCAGGAACCCCACGCCGTCGGCCAGGTGAATGCGGACGCGCACGGCACGCGCCACCACCTGCGTCAGGTCGTCCAGTTCGCGGCGGAACACGGCCACAGTGTCCTGACTCTGCTTGATGAAATGGTAGTTCCCCTGGCCCGAACGCGCCACCCGCGACATCAGTTCTTCGTTGAACGACATCCCCAGGCCGACGGCACTCGTCTGGATTTCCGCATCGGCGTGCTGTGCGGTGAGCTTCTCGAACTGCGCGGGGTCCGTGACGCCCTCGTTCACCTCCCCATCCGAGAGCAGCAGCACCAGGTTGACTCCGTCTCGCTTCGAGTGCTTGCGGACTTCCCGGTAACCGAGTTGGAGGCCGTCGTAGATATTGGTGCCGCTGCCGGCGTCGAGGCCGCGGATGAGGCGCTGCATCCGGGCTCGGTTCTGCACCGGACCGGCGGGAAAGCGCAGCACAGCCGCCGAATCGAAAGTCACGAGGGAGAACAGGTCCTGCGGACCCAGGCGGGCCACCAGTTCGACGGCCGCCTTGCGGGCGTAGTCCAGTTTCTGCTCCGCCTGCATCGAGCCGCTGAGGTCCAGCACCAGCGCCACGTTCAGCGGCGGCCGCCGGGGTGCTTCTCCCTTTCGCGCCTGAATCGCCACTTGCAGGTAGGTCTTCCCGCCCTGCTCCACGACCTTGCTCCGCTCGGGTTCGGCGTAGACCGCCAGCGCCGTTTGGGTGGGGATCGCAAACGTCTGCGCATAGGTGCGCGGGAAGGCGTCCAGCCGGACCCGCTTGCCTTCAACGAGAAAGCCTTCCTGGATGAGCTTCTCCACCCGGTCGCGCTCGCCGGCGCCCCCCTGATACGTACTGGAGAGGTACATGTTGGCGTCGTAGACCGGGGCCGGTGCGGGCACGGCGCCCGCGCGCGCGACGTGTTTCTTGTAGGTCCCGATGTAGGGGGTTGCGAACCGGGCGGGCGGTGGCTGGGGCGCCGAGGCGCCGGGCGGCGGGGCGGCACCTTGCTGGAACAAGTGCGGGGGCGCAGTCTCATTCGCGTCGAACGTGTTGAACACCCCATTGAACGCAGGGGCCCTTCCGGGCGAGCCGGTGTTCGAGGATGCTGCTCCACCGGCAACCGCGTCTTCGGTGGTGGGCATTGCCGCCGACGGAGCCTTTTCGGAAGGTTCCGTGTACTGCTGCGTCTCGAGACCCACCCCTTGCTGGGCGAGCGCCGATCGCTCGGTGTCCGTCGCAGACAGGGGGGTGTCGGCTGCCGGGGCGGTCGGAGAGAGCGCGCCGCCCGCTGCCGCGGTGCTGCCGCCGGCCGGCGCCGCCGCGGGCGGCACGGAGGCGGTCCGGGCCTGTTCCTTCGCAGCCCCGCACCCGACCAGCCCCGCCATGAGAATGGACGTCGCCGCCCAGAGAAGGATCCCCGCACTGCGCATACTTGTTGCTCCCTCCGGCGGCATTGCCGGCCACGCATTGTTTGACGGGCGCTGCGCGCGCCGGGTTACGCATGCGGCGCCGACCGGTTTGGCGCCGTGATGCTTCCGCCAGAGCTGAGGTTTTCTGCCGAGGGGCGCCGTTCGGCGACTGCGCATGATGTCCGGCAGGGAACCGGGTGGGGGACAGCGAACAGGGATGCGCTCTGGAAGCCCGGAATGCTGGCTCAGTTCCCAACCCCGACAGTGATGGAGCAAAACTGCCGGATGGGTCGTCCAACCTTTCGGATGGCCAGTACTGCGGCGTCGCTACGATTTCAGGCGCCCAGCCCGCTCCGGGTAGATCGAACCATGTTCAAGCGCATCCTCCTGCTTCTGCTGTTCGTTGGGCTGCTCACGACGCTGCCCAGCCGCGCGACCGATTTCCATTCCTGGCGCACCGACGGCATTCAACTCCTCGGATCGAGCGTCGGCCAGCAATCGAGCAACCTCGCGTACAACCAGCGGGACAGCACGCTGGACCCGGGCAACACGAACTTCGCGGAGTTCTGGGAGGGCGACCTCCAGCTCAACGGCGGGCAGACGGTCACGCCTAACTTCGGGGATGTGCCTCCCACCGGCACGATTCAGGACAACCGCGAGCAGGACCCGGAACTTGTCTGGGACAACACCTGGCCGATCCTGGCGGGGAAGGTGGCGCCCCCGCCGCGCCCGTCCTTTACCCCGGGTGTGCCGCAGGGGTGGAGCGCGGTGACGGCGGACCTCAGCACCGCCAGTTCCGGGGTCACCGATGACCTCCTTTATGCGGTCACTTTCGAGCCCTCGGTCGTGGATTCGCAAGATGGGTCGGGAGTTACCCGTTCCGTGACGACCCGCGAGCAGGTGATCAACTGCTACTACCCGCAGACGGCGAATGGCCTGCCCGGAAACAGCACCACTTTGAACTCCTCCGATCGGGGTACGGTGCGTCCGCTGTGGGTGCGCCAGACGTCGGGAGACCCCGGCCGCCGTAGTCGCCTGGGTGGCCTTCCAGGCCTGAAGGTGCGCGATCTACAGCCGTTGGCCGCAACAGTCGCCAACACTGATCCGGGCGTCGGCGTGGTTGTCCAGCCTCCGATTCTGGCTCGCGTCCCGGCGGCGTATCGCTCCAGCGGCGGGCAAACCATCAGCGAGGTACACACTGTGATGTACCTGGTGGTCGGCACCGGAGAGAACGGGGATCAGGCGCGTGTGATCTGTGTACGGGTGGATCGTCCACGGGTGGATCTTTCGGTGCCGCCCACAAATCCCAACAAGGACCGCTTAGAGGCTGGACCCTTTCCGGATCCGGCTAATCCCCCCGCGGTCGGAGAGAGCCTGCCGCCGCCGAACGATCGCTTCTTCAACCCGAATGGGTTCGATCCGACCAACGCGAGCCACGGCGACGTGATGTGGTCCTACCCGGTGACGGGGCGGAACGGGTCCGGCATCACGCCGGTGGCCGGAGTCTCGTTCGCGAACATCGGGACGGCGGCCGATTCGCGCCCGCTGCTGTTCGTGACGACGGCGGATGGGCAGATCATCTGCCTCAACGCCAAGTCCGCGGACATTCAGGGCACGGCTGGCGACGGCGATCCGGCGATCCTGCCGCTGGACAATCCTGCTCCGCGCTGGAGATTCATGACGGCGCTGGCCACGGATGGTGTGACCACGCCGGGGTTCTCGTACGGGATGGCGCCGGCTGTGGTGCGCACACCATTGACGAACGTGTTCGACGCGACCGTCGGGGGACCGTCGGAGAACACGATCGCCAACGCGCGGGCCACGTTCAATGTAAACGAGTGGGTCACGTATGTGGCGGACAACTACGGTACGTTCTACTGCCTGGAGGCTCCGGGTCTGCCGGTGTTGATGGGGGGGGCCCTCAATCGTTTCGACCCGCTGATCCGCT
This sequence comes from Actinomycetota bacterium, assembly GCA_005805375.1. Lineage (GTDB taxonomy): Bacteria > Armatimonadota > SYMT01 > SYMT01 > SYMT01 > SYMT01. The sequence continues at coordinate 9,374 of SYMT01000133.1, forward strand.
GGCAGGTGAATCCGCCGGGGGGTACTTTCCGCCGCGACCTCCAGAACAACCGGGAGGTCTTCTTCACGCCTCCGCTGGCCTTCCAGGGCGGGACTCCGCTGACGAATTCGCAGGGAGCGCTCCTGTCGGGGAGTTCGGACACGGGCTTCGACGACCTGGTCATCTTCTCCACTGAGAAGGGCACGCTGTACGCGCTGGATGCGCTGGGACGGTTCACCGTGGGCGGAGCGGACGACGGGAAACCGACCGGGGCGACCGATGAACGCTGGCGCTGGCCGCTGGATCCGGCGAATGCCGGGATCAGCGATACCCCGCTGACCACGGCAACACCGTCGGCAATCGAAGAGCGTACGTGGCCGCGGGAACTCACGCCGACACCCGAGCAGCCCCAGTTGCTGGCCCCCGGCATCGACACGCAGACAGCCGCGCAGTATGCGCGCTACTTCAGCCGGAGCGCGCTGGCAGGCACCCTGGGGGCGAACACCAACCCCGATCTGGCCAACCCGAACCTGAACCCGGGCGATGATTCCATCTTCGTACCGTACCTGTACACGGAGCCGAGCGCGCCCGGCAACCCGCCGCAGCCGGTTCGTGGTACGAACTATCAGCGCTTCTACGAATTTGTAGGCAGCCTGAAGCCGTACGGATTTGTGCAGGTAAGCCGTCCGATCCTGGAACTGAAGTCGGTCACGGCGACATTGGGAGCGGTGACGGTCACGGTGCCGCTCCGGCGCCTGGCGGTCGGCACGGTCAAGGCGAACGGCATCCCCTCGACGCTGGTGCAGAATACGCTGCTCGTCGGCGGGGGCGCATCCACAACAAACCCGAATTTCGATCCGTCGGCCCCGACTCCGGACGACACGGTGTACGTCAACAGCCCCGTCTGGTACGACGACACGCGAAACCAGTATTTCTTCCTGCCGTTCGGCACCAATGTGACGCTCACATACGACGCGCCGACTTCGGCTACCAATGCGGCGCCCGTGAGCGTCACGGAAACGCTGCTCTATCCGTCCTGCTACCGCCAGGTGGTCACTGATGCCGCCGGGACCACGGCCATTCGCCGCACTCGGGCCAGCCTCGGGGAGGCGTTCCAGCGGCTTCAGCAGCGGCAGGTCACCGTGGACAACACGGGGATGGCGCCTGTGTCCACGATCGTGAACGAGGATCCGGCGCTCGTGCCGGTGGCGGACTTCAATTTTGCGCGCAATCCGGCGCTTCCCTCGTGGCGGCAGGGCTCGATCATGGCCGCGGGGAGCGCCGGGCTGAGCGGGACGGTGATGGCGCCGTCTGCCTACCGCGGGCGCATCGTCGCGCTGTCCAATAACCTGAGGATCCTCCGCGCCATCACCGGCTTCACCCATCCGGATCTGCGGCTGAACGG
>SYMT01000134.1 GCA_005805375.1 Actinomycetota bacterium
GGGTGTCGGGTGTCGGGTGTGGGGTCGTTCCCAGGGCGATACCCGTAGGCTGGATTGGATTGCACTTTGGCTGGGCGGACAGCAGCGGGACCTGCCGCCCGGTGTCGTGCCCCGGGAGTGGCTGTCCGCCGCGGTAGCCATCCGTTTCCACACAGGGCGGGACCCCTGGAGCACGCCGCGCACCCTCGCGGGCCCCATCGCCGCGCCGGAGTGACCTACGGCGATGCTGCAGGCTGGTGTGAGGCTGCCCTTTCAGGGCGGGGCCGTGCGTTGCCCGAGGTCTGCGACTGGGCGCGGAGCATCTTCCCGGAAGCACAGGCAGAGGTAGACCAGATGGCAACGACCATGGCCGAGATGATTGATGCCCGCGGCGAACAGCGCGGCATCCGGATCGGCGAACAGCGTGGGATCCAGGTCGGCAGGCAGGAGGGGATCCTGTGGATGCAGGACCTGGTGCTGGAAGGGGTACGAGCGCGGTTCCACGATGCCGCGCCCCTCGCTGAGCCCCGGGTACGGGAGATGCGCACGGCGGAGGCCCTGCAGCAGGCGCAACGGGCGCTGGTGGCGTCTGCCAGTGCGGAGGAGTTCCTGGCGCGGCTGGCGGCGGGGCAAAATGGAGGGGCCACCTCGCCGCGGTAGCGTGTGACCCCTCGTCACAGAGACGATCCGCGGAGGGAAACAGTGGAGGCGTCCAACACCGCCGCGGGCCGTCCTCCCGATTTCCGATCTGCGGCTGATCCCTATTGCCGATAGTCCAGGGGCACCGACGGCACACGGTCTCGTGAGCCTCGGCACAGCGCGCAGGATACCGACGCTCTTGGATTGGGCGCCCTGCGTGTCATGGCGCGGGGTTTTTACCCCCCCGCCATCGCGAACGAGTCCGACGACGAGGACGAAAACGGTGGGATGGGGAACCATACTCCCATGCAGCATCTTCCCCCCCTCTTTCTCCCTCTCATTGCCGCGGCCCTGGGGGCTGTGGCCGCGGGGGCCGGCACGTCTCCAGGCGGCTCGGGGGCGGCCGCAACCGGGATCAGTGCCCGCCGGTGCCTGTCCTGCCACGACAGTGCGAAGCGGAGCGGTGGAGTGGACCTCTCATCGCGGGCGAGCGGGCTGGGGGTGCTGGAGCCACGTGCCCCGGCCCGCAACCGCCTGCTGCGGATGGTGACGCAGGGCAAGATGCCGCCCACCGGCCGCCTCTCCGATGGGGAGATACGCACCCTGTCGGCGTGGATCGCCGGGGGATCCCCGTACCCGGCGGAGAAACTTTCGGTCACCGCCACCGCGCGGGAGCCGCTCTGGTCGCTCCAGCCGATCCGGCGACCGGCGATACCGGTCACCCCCTTCGACCGGCTTGCCAGGAACCCGGTGGATCGCTTCTTGTTCGCGACCCTGGCGCAGAACGGGCTGAAACCTTCGTCCCCGGCCGCGAAGCGGGAACTACTGCGCCGGGTGACGTTCGACCTGACCGGCCTTCCGCCCGCTCCGGAGACCCTGGACGCCTTTCTGGCCGATGCATCGCCGGATGCCTATGAGCGGGTGGTGGACCGGCTTTTGGCCTCGCCCGGCTATGGGGAGCGCTGGGGTCGGCACTGGCTTGATGTCGTGCGCTTCGGCGAGAGCCACGGCTACGAGCAGAATCATGTCCGCCCGAATGCCTGGCCGTACCGCGACTACGTCATCCGGGCGCTGAATCGGGATCTGCCCTTCGACCGCTTCCTGCAGGAACAACTGGCCGGAGACGTGCTGGCGAAGGGAGACCCGGAGACCGAGCCGGCGACGGGATTTCTCGTTGCGGGCATACACGATACAGTGGGTATCCAGACTGTCGAGGCAACCCGCCAGCAGCGGGCCAATGATCTGGACGACATGGTGTGCACCACCGGGGAGGCGTTTCTCGGACTGACCGTGGGCTGTGCGCGGTGCCACGATCACAAGTTTGACCCCATCCCCCAGGCGGATTACTACCGGCTGGCGGCGGTGTTTGCCGGGGTGCGACATGCACAGCGGGGGCTTTCTTCCCCGGCAGGGGCAGGCTCCGCTCCGGCGGCGGCGGTGCGCGCCGGGGACGAGGCTGAGCGCGCACTCCGCGGGGTGACCGGGGAACTGGCCGATCTGGACGCCGTGGCCCGGGTCGGGCACCTGCGCGTGCAGGGGAATCCGCACCCGCCTCGCCCGGCGGTCAATGCGCGCCGGAACGTGGACGACTTCTCGCCCGTGGAAGCGCGCTTTGTGCGATTTGTGATCGAGGCCACGAAGGATGGAGGGCAACCGTGCCTCGACGAACTGGAGGTCTACGGCGAGGATCGCGGCCGGAACCTGGCGCTGGCGTCGGCCGGAGCCCGCGCCACCGCGTCCTCCCTGCTGCCGGGCTATGCCATCCACCAGATCGCCCATCTGAATGACGGCCGGGTGGGGAACGAGTGGAGCTGGATTTCCAACGAGGCGGGTCGGGGCTGGGTGCGAATCGAGTTTCCGGAGCCGCGGCGTATCAGCCGCGTGGTGTGGAGCCGCGATCAGCAGGAACGGCCGCAGTACACCGACCGTCTCCCCTCCGCGTATCGCATCGAGGTCTCTGCCGACGGGAACAACTGGCACGTCGTCGCGGATGGGCGGGATCGGGCAGCCGTCCCTGAGTCCATCCCCCTGACCGCCCTCCAGGCTGCTCTCAACCCGGAGCAGCGTGCGCGCCGGGCGCAGTTGGCCGCCCAGCAGGATCGCCTCCGCCAGCAGGTCGCCGCCGTATCTCCTTCGCGCACCGCGTACATCGGGCAGTTCACCGCCCCCGATCCGGTCTATCTGCTGCGGCGCGGCGATGTGATGCAGCGCGGCGAGGCGGTCGCACCCGCGGGGCTCTCCCAGATCCCCGGGCTGCCGGCGGACCTGGGGGTCGGTGAAACGGAGACGACACCGGAGCCGCAGCGGCGTCTCGCCCTGGCCCGCTGGCTCACGGATGCGCGCAATCCGCTGACGCCCCGGGTGCTGGTGAACCGCATCTGGCACTATCACTTCGGCCGCGGTCTCGTCTCCACCCCCAGTGATTTCGGTCGCAACGGGGACCGCCCTTCACACCCGGAACTCCTGGATTGGCTCGCCGCAGGTTTCAGCGGGGGCGGAGGCCGGCGGGACGCCGGCGTTCCCGGGGTCGCTCCCGGCGCTGCGCCGTTTTCGCTCAAGGCGCTGCATCGCCTGCTGGTGACCACCTACACCTACCGGCAATCGAGCGCGGCCACCGCCGCGGGGATGGCGAAGGACTCCGGGAATCGTCTGCTCTGGCGGATGCCCCTCCGGCGGCTGGAGGCGGAGGCGGTACGGGATGCGGTGCTCCAGACGAGCGGGAAACTGGACCGGCGGATGGGCGGCCCCGGCTTCCTGCTCTACCGCTACCGGGTCGTGAACGTGGCGATCTACGAACCGCTGGAGGAGTACGGCCCCGAGACCTGGCGCCGCAGCGTCTACCAGCAGGCTGCCCGCGGCATTCGGGATGATCTCCTCGGTAGTTTCGATTGCCCCGAGTCGGCGCAGCGGATCCCCCGCCGCGAGAGCACCACCACTCCGCTCCAGGCGCTCAGCCTCCTGAATGGACCATTCTTGCAGCAGCAGGCGCACTTCTTCGCGGAACGCATCACGCGAGACGCCGGCAGCGACCCCGCGGCCCAGGTGGAGCGGGCCTTCCGGATTGCGTTCGGCCGCCCACCGTCCGCCGCCGAACGGGAGGGCGCCCAACGTCTGGTGGGGGGACACGGATTGCCTGCCCTCGCGCGGGTGCTGCTCAACGCCAATGAGTTCCTGTACTACTAACCGGGGGAAGTCGCCCATGCCGCACTTCGATTCTCGACCGCTGACTTCCGATCGCTGGGTGGACCGCCGGGAGTTCCTGGGCAATCTCGGCACCGGCCTCGGCAGCATTGCCCTCGCCGCCCTGCTTGCCGAGGACGCCGGAGCGCAGGCAGCGAAACCCACTCAGGACCCGAGCACCCCCCGCGCGGCGCACTTTGCGCCGAGGGCGAAGCGGGTCATCCAGATTTTCTGTCCCGGCGCGGTGAGCCATCTGGACACCTTCGAGTACAAGCCGGAACTGATCCGCCGTCACGGCGAACCGATGCCGGGCCAGGAGAAGCTGGTTACGTTCCAGGGCGGCAACGGCAATCTGATGCGCAGCCCCTGGGAATGGGCCCGGCACGGCGAGTGCGGGAAGTGGGTTTCCGGGTTGCTCCCCCACCTGGCGGCGTGCGTGGATCGCATGGCGTTCGTGCACGCCATGACGGCGCGCACGAACACACACGGGCCCGCGCTGATCCAGATGAACACCGGTTTCGTGCTCGAAGGGTTCCCCAGCATGGGTGCGTGGGTCACCTATGCCCTTGGAACGGAAAGCCAGGATCTGCCGGCGTTTGTCGCCATCCCCGATGTGCGCGGGCTGCCGCCGAACGGCCCGGCGAACTGGAATGCCGGGTTCTTGCCTGCCGCCTACCAGGGGACGTACTTCAACACCGAACGCGCAATCGCCAACCTGCGTCCCCCGGCAAACTCCTCCGCTGCGCAGGAAGGGTCAGTGCGCAGCCTTCTCGGCACCCTGAACCGGGAACACGCGCGGCAGCATCCCGGTCACACGGATCTAACCGCGCGCATCGCCGCCTACGAGTTGGCGGCGCGGATGCAGCTCAGCGCGCCCGATGTGACCGACATCTCGCGGGAGAACGCGGCGACCCTGCGCGCCTACGGAGCGGACAGCGACAATCCGTTGAAGGCTGCGTATGCCCGAAACGCCATCCTGGCCCGGCGGCTGCTGGAACGAGGTGTGCGGTTCGTGCAGCTCTACTGCGGCGGTCCCGCCTCTCAGGTGGACGGCCTGCTCAACTGGGACGCCCACAAGACCCTGAAGACGGACTACGAGCGTCACTGTCCGATCATGGACCAGCCCACCGCCGCCCTGCTCCAGGACCTGGACCAGCGGGGGTTACTGGCGGATACTCTGCTGCTCTGGGTCACCGAGTTCGGCCGCATGCCCACCCACCAGACCGGCAGTCAGGGCCGCGACCACAACCCGAACGGGTTTACCATTTGGCTGGCGGGCGCGGGGGTACGGGGCGGCGTCAGCTACGGCGCCACCGACGACTTCGGCTGGAAGGCGGAGCAGCACGTGACCACCATCTATGACTTCCACGCCACCGTGCTCCACCTCCTCGGCCTGGATCACAAGCGCCTCACCGTGTACCACAATGGGATCCAGCGGCGCCTGACGGATGTCCACGGTGAAGTGATTCGCGAGGTGCTCGCCTGAGGCAAGGAACGAGTGCACACGAGTGAGGAAAGAGTGCGGGAACCACTCGTTTCTCACTCCTCTGCGCTCGTTCCTGAGCATTCCCCTCAGACCTGCATTACCCCCGGCTCCCATCGCGCCTGCTCGTAGGCGGTGATTGCCTCCACGTGGTGGAGGGAAAGACCGATCTCGTCCAGCCCTTCGAGGAGCATCCGCCGGGCTCCGTCGGGCACCGGAAAGGTCTCCGTCACGTCCCCATCCGGCAGGTGTGCCGTCACGGTCCGCTTCTCCAGGTCCACCGTGACTTCGCCCCCGCCCGCGGCAAACAGGCGGTCCGCGAAGGTCTCACTCACCTCAACCGGGAGGAAGCCGTTCTTGTAGCTGTTGTTCCGAAAAATGTCTGCGAACCCGGGCGACGTGCCCCCCTGGGGCGCCACAACCGCGCGGAATCCCCACTGGGAGATGGCCCAGACCGCGTGTTCCCGTGAACTGCCGCATCCGAAGTTCTGGCGGGCCACCAGGATGGTAGCCCCCTCCGCTTCCGGGCGGTTTAGCGGAAAGTCCGGCACCGGCACGCCGTCCTTTTGCTTCACGTCCATGAAGAGCAGCTCGCCGAAGCCCACCCGGTCAATCTTCTTGAGGAACCGCGCCGGGATGATCGCGTCCGTATCCACATTGGCCCGGTCCAGCAGCAGGCACCGGCCTCGATGTCGCACAAAAGCTTCCATGTTTCCTCTTCATCGGCTGGAGGCCGGCACGCAACCGTAGCCCCCCGCACCACACGCCCCGCCCCTACCTGCATTCCGCTGCTACAGCGCCCGCACGTCCACAAAGTGTCCGGCCACCGCAGCGGCGGCGGCCATCTCCGGGCTCACCAGATGGGTGCGCCCGCCCGGACCCTGGCGGCCCTCGAAGTTCCGGTTGCTGGTACTGGCACTGCGCTGCTGCGGCCGCAACTGGTCCGGGTTCATCCCGAGGCACATGCTGCAGCCGGCGTACCGCCACTCACAGCCGGCGGCCGTGAAGATCCGGTCCAGCCCCTCGGCCTCAGCCGCGACCTGCACCTGGTGCGACCCGGGCACCACCAGCACCTGCACCCCGGCAGCCACCCGGCGTCCCTCCAGAATCCGCGCCGCCGCCCGCAGGTCTTCGATCCGGCTGTTGGTACATGAACCGATGAAGACCACATCCACCGTGATCTCCTCAATCGGCTGTCCGGCGCGCAGCCCCATGTAGGCAATGGCGCGTTCCACGTCCTGAGGGTTCACAAACGCCACCTCGTCCGGCTGGGGCACCCGGCCGGTCACATCGGTGGTCATCGCGGGACTGGTCCCCCAGGTGACCTGGGGCAGCAACTGCGCGGCGTCCAGCCTGTACGTCTTGTCGAACGCAGCACCGGCGTCGGTCACCAGCGTCCGCCAGCGCTCAATCGCAGCCTCGAGGGCAGCGCCCCGCGGGGCGAAGGGACGATTGCCCTCGGCCACATAGGCAAACGTGGTGTCATCCGGCGCGATGAGCCCGGCCCGGGCGCCGCCTTCAATGGACATGTTGCAGATCGTCATGCGCCCCGCCATGTCGAGGGAGCGGATCGTGCTGCCGCGGTACTCGATCACGTGCCCGGTCGCGCCCCCCGCCCCGATGTCCCGGATCACGCGCAGGATCACGTCTTTGGCGGTGACCCCCACGGGCAGCGCGCCCTCCACCTCCACCGCGAAGGTCCGGCTCCGCGTGGTGCGCAGAGTCTGGGTGGCGAGCACATGTTCCACCTCACTCGTGCCGATCCCAAACGCGAGGCTGCCGAACGCGCCGTGGGTAGAGGTATGACTGTCCCCACAGACGATGGTCTGCCCCGGCAGCGTCAGGCCGAGTTCCGGCCCGATGACATGCACGATCCCCTGCCGATCGCTCTCCATGCCGTAGTACTCGATGCCGAACTCCGCGCAGTTCCGCTGGAGAGTGGTGATCTGCGTCCGGGAGAGGAGGTCTTCCACATGCAGACGATCCCCGGCCGTCGGGACATTGTGGTCGGCAGTGGCGAAGGTCAGGTCAGGCCGGCGCACCCCCCGCCCGTGCAGCCGGAGCCCGTCGAAGGCCTGCGCACTGGTCACCTCATGCACCAGATGCCGGTCAATGTAGAGCAGTGTGTCTCCACCCGGCAGCGCCGCAGCGACATGCCCGTCCCAGATCTTCTCGTACAGCGTTTTGCTCATCGGCGAGTTTCCAGTTACAGAGTCCGAGATCCGAGTTCCAGTGTCGAGTGCGCGATCTCCTGCCCGGCTCGACATCCGACACTGCTTCGCAAGCATACCGCGGCCGCAACCATCGTTCCAGACCGGATTTGCTATGATTTCCATTCACTGGTACTATGATTTTGAAGCTTATGGAACTCACACTCCTTCGTTCCTTCGTCTGTGCAGCCCGGGAACTGCACTTCGGCCGCGCCGCGGAGAGCTTGCAGCTCGCGCAGCCGTCACTGTCTCAGCAGGTCGCGCGACTGGAACGGGAACTGCGCACCCCGCTCTTCTACCGTCGAGGACGACGGGTAACCCTGACCGAGGCGGGCCGCGCGCTGCTTCCCCTCGCGGAGCGGATCCTGGCGCTGGAGGCGGACGCGATCCGCACGGTGCAGGAGGTCGCGGGCCTGGAGCGGGGCCGCCTGTCTCTCTGCGCGCTGCCCACGTTGGACCAGCATCTCCTGCCCCCCTGGCTCGCCGACTTCCGCCGCGAGCATCCGGGAATCGAGCTTCGAGTGCGGGAACTCCGCCCCTCGCTGGCTGTGACGCGGGCGGTGCTGGCAGGCGAGGCGGACCTCGGGTTCATCCAGTTCCCGTGCGAGTTGGACGGCCTTGCGAGCCACGTACTCCGGGTCGAAGAACTGTCCCTGATCGTCCCGGAAGGGCACGCACTCGCGCGCGGTGGACCGGCGCCGCTCTCTGCCGCTGCCCGCGAACCCTTCGTCTGGGTCCACGAGGCACAGGACCCGGACCACCCGCTCTACGCGGCGTGCCTGCGAGCGGGATTTCAACCGAACATCGTGTGCGAGAGCGGCAGTCCACAGGGAGTGCTCGCACTGGTGGCAGCCGGGCTCGGGCTCGCCCTCCTGCCCCGGCTGGCGATCGAGCCTCGCCGGGGGCTGGTGGTGGCGCCCCTCACCCCCGCGCCGACCCGGACGCTCGCCGTCGTCTGGCAGCCGGGATGCCTCAGCCCGGCAGCCCGGACCTTCCTGGAGCAATGCCGGGATTGACTCCGTCAGTATTGCCGCCTACGGGAGTTCAGCAGGAACCTGCGGCACCGTTCAGGCTGGATAACTATGGTTGCGGGAGCATGCTGGAAGCAGGTCTCTTGCCCTCGCGGAGAGTGTAGCGGGGCCCGGAAACTCCCGGCGCATCCCGAGTCCTGCTGATGCTCGGCTGATGCGGGAACACCCTGATTGACCATGCTGTCGCCTCCAGGTCTGTGCGCATCCTCAGCGCCCAATACATCTCCGCGGTCGGAGGACTCACCCTTGCATCCGAAGACTCGACAGTTCGTCTCTCAGACCACGCGGCCCTTGTAGTCCAGGTCGGGCAAGCCGGCGGTACGGCCTGACCCCATGCCCAGGCACCGCTACACTGGATAGGGTGCCGCCCCACCTCCCGGTGGGTAAGTCACACCAGCAGCGAGACTGGGCGATTGGGCTGTGATCGGGGCCTGGAAGGAAACGGCATTGGAAAGGCTCGGCAGGTATTCCCGGCGAGGCGCACTGTTACTGTTACTGGTACTGGGGAGCGGCGCCTGGGGCGTGCTCTCCTGGCTTCACCGACGGATAGGTTCCGCGTTCCAGATGGATTTTTCCGCGGAGCCACCGAGGGAGGCATTTCGCTTCGCCTTTGGCGGGCCCCCGCCGGCGGGAGTGACGAATCTTCGTGCCGCAGGAATGCGGGGGCTCGGGGGGGCAAGTGTGTGGCTTCGTTTCCAGGCCACGGACCCGACCATCCGAGAACTGACCGGGTCCCTCAAGCCACAGTCCGCGAAGGAAGCCCTGGAGGAGCAGCGGGGTGTGCAGGACTTCTACCTGCAGCACTTCGATCCGGAGGACCGCCTGCGCTGGCGAGAACTCTACCGGATCCCACAGCTTCAGGTGCACGAAGTGAAGCGAGACACCTCCGGCGGCTACCTCCAGGTATTTGTGGATCGCCCGCGCGGGGACGTGTTCGTCTTTGTCTTTGGGACCTGAGCGATGGCGGGGCTTCCGACGTCTCCCCAGCGCAGCGTTCGCCCAGCATAGTGGCCGCGCCTCCACATGGGGCGGGGCGGGAAGCGCCACCCCATGTGGAGTCCCGCAACTCCGATTGCGGGCGTCAGCGTGGAGCCGCTGCAGCGACGCGCATTCCCCCGCGCTCTGGGGACGCCGTGTACCAGCCAGGACGGCGCGTCGCGCCAGGTGGTTTTCCGGCCTGCGCTCCACGTTGTTGCGCTCCGGCCGGCGCACCTACGGATTAGGTGCGACTCCACATTTGGTGGGATGGCGCACCAAACGGATTGGCGGTAACTCCGCTTGCCGGCGTCAAGACGGCGGTTTGTCACCCCACCGAACCAGGTGTCGCAGTAGTAAAAGAAGTAGAAACGAGAGATAGTGCATTTCTTGTTCTATCCCCGCCGATGCGTCCCTCGCAACGACCTCCCTCAGAGCTAACGTGGTGTTCCCGTGCTGTCTGTCCACGCCGATGAAATGCGAGGGTCTACCGTGTCTGACGGCAGGCTGTAAGAGGCTCACCCGAGCCTGGAGGCACCGCAGGGTATCTGAACTTTGCTTGATCCGCGAATTCCTTTTGAAAATACCTGGATTTCGAAAGGAATCGCGGTAATATTGGAAAGCGATTGGCTGGAGCCGGAGACTTGGCGGGGCGTGGCAGCGGAGGGATGGGGTGTGGCGGACGAGCGGTCGGGGCGGCTGGTGCGGCTGCTGGAGTACCTGAACCAGCAGGAGCGTCCCGTGCCGGTGAGCGAGCTGGCGGAACTGGCGGGACGAGAGTTCGGTGTCAGCGAGGTAACGCTCCGCAGCGATCTGGCGGCGTTGTGCGGGTGGGCCGGCATCCGGAAGCTGGCGCGGGGGACCTACGAGGCGGCCCGCGATGGCGCCTCGTCGGCGTTACTGGGCGGCTCCCTGTTCGGAACCCGCCTGCGGCGGGGCGCGGAGCCGAAGATCGCCATCGCGGCGGCCGTAGCGCGGCTGCTGGCGGAGCAGGATGATCTGCGCGTACTGCTCCTGGATGCAGGTACGACCCCCTACTATGTGGCGGATTGCCTGTCGGAGCGGGCGGGCCTGGACCTGATCGTCTGGACGCCCAATGTGGCCGCCGCGACCCGTCTGGCGGGACGCCGCGGCGTTTCAGTGCGGCTGCTGGCCGGCGAGTACCAGCCGGACTATGCGGCGGTATCGGGCGATGAGACGGTGCGGGCGCTCCTGGCGCTGGGTGGGCTGGAAGCCGGGCTGGCCGGCGCCGGTGAGACGAGGATGGAGGTAGCCGACGCCTCACCCGATGCTTTCCCAGGCACCCACTGTGTGCTGGCCGTGAACTATGTCTCGGCCGAGGGCGGTCTGTTCACCGACGAATCGCGGGAGCGCCCGCAGAAACGCCTCATGGCCCGCCTGGCGACCGATCTGACGATCGTAGCGGACCATTCGAAGCTGTTCGGGCGGCGGTTGGGCTTCCAGGCGCATGCCGTGGATGAGCTGCCGCAACTGGGCCGCAAGCGCTCTGTGCGCCTGGTGACGGATGCCGGAGCCGATCTGCCTCTGCGCGAACAGGCCCGGCGGATGCTGGCCGCGGCGTTTCCGGCCTACCGGGTGGAGGTGCGGGAGGAGGCCGGGGCCGTGCTGTTCGAGGCGCGCGCCGGCGAAGTCGGACCAGGCGAGGTTTGAGGCAGAAACTTGAACTCTGTGCGGTTTCTTACGGGATATCCGTGGGCGCCTGTACAGGTCTAGGACGAATTCCTGAACGGGAGCAAGAGATGTGTGGAATTGCAGGATACATCGGGGGTCGGCCCGCGGTGGCGGTGGTGGTGGATCAGTTGCGGCGGCTGGAGTACCGGGGCTACGACTCGGCGGGGGTGGCGGCAGTACGCGACACCGTGCAGATCGTAAAGTCCGCCGGCAAGTTGCGGGTGTTGGAGGCGCTGCTGGCCGGTCCGCAGCACCAAGAACTGGAGCACGCGCGGTCTGCGATCGCCCACACACGGTGGGCCACGCACGGGGGCCCCTCCACCGCGAACGCCCATCCGCACGCAGATGGTCCGGGACGGATCGTGGTCTGTCACAACGGGATCATTGAAAATCACGCCGAGCTGCGGCGGGGGCTGGAAGCGCGCGGCCACGTGTTCTCCAGCGAGACGGACACCGAGGTGCTTCCCCACCTGATCCGGGAGCTGTACCAGGGCGATCTGGAGGCGGCGGTTCGGCTGGTGCTCCCGCTGGTGCGCGGGTCGTACGCGCTCACGGTCGTTTCCGCCGACGAGCCGGATCTGATCCTGGCGGCCCGGCAGGATAGCCCGCTGGTCGTAGGACTGGCGCAGGGCGAGGCGTTTCTGGCCTCCGATATTCCGGCGCTGTTGCCCTACACCCGCCGCGTGCTGATTCTCGAGGATGGCGAACTCGCGGTGATTCGCCGTGATTCCGTGCGGCTGACACGGCTGGACGGCGCCCTCGTGGAGCGCGCTCCGGTGGAAATCACGTGGGACGTCGAGGCGGCGGAAAAGGGCGGCTACCCCCATTTCATGCTGAAAGAGATCCATGAGCAGCCGACCACGCTGCGGGCCACCCTGCGCGGGCGGGTGCGGGACGGGCGCGTGGAACTTCCGGAGGTGGGGCTGGACGCTGCCGGGGCGCGGTCCTTGCAGCGCATCTATCTGGTGGGCTGTGGCACGGCCTACCACGCGGGACTGGCGGCGGCGCAGACGTGGGAGCGCCGCTTCCGCACGCCGGTGCTCGCCGATCTCGCTTCGGAATTCCGGTATCGGGACCCGGTGCTGGATGCGCAGACGCTGGTGGTGCTGATCAGCCAGTCCGGCGAAACGGCCGACACTCTGGCCGCCATGCGCCTCGCATCCGCGGCGGGAGCCAGAACGCTGGCGGTCGTCAATGTGGTCGGCAGCACACTGGCCCGGGAAGCCGACGCCGCGCTCTACACGCAGGCAGGCCCCGAGATCGGCGTGGCGTCCACCAAAGCCTACACGAGCCAACTGGTGGCGCTCTCGCTCCTGGGGCTGCACCTGGGTCGCCTGCGGGGGTCACTCTCCGCCGCCGCCGAGCGAGAGCAGGTGGTGGGGCTGGAGCGACTGCCGGACCAGGCTGCCGGGATCCTCGCGCGAGAGGCGGAGGTCGAGGCGCTGGCGCGGGAACTGCTGGGGTGTCACGACTTCTTTTTTGTCGGGCGGGGCCTGGACTAC
>SYMT01000017.1 GCA_005805375.1 Actinomycetota bacterium
GGGGTGCGGCGGTTGCTGGGGGTGGGTCGCGCGCCCCGGGAGAGGGGTGGGCGGGGCGTCATCGCATCCGGGGGAGAGAGGCGAACGGCGGGGGAGTATTCGGAGGAGCGCGGTTCTTGTGGGGTGGGTGGAGGGGGCGATGAGACTGAGTGAGGCGCGGCGGCGGGCGAACCCGGAGGCGCCGCTCGCGGCCCCGGGGTCGCGGTCCCCCCGTCCGCCAGCCGGCGCCGCACCGCGTATGGGGTGGCCTGCGCCGCTGTTTCTGCTGCCGGTGCTGACGGCGGTGTTCTGCCTGTCGCTGGCGGCGTGGGGCGTACGTCTCGGGCAGCGGCCCGCGTGGGAGTCGCGGTGGGTGGTGCGGGTCAGTGAGGTCGCAGCTCCTGGCGACAGGGGCGGGACGGGACGGCAGCGCGCCCGGGAAGAGCCGGCCGTGGTTTCCGGAACGGCGCTGCGGGCGGCGGCGTCCCGGGCGGCGGACCTGCTGGCGGAGGTGCGGATCCGCGGGCGGGTGGATGCCCGCTGGGTGGTGGAGGTGGATGCCGCGGGCCGGATCCGGAATGCGGCCTGGCAGGGTGCGCCGCCCCTTGAGGAGGCGCGTCTCCGGGCGGCCCTGCACCCCTGGTCGCTGGAGACGGGGGGAACGCCCCGCCGGGTGCGGATCCGGCTGGCGAATCTCGCGCCGGCCTTCGAGTTCGGGCGGTGGGCCGGGGGAGTCGTCCTGCTCCTCCTGGTTCTGGGGCTGGGGGTATGGCTCGCCCCGCGCCTCTCCGGCAGCGAGCTGGACGAGCAGGGCACGCCCAGGGGGCACCCGCTTGCCCCGCGCCTCTCCGACCGCGAGTGGACGGCGGCCTGGGTGGCGGCGCTCTGGCTGCCCGGGTTTCTGGGGTGGCTCTTCCTCTGGCGGCTGGCGCCGGAGCTCGCCCTGCGGGCGCGAGACCCCGGGCGCCTGGGCTGGCCGGAGAGCCACCTGGCGATGCTGCTCGGGGCCTGGGTGCTGTTCGGCGGCATGGCGGTGCTCGCCCGCCGTTTCGCCGGGAAGCTGGAAGGATGGCTCTTCGACCACTGGGAAGCGCGCTACTGGATCGCTCTGGGAGCGGCCGGGCTGCTGTTCGTGACCGGTTTCACCCCGCTCGGCCGCTCGGTGGAGGGTCATCGCCTCTGGCTGAAGCTGCCCGGGCTGCCCCCGTTCCAATCCATCGAGTTGGTCAAGGTGGCGCTCGCCCTCTTCGTCGCCGATACCCTCCGGGATCTGGGCGTGGACCCGGACGAAGCGGACTTCCGCAAAGGGTTCCGGATCTGGAGCGAGCGGTTCCGGGGGTTGGGGCTCGGCGTGGGGTTGACCCTGCTCGGGGTGGCGGCCATGCGGGACTTCGGCCCTATGCTGCTCCTTTGCGGCATGGTCGTCCTGCTGCTCTTCCTTCCTGGACAGGGGCGCGCGGCGGCGGCGGGGCTGCTCCTGCTGGCAGCCGCGCTGGCGGCGGGCTACGTCCTGGGGCTGCCCCCGGTGTGGCGGGACCGGGTGGACGATTGGCTGCAGCCCTTTGCCTACAGCGATCAGCTCGCCCGCGCCCTCTGGGCCTTCCGCGCCGGCGGCCTCTGGGGCGTGGGCATCGGTGCGGGCCTGCCGCAGGATGTCCCCGTCATCGAGTCGGACTACCTGCTGGCCGCGCTGGGCGAAGAGTTGGGCTGGCTCGGCGTGGTGGCGCTGCTGCTGCTCATGGCGGGGGTATGTGGAGGGGCGGTGCGCCTGGCGCTGGTGCGGGCGAGTCTCTTTTACCGCACCCTGGGGCTGGCGCTGGCGGGTCTGGTCGCGCTCCAGGGCCTCTTCATCGCCGGGGGCGTGCTGGGTGTCCTGCCGCTCACCGGGGTCACGTTCCCGCTTTTCAGCCGCGGCGGCACTTCCCTGGTGGTCATCCTGGCGACGTTCGGCTGGATGCTGGGCGCCGCGGGGGCGCCGGAGCCGGCGGCGGCGGCGCCTTCCACGGTACCGGTGCTGGCCGCCCGCCTGGAGCGGCTGCGGCGCAATGCGGGGTGGCTGTCCGCGGGGCTGGCGCTCGCCGGCCTGCTGATCGCCGCGAAGGCGGGCGCAATCTCGCTCTTCCGCGCGGAGGAGTATGCCGGCGCGTTTGCCGATCAGCCGTTCCTGCTGCGGGCCCGGCGCCACCTGGAGAAGGGCGAGAAGCTGGGGCGCGAGGATATGCGCCGGCTGGCCTACCTCCGGAGCCGGGATCTGGTCCGGATCGAGGGCGGCAAGATGCGTGCGGATCCGGGCGCCGTTCGGATCGTGGACCCCCGCCGCGCCGGGCTACCGCCGCGGGGGGTGGTGCTGGACCGGCGCGGTGTGCGCCTGGCCGGGCTCCCTCCGGGCCCGGTATCCGGTTCCCGCGAGCGGCGCTACCGGCGGCCGGAGGTCTACCTCCATACCGTCGGGCGGCTCGCGTTGCCCGGCCTGGGAGGAGTGGAGACGGTGGGCGAGCAGCGGCTGCGGGGCCGGGTCCCCGTCTCCTGGGTCCGTCGCCTGCTGCCCGGCCCGGAACCGGCGCATCCGCAGAACCTGCGCCTGACGCTGGACTCCCGCCTGCAGGAGGCGGCCTACGAGGCCCTGGACCGCCGCACCGGCTCCGTCGTGCTGCTCGACGCGGGCTCCGGCGAGCTGCTGGCGGCCGTCAGCCGCTCGGACGAGGACGGGGCCGCCGGGGCGGGTCGGGCACTCCCGCTTCCGCACTGGCGCATGGCGGAATACCCGCCCGGCTCCGCGTTCAAGCTGTACGCTGCGGGGGCGGCGCTGGAAGCGGGGGCGGCGGCGCGGTTCCCCTTTGTCTGTACCGGAGTCTGGCAGGCGCCCGGGACACGCTACCTGCTCAGCGATGCCCACTCGGAGGATGCCGCCCCGGGCGCGCATGGCCCGATCGCCCTGGAAGAGGCGCTGGCGCTCTCCTGCAACGGCTACTTTGCCGGCCTGGCCGTCCGTCTGGGGCCCGGGGCCCTGGACGAGATGACGCGGCGCTTCGGCTTCGGACGCCCCTGGAACCTCTGGCCCCGCACCGGCGCGGAAGTGACCCAGCCCGGGAACGCCGCCGTCCCGCCCGCCTCACCGTCACTCCCCGCGGTGTCGGGGGCGCTGCGCGCGCCGGGGGAGCGGATGCCAGCGCAGCTCAACGAGGAGTTCGGCGCCGCCCAGCTCGGACAGACGGGGATCGGACAGTACGAGACCCGGGTGTCATGTCTCCAGATGGCGCTGACGGCGGCGGCCGTGGTGAACGACGGGCGCCTGGTTCCCCCCCGCCTGCTGCGTGCCGGCGAATGGGAGGGCCGGGTGCTCTGGCGCGCGGCCCCGGACGCGGCGCAGTCCGTGCTTTCCGAGGAGACGGCCCGAGCGCTCCGGCAGGCGATGGTGCGCGTGGTACGCCGCGGCACCGGGACCCGGGCGGCCCTCCCGGGACGCGAGGTGGGCGGCAAGACCGGCACCGCCGAGGCGGGGGGGGCGCGGCGCGCCCTGTGGTTCGTGGGCTGGGTGCGGGACGGGCAGACCCGCCTGGCGATCGCCGTCTGCGTGGAGGGGAAGAAGGGGGAATTTGGGGGCACGGTGTCCGCGCCGATTGCCCGCCGGGTCCTCGCAGCGGCCATCTCCGCCCCGCATTGAGAGCCCCGCCGCGCAGGGATGGCAGCGGTACTGCGGGCGGGCGGGAAACAGAGTCGCAGAAGCGGGACGGTTCTGCGTAATACGGGCGAGCAGGGACCCGCAGGGGGTCCCGGAGAACAGACTTCTATGAAAACGGATGTGCAGGAGATTCCTTTTGATCCGCTGTGTCCCGGCGGGCTGAAGGAATCTCTGGTCAACCTCAAACGGCCCGGACGGCTGGTGCGGATGGGCGGTGCCACCCTGGTGGCGAACGACTACCGCATTGAGGTGAGCGAGACGGACTACCGGAATGCCTTCCTGGAGGGATTGGGACCGGACCTCGCCCGGCAGTTGGGGCGCGCCCTGGAAGCGGCGGTGGCGCTCTGGGCCAGCCAGCAGGGAACTCCGATCCATCTGGCGGACGGCGCGGACCGGGTGAAGATCGAGTTCGGTCAGGCGGGCCCGGACGCACCGCTCGCGGACGGCCGGGCCCGGATCATCACGACCTGGAGTCCGCCCAGGGCGCGCCGGACCCTGGTCGTTGCGGACGCGGGGGAGGCTGCGGCGCCCGCCGGGGGAGGCGGTACGGCCTCGCCCACCGGGGGAGCGATCTCCTCGCCCGGCGGCCTGGTTCCCGTGGGGATTTGTTTCGAGAACGGCCCTCTGGCGGGCCGGGAGCTCCGGCTCACTGCCCCGGTGGTCAAACTGGGCCGCGGGCCGGATGCGGAAGGACGGGGGGCCGGTGAATTCGTGCAGGTGGATCACCGGCGGGTATCGCGGCTCCACGCCGAGCTGCGCCGCCGGGGCGGCGACACGTTTGTGGTGGACCTGGAGAGCCGGAACGGCACCTTTCTCAACGACGACGGCATCGCGCTGGAGCCGCTGAAAGAGTACCGGCTTCGCCCGGGGGACCGGATCGGCCTCGCCGGTGAGGCCGTCTTTCGATTGTTGGGGCCGGGGGAAGGGGAAAAACCGTGAAGATCCGGATGTGGGGCGTGTTGTGTGCCGCCTGCCTGTTTCTGGCGGGCGGCTGCGGGGTCGGCGACCAGCCGTGCGTGGACTATCAGGAGCTGAACGACCGCATCGGGGCCACGGTCACGGTGCGGGGGCGCTCCAGCGAGCGACTCAGTTCCGCCGGGAGCGGGGAGCGCGCCTTTACCCTCCGCGACGAAGTGAAAGGAGGGCCGCTTCTGCTGGTTCGGGGCGCGGGCGATGCCCCGATCATGGGAGTGACAGTGGTCGCCACCGGCACGGTGGTCCGGGGGCCCGACGGCGCGCCCGCGCTGCAGGGGGCCACGTGGAGCACCACCTATGTGCACCTCACGCCGCTGCAAGTTGCTCTCCTGGCGATCGGCGTGGTGGGGTTCTCCGCCGGCGCCTACTGGTGGTTGACCCCACGGCCGTGGGGCTACGCCCGGGTGATCGCCGGACCGAACGACCTGCGGGGCAAGCAGTTCGATCTGCGCGGGGGGCGGGCGATCATCGGCCGCGGGCTCTCGGTGCAGCGCCACGTCAGCCTGGATCAGGATGGGAGCATTTCCCGCCTCCAGGCGGAACTGCGGCGCCGGGGCAGCCGGATTCTCGTGCGGCGACTGCCCGGCAGCTCCGCCGAGGTCCATGCCAACTCGAAGCTGCTGGAGGCGGGCGAGTCCGTGCTTCTGGCGCTCCCGGGGCTGGTTCAGGTCGGTTCTCGGACTACGCTGGAGATCGGGCTGGTGGGGACGGCCACTTCCCTGCCCAAGACGGGCGGGCCTCCCGCAACCGTGGCGTTCGGGGCGATCAACGACCATCAGGACAAAGTCACACAGCCCCCCGCGGGGGCTCCGGGGCGGCGACCCGGCGGCGTCCGCCCGACACAGAGCTGAGCGCAGGCGGGGCAGGGGGCAGCGGGAGAGCGGACGATGAATGTACTCCTTCAGATTGTGCAGGGCCCGGCGATGGGCGCCCGGGTCTCGGTGACGCCCGGGGCAACGGTGCTGGTCGGTCGGGGCGCCGGCTGCGCTCTGGAAGTGGGCGATGACGGCAGCGCGTCGCGCGTCCACTGCCTGGTGGAGTACACCCCCTCCGGTTTGTTCCTGCTGGACTACAGCCGGTACGGGACCCGGGTCAACGGGCAGTCCGTCCGCCGCGCGGAGCTGGGTCATGGCGACCGCGTGACGCTGGGAGACGCGACGGAGATTGCCGTGCAGGCCCCCCACCTGTCCCCGATTCCCGGACCGGCGCCCGGGCCCGGGCCGGCGGGGTGGCCGGTGCCGGGCTTCTCGCCGCTGGAGCCGCTGCAGCCGGAGCGGGAGGACACCGGCATCGCCGTCTGGCGGGCCCGGCGCGAGGCGGACGGCGAGCGGGTGGTGGTGAAGTTCCGCCGGCGCAGGGCGCTGGCGGACGCCGTCCAGGAACAGCGCATGCAGGATCTGTTCGTCCGGGAACTGGAAATCTCCAGCTCGCTCCGGCATCCGCGCCTGCTCCGATTTCTGGGTGGGGAACTCCTGCCGGAGGTGCTCTTCCTGGCGATGGAGGACGCGCCGGGACGGGACGGGGATGCCTATTTTCGCGCCCACGGCCTGTTGACGGATGCCGAGGCCGCACGGATCGGCCGGCAGGCGCTGGAGGGGCTGGTGTACGCCCACGCCCGGCAGGTGATTCACCGCGACGTGAAGCCCGCGAATCTCTTCGTGGAGCGCACCCCGGGCGGACTGGAGTGCCGGCTGGGGGACTTCGGGCTGGCCCGGCATTTCGGCCAGGCGGCGCGGTGGCGCCTCACGCGCGCCAACGAGTTCCGCGGCACCCTCGACTGGATGGCGCCCGAGCAGATCTGGGACTGCCAGAACGCTGACCACCGGGTGGACCTCTTCGCGGTGGGGGCCACCCTGTACACGTTCCTCACCGGCGTCAGTCCGTACACGAAGGATAGCCCCGATGCCCGCGGGTGGCAGGAAGTCACGGCGGAGGACGTGCTGGCAGCCCGGGTGACGCCGCTTGAGAAGCGGCGGCCCGAGACCGCGCCGGGGCTGATCGGGGTGATCGATCGGGGACTGCGGATCAGCCCGGCGCGGCGGTTTCAGTCCGCGTCGGAGATGGAGCAGGCGCTGGTCCGGGTGATGGAGAGCGAACGATGGGCAAGCCGGGGGCGTTGATGTTCGGGCGCGAAGGGTGGCGCCCCGCGGGGGGCGGAGGGCGGGGTAGACGCCATGGATGAGCCCTACAATCCGGAGCTCACGAGCAAGGACGTCATCGCCGATCGCTACGAGATCCTCGCGTTCGTCGAGGCGGGCGGCTTCGGCGAGGTGTACCGCGCGTGGGACCGCAATCTGGAGGTGGAGGTGGCTCTCAAAACCCTCCTCCCCCAGTGGCGGAGCTATCCGAGGCTGACCGGCGATTTCCTGGCGGAAGTGCGGCGGCAGGTACGGCTGCGCAACCATCCGCACGTGGTGCGGGTGGAGAACGTGGGGGTCAGCCTGCGAGAGCACACGCCGTTCCCGTTCGTCGTGCTGGAATGGCTGCCCGGGGGGACCCTCTGGGAGTGCGGTCCCAGGGACAAAGCCCGCGTCGACCCGGAACGGGTCCGCGAGTGGGGGGCGCAGGTGGCGGATGCGCTTGCGGCGGCCGCCGCGCTGAGCATCGTACACCGGGACGTGAAGCCGAACAACATTCTGCTGACCCAGGACGGACAGGCGAAGCTGGGGGATTTCGGACTGGCGAAGGACCTGCCGGGGCGTTCCGGCATTCAGAGCGGCACGGTGGGGACGCGCGTCTACATGGCGCCGGAGCAGTTCCAGAAAGGGGGGCGGATCACGGCCCGGGCGGACGTGTTCGGGCTGGGCATCACCCTGTGGGAGCTGCTGACCGGCCGGCCGCCGCTGGACGGAGGAGGCGAGGTGCTGCAGCACGCCGGCGCGCCGGCGCCGCAACTGCGCTCCGACTGGCCCGATTGCCCGGCGGACCTGGCGGAGCTCCTCGAACAGATGGTGGCGCGTGACCCGGAGGCGCGGCCGGATGCCGCCGCCGTGCGGGACCGACTGCCCGAGCTCCGGCCCCGCCGCGGTGTGGACCGCTTCTGCGTGGTGTCCCTGACGGCCGAGGAGGCGCGTCGCGGGGGGACGCGGGCGCGGGTGGTGGAAGGGGTGAGGGCGGCCCCGGCGTTCCCCCGGGGCGTGCCGGAGGGGCACGTGGTACGCGTGCCGAGAGCGGGGGCGCCGGGGGAGGAGGGGGGACCGGCGGGGGATCTGCGGGTGACCTTCAGCATCGCGCCCGCGCCGCCCGCCGCGCCGGTTCCTCCTGCCCGGGTGACTCCGAAAGCAACCGCCGCGGAAGCGGAAGCCGTGGTGACCCGGCGCCGGGTGCTGACCGCCACCGGGGGAGGGGTGCTCGCGGCGGTCTCCGGCGGCTTGGGGTGGGCGCTGGGGGGTGGGGCTGCGCGGGGGCCCGGCGGGGACGCACGCCTGGACGGTGCCGAGCTGGTCTGGGTGCCCCCGGGCAGGTTTCGCATGGGCAGCGCAGACGACGACTCGGAGGCGAGCGCGGATGAGAAGCCCGCGCATGACGTGGAGATCACCCGGGGTTTCTGGCTTTACCGCTGCGAGGTGACGAACGAGCAGTACGGACGTTTTCTGGCGGCGAAGAGCGGCTACCGGAAACCTGCTCACTGGACGGACCCGAAGTTCAACCAGCCGCGGCAGCCGGTCGTGGGGGTGAGCTGGGACGACGCGGTGGCCTACTGCGCATGGCTGACGGAAATGGCGCGGCAGCAGGGGCGCCGGGGGACCTGGCGGCTGCCGACGGAGGCGGAGTTGGAATACGCGGCGCGGGGGCCGATATTCGACCGGGACCGACCCGGACCGGCCCACGGAAGTGGGGAGCAAGCCGGCGGGGGCGAGTTGGTGTGGAGCGCAGGATCTGGTGGGAAATGTGCGGGAATGGTGTGCTGATTACTACGACAGCAATTACTACCAATCCAGCCCTGCGCGCGATCCTGAAAATACCTCTAAATCACAATATCGTGTCCTGCGCGGGGGTTCGTGGTACTACTCTGCGGCCTTCCTGCGCGGCGCGTTCCGCAGCGGGTTCGTTCCGGACGGCAGGGGCAACTACCTCGGGTTCCGGTCCGTGTTTCTCGGCGGCGAGGACTAGTTAATACACGCACGCGCAGAAAAAATTTTTGGCGGAATCGCCAAGTAATAGCACTCATAGCAATTGAACCGATCCGCGCATCGGGTGTAAAGGCCGCACCGGGGGTGGCCCGCACCGGGTCAAAGGCCGCACCGGGTCAAAGGCCGCACCGGGTTAAAACCACGGTGCTATTCCCAGGAAAACCGGTTGAAACCGGTTGGGGCCCCGTGCGCGTGGCGTTGCGCGCGGCGCGGAGGCAGGTCCGCGGGCCCGCACCGGGTGGCCCGCACCGGGTTGAAACCGGTCGGGGTCCTGTGCGCGTCCTACTGCACGCGGCCGATGTGGGGTCCGGCAACTGCGCTTGCCGAGACGACCCCGAGCAATTTTTTTGCCTCGTAGTTTTAACCCGGTGCGGGGCTTCGCCATCGCCGTGCGCAGGTGCATGTGCGCGGGACCCCAACCGGTTTGAACCGGTTTCCCTTGCAGTAGCACCGTGGTTCTAACCCGGTGCGGGCTTTTTAACCCGGTGCAGGCCGATGGAGGCGACGCCGCCTGGGAGGAACTCCGGCAATCGGAGTTGCCGGACTCCACATCGCGCGGCGGGCATGGTTTCAACCCGGTGCGGGCCCCCGGACGCGCCGCCGGTGCGGGCCGATGGACGCGACGCCGCCCGCGAGGACCGCCGGCAATCGGAGTTGCCGGACTCCCCATGCCCTCGTGGTCAGTCCAGCTTCTCTTCTTCGGCCAGGCGGCGGCGATATTCCGCCTCGATCTCCGGGCGGATCGTCGTGCGGGGGGGCGTGGCGCGCTCCGCGGAGGGCTGCGGGGACCCGAATGCGCCCCGGAGGCGCTCCCGCACTTCCGTGGTCACTTCCGCCGCTGCCCGGCTCGGCACGCCGGCGCGTCCTCCACTGGCGGGAGCTGCGGCAATGCGGCCCCCCGTCTGCGATGGAACACCCCGGCGCCCGGGAGCAGGGGAGGGCAGGGGAAGCAGGGCAAGGGCGAGGGTTCGCTGACACCAGCGGCAGTCGCGCACGTGGTCGGCCTGGGTCGCCGAGAGGATTTCCGGCGCCGAGGCGGCCTTCACCAGCACGGGGATGCTGAGACAGTCCGGGGCGCGCCGGGAGTCATCGCGGGGCAGGGCGTCATCCGATCCCCAGGGCGGCGGCAGTACTGCGGCGAATTCCTGTCGTGTCATACTCGCTCTCTCCTCCGGTCAGCCGCCTTTCCGGCAGCGTCTTCCCCTGCACCTACGCACAGGCCATCCGTTTCTGCGAACTGTTTTCAGCTCGATGGGAGCAGGCAGTCCCGCACGCGCTTCAGAGCCGCCTTGACGCGACTGACGGCTGTGCTGGGGGGAATGCCGATCACGGCCGCGATTTCGTCCCAGCCAACGGCATCACGGAAGCGGAGCCAGAGCAGCCACTGTTCGTCGGCGGAAAGCCGGCTGAGGCAGCGCTCCAGATCCACCCGCTGTCCCACGATTTCGGCGAGATCCGCCTCCAACTCCCCCTTTTCGGCCTGAAGGTCGAAATCCGGGAAGGGCACTTCCGGACGGCGCCGCCGCAGGCAGTCAAGGCAGACGTTTCTGGCCACGCGAAACAGGAACGGCTCGATGGGGCCGCGCTGTGGGTGGTACGAGCGATACACCCGGATGAACGCTTCCTGGGCGGCGTCCTCCGCCTCCTCGTCGCTGCTCAGGATTTTGCGGCAATAGCCGAACACACGGGGCCAGTAACTACGGTACAGGTCGTCAAACTCGCGCGGATCCATTGCGTTGGTCCTTTCCCCCTCTGAGGTTCGCGCGGATGCCAGGGAAACCCTTCGGGGGAAGCATCGCGTGGGGACGGAGAAAGAGGGTAGGGCGGGGGAATCACGAAGCGCCTCGTCCGCCGTCTGCCGCGCGTAGGTTCTCCCGGATCATTGCACCACCGCAAGGACTCACAAGCCCGTCGTGAGTTTCGCCCACGCCGCCCCCAGAGTTGCGGCGCCCCGTGGTGAGTTTCGCCCACGCCTCCCCAGAGTCGCAGCACCCCGTGGTGAGTTTCGCCACGCCGCCCCGGAGTCGCAGCACCCCGTGGTGAGTTTCGCCCGCGCCGCCCCAGAGTTGGAGCACCCCGTGGTGAGTTTCGCCCACGCTGCCCCGGAGTCGCAGCACTCCGCTATGGGTTTCGCCGGAGTCCGAGGCGATAGCCTCGTCCACCCTCTTGAGCGCGCACGTCCTCAAAGGACATTGCACCACC
>SYMT01000135.1 GCA_005805375.1 Actinomycetota bacterium
GCCTCGCCCGCACTCTGATCCATCAGAGCGAAGCGTGCGGCCCTCTGTTGAAGGTCCTTGAGGATGCGCGCGAGATCCGGCGTCGCAGTACCGGACTCCCTGCTCGTGCCGGGCCGCATCCGCAAGGAATTCGCAGGCCCAACTGATGGTACGGCGAGCGAGAGATCTTCCGAGCGGTGTCGGGACAAGGTGCAACCTCCTGTGAGCACTCAGGAAGGAAGAACGATGCCGTCGGTGCCACAGTTTCGTCTCTCCGCGTCCCGCTGTGAACACACACAGGACGTGCAACCACGAACTCCGGCCCGCATCGCCTCGTGACAGGCGCCGGCGGGCCCTCAAGCGAGGAGAGAGTGGAGGAGACTGAGCAACGAGTGAAAATCATGCATTGGGCCTCAGCGGGCGTGTGCGGCCGGGGAGGTAATCCCGCGAAGACCGTGCGCAGGCAGCGCACTCGTACCGCCTGGGGTATACTATCGTGAGGGTGACGCTACCAGGTGGGGTCAGGCTCCCCGCCACTCGATGAGTAACCGGCATGCATCTTTCCGGACCGGCAGACTTCTCGCTGTTTGGGCTCGCGTCCTTTGAGGCCCGCCCCCGAACCCTGATCGGGTGTCAGAACCCGCCCCGCCGAGCCAGGACCACGCGCCGATGTGGAGTCTCTGAACTCCGTTTCGGAGCGTGTCGAGCGGTTCCCGGGGATCCCCGAAGCGGAGTTCGGAGAGCCCACACTCTCTTCCGATCCCGCAGCCGCCGCGTTCCGACACAAGAGAACGCCCGAAGCCGGGTACGATGACAGCCTGCGATCCCGTCGGGCCACCTCACGTCACGCGTGCCGACCTGCTGGCGTGCTTCGGGGCGTTGGGAGTGTGTCCCGGGCACCTGGTGCAGGTACACAGCTCGCTCAGCGCACTCGGGCATGTGGTGGGTGGGGCCGACACGGTCGTGGACGCCTTGCTGGAATGCGTCGGTCCGGACGGCACGGTGATGGCGCCGACATTCAATCATGGGCGCGCTGATATCTACGACTGGCGCACCACCCCGTCCGTCAACGGCGCCGTCACCGAAGCGCTGCGTCGTCGGCCAGAGGCGCGGCGGAGTATCCATCCGACGCACCCGTACGCCGCCATCGGCGCGCATGCGGACTACCTGACGGCCGGGCACCTGGAGGTCGAGACGTTCGACCGCCGCTCCCCACTCGGAAAACTAGCGGATCTGGGGGGCTGGGTGCTGCTGCTGGGGGTAGGGATGCGTGCCAACACTGCGGCACATATCGGCGAGAGCATGGCTCAGGTCCCCTGCATCGGTTTCAATCAGCAGCCGCGCCGGATTGTGGCGGAGGACGGCTCGGTGCAGCCCGCTTGGAGCGTGGTCTGGCGGGATGGTCCCTGTCTCATTGAATGGGATCCCCTCGAGGCACGCATGCGATCCAAAGATCTCATCCGTGACGCGCGGATCGGGGCCGGACAGGCGCAGCTCATGAAGGCACTGGATGTGATCGAGACCACGTTCGCCATGACCGGCGAGATCTGTCCCGGTTGCCCTACCCGACCCAGATGCCAGGAATGATGGGGGAACCGGATTGAGCGGAGGAATGAAGGGCTGCCTGATCGGGTTTTCGATCCTCACGGTGTTCGGACTCGCTGTGGTGGTGGGGGGTGTGGGCTGGGTGCGACAGACCATTGAGACCCCTCCCCCCTCCCCCCCCACCATTCCGGCGCATACGGCGCTGCGTCCGGCGTTCCTCCTGCGCAGCGGCAAGCCGTTCGCTGCCGGCACTGCCGTGGCTGCCATTCCGCCAGCAGGGCGCGCACCCGTGCTGCTGACCGCCTACCACCTGTTCGGTCCTGCCGGGGGCCTGGATCGGGTAGTTCCGGCCGAAGAACTCGACCACGAGATCCTGGGGGTCGTGTTGATGCCGTTCGGCAGCACGGCGCCGGCGGCCCGTGCGCGGGGTTCGCTGCTCCGGACCGGCCGCGCCTTCGAGGGTGAGGCGACTACCAGCAAGGCAAAGCCCCCGCCCGCCGGCGAGGATCTGGCTGCGTTTCACCTCCTGCCCGGTGCGAAGGTGAACGCTCTGTCCCTGGCGGCCCGCAACCCGCGCTTTCTTGAGTGGGTCTGGTTGGTGGGCGATGAGGCAGAGCACGAGCCACAGAACCAGCGTCTCTTCCCCGCCCGAGTGCTCAGCGCCTCGCGCAATGCAATGCTCCTGCGCTTCCACCGGGCGTTTCCACTGAAGGCCTTCAGTGGAGCCCCCATTGTGAACCGGAGCGGTGAACTGGTGGGCCTTCTCCTGGGCGGGGAAGGCGAGCGCCAGACGGGCGTGGCCAATCCGGTTGCGAGTATCCGCACGCGCCTGGCGGATCTCAAAGCCGTGGGAGTGTCGGCCCCGAATTAGCGGCAAATCGAAGGCGGGGACGACACAGAAGGACTGGGTGTAACAGGCAAGGAAACGGAGTGGCTTCTTGGTGACAGCACTGAAGCACCGGGGGCCGATTGTTTGATAGCCTTTGCGCATCCGCCGGCCCACCCCAGTGTTGAAACGACGGGGCTACCTCCGTGGAAAACCGGTTGCCGGCGCCGCGCCACCCAGAGGCGCGCGGGGCCGAAAAGCGGCCGAAGGGCACGTTCCCGGAAAGAGGTGTTCGCGCTGGAGAGGAGTGCGCCGGGTGCGCGGCGCACTCCCCTCTGCGTTCGGATGACTTCTCGCGCTCCGAGCCAGGCGCACCTTCGTCCGGTAGGACGCCCTGCATGGCGAAGCGATTTCAATCCCTCACGCGCCGCCATCGCTGGTCCGTCTGGGACCTCTGCGGGCGCGCGAGGGGGACCGGTTTGGACCCGCAATCGGAGTTGCGGGACTCCAGAGGCGATTTCAATCCCTCACGCGCCCGCATCGCTGGTCCGTCGGGGACCTGTGCGGGGGCGCGAGGGGACCGGGTTTGGACCCGCAATCGGAGTTGCGGGACTCCATGCGGCGCGTCCTCGTGGCGGTGGTGGGTCAGGTGCGCGCCATCATTCGCCTGCCCTGACCCGGTCCACCATGTCAATCGCCGCCCGTCCGTCCGCGCCGGTGACGGCGGGCGGGCGCCCTTCGCGGATACAGTCAATGAAGTCCTGCACCTGGAGATAGAAGGCTTCCAGGCGTTCGGGGGCGAGTGGGCGGCCGATGAAGTCAATCGCGGGTTGTTCCCAGACGAGTTCCCACGGCTTGCCGTGCAGCGAAGCCTGTAGTTTTCCGTAGCCGTCCACATCCAGCATCCCGTGGTCGCCGATCACCAGAGCGCGGAATGAGTTCTGGGGTAGCCCGGGGGCCGGAAGCTCCCAGCTCAGCCAGGTGCTTGCAATGACCCCGTTGGCAAATTCGATCTGAGCCATCGCGGTGGGAAAGGGCACGGGCCCGCCCCGGAAGTCGCGCACCGTGCCCATCACCCGCACGGCCTCACTCCCGGCAAACCAGCGTGCGAAGTCGTAGACATGGGCGCCCGCGTCGAGCAGGAGGCCCCCTTCTTCCGGGGACGTGGTCCAACCCTTGCCGGCATCGTCCGCCCACGGAAAGAGCATGCGCACCTGAAGCATGCGCACTGCACCGATCTCCCCGGCGGCAACGAGTTGCTTCGCCCGCGCCACAGTGCCTCGAAACCGCCATGTCTGAATCACCGAGAGCACGATCCCCGCTTCATCGCACGCTGCAATCATCCGATCACATTCGGCAGCATTCAACGCCATCGGCTTTTCGACGAGCACGTGCTTCCCAGCCCGTGCAGCGGCTTCCACCTGCGTCACATGCGCAGTGTGCGGTGAGGTGACCAGCACCGCATCCACGTCCGGGCGCGCGAGCAGGTCCTCAATGCCGGGGGAGTGAGCAACGCTGTAGTCGGCCGCCAGGCCCGCAGCCCGGGTCCCGCCGGCCACCGCTGTGAGCACCCCGCCTGTCGTGTAGCGCTTCAAGCACTCTGCGTAGGTGCGGCCCATGTATCCCGAGCCGATCAGTCCGATCCTTACCCAGTCCATCGTCATTGTCCTCAGTGGTCAGGAACCCGAGCGGCTCCAGGACCGATCCTCACAGCAGGCCGGCGGGACGCCGGCGTTCCCGGGGTGGTGGGGCCGTTCCCTGTTGAATCATGTCAGACCGAACAGCCGTGCCGCGTTGCCCCGCAGAATGGCATACTTGTCGCTGTCGGCAAGATCGGCGTGTTCAATGCGCGCCCGCTGCATGCCGGTATGGTAGAGGGGGGTGTCCGTGCCGAAGAGCACGCGGTCCGGCCCGACCTCGCGCACGGCCCACTCGATGAGTCCCGGAAAGATGGATCGGGCACTGGAGGTGTCGGCGTAGAGGTTTCCGTGACGGCCCTGCTGGATGGCGCGCACCTGATGGGTCGGATCACCGTCCCAGCCGTGGCCGATGTGCGCGAGGATGATCCGCACTTCCGGAAACTCGTTCGCCCACGGCACAAAATCGGCGGCCAGGCTGTTTTCTTCCGAGGTGTGCGTCAGCACCACCGCATGTTCGGCTGCCGCAAACTCGAAGATCGGCCGGGCGTGATCACGGATCGGATAGCCGTGCTCCTCCGGATGGATCTTGATTCCCACACACTGTGGCTGATGCAGCATCTCGGCGGCCTGCCGGTAGGTCTCCGGCTGCCTGGGGTCAATCACGACGTACTGGCGTAGCTCCGGGGTCGCGGCCACGACCTCAGCCGCCTCCAGGTTTCCCGCCACGGCGTCGGCTTGGAATCGGGGCAGCAGCGCCGTCAGGGGCGACACAAACGTGAGCTCGATGTGCACTGCCCGGGCGCGGCACGCAACCACAGCGGCGTTCCCGGTACAGAACTCATCGGTGAGGCGTGTTCCTCCGGCACGGATGTACGTGCCGTAGTGGCCGTGGACGTCAATTGCAGGAATGGTGTAGGACATCATGGGGCTGGGATCGGTACAATCTTCCGGTGTGCAGGACGGACAAGGAGCTTGTGCTGGATCACCTGAATGGTCTGGGGCACCTCATCGTTGCCCATCACTGGGAGCGTGCGCAGCCCGAAGAACTTCCCGCCGGACTGGCGCACCGGTTCCCGGCAGTCCGCTTCGGCGGCCGTGAACCCTCGGGGGGATTTTCTACCGAAGAGGACGCAGAGTTTCGCAGAGGAGGGGACGGGCGGCGTGTTGGATCACTCATCGGCCACGCATCCCATGATCCCGCTCCTTCTCCCCCTATCCTTCCCCCTTACCGATGCTTCTTCCTTTCTTGATGCTCCGCAGCGCCGCCTGGTCCCGGCGGTACGGGAATCAGGTGCAGGAGGTGCTGAACGAGGGCCCGGGGCCGCCGGGAGCGGCGCCCCCGGACCTGGGGGGGGAACTGCGCCGCCGGTCACTGGCGGTGAAAGCACGGTTGGTGGACCCGGAAACCGGACGGGTCAACTACGCAGCCGCCGCTGATCTGCCGGAATTGCATGAATTGGTGCAGTTGGCGAGGCTACTGCCCGCCTATCCGCTGTCCGAGCTGCGCAGTCGCTCGGAGCGGTTGGCGTTCTGGATCAACCTGTATAATGCGCTCACCCTCCACGCAGTCGTGGCGTTTCGGGTTCGCTGGACCGTGTGGGAGGCGCCCGGATTCTTCGACCGGGCGGCGTACCGGGTGGCAGGCAGGCGCTTTTCACTACAGACGATCGAGCACGGAGTGCTGCGGGCAAATGGGCCCGTCCCGTACACCGCCCGGCGCGCTCTTGCAGCACACGATCCGCGGGCTCCCTTCGCATTCGGCCCCGGCGAATTCGATGCCCGCATCCACTTCGCACTCAATTGCGCGAGCCGGTCCTGTCCCCCAATCGGCTTCTATGAGGCGGCCGCAGTCGAGGAACAGCTCGCTCTCGCAGCCCGGGCGTTCCTCACTGCCGAGACCGAAGTTGTGGGCCGGCGGATCACGACCTCCTCCATCCTGCGCTGGTATCGTGCCGACTTCGGACCGGATCTGGTCCGATTTCTCGCCCTCCACCTCCCGCCGAATACGCTCCCCCACGGGCAGGATGTCCAGGTGCGATTCCGGCCGTACGACTGGAGGCTGAACGCATGAACTGGGATGGTCGGCCATCCCCGGCGCCGGGGGCGCCCGCGGGAACGCGAACTCCCGGTCCGTCCGAGCCCGGCCCGGGATCTCGCGACGCTGCTCCGCGGGGCGGCACACTCTCCGTGGTCATTCCGGCCCTCAACGAAGAGGTATGTCTCCCCGAGACACTCCGGCGGGTGGTTGGTGCTCCGGGAATCCGTGAAGTGCTGGTCGTGGACGGCGGGAGTGATGACACCACGGTCGCGACGGCACAGAACGCCGGCGCGGTGGTGGTGCTTTCCGAGCGTGGGCGGGGCGCGCAGTTGCGTGCAGGCGCGGCGGCGGCGTCCGGGGAGTTGCTCTGGTTCCTGCATGCCGACACGCTGTCGCCTCCCGCGGCCGCACTCGGAATCGAGGAAGCACTCCGGGATCCCCGGGTGGTGGGCGGGGCGTTCACGGTCCGCTTCTCCGGCGACTCTCGGGGCGCGCGGTTCTTCACCCGAGCCGCGGCGGTGCTCCGCCGGATCGGGTTGGGCTACGGCGATGCCGGCATCTTCGTACGGCGCGACGCGTACGATCGGGTCGGTGGGATCGCCCCGTTTCCCCTCTTTGAGGACCTTGACCTGGTCCGGCGCTTACAGCGGGCGGGGAAGTTCGTGATCCTCCCCGCTGCGGTCGTCACTTCGTCCCGCCGCTTCGAGGGGCGGGCGGCCCGTACGCTGTTCCTCTGGGTGTGGCTGCACGTGCTCTACTGGCTCGGAGTACCGCCGGTGGTGTTGGCTCGGCTCTATCGCCGGAAGTAGCTCTGGAGCCAGTTCCACGTCGCCGGCGCCCTGGTACGGGTGGCATCACTTCCGGCCATTTCCCTGTGCAGGTGGAGCAGATCGTCAAAGTGGTCCACGTCGTGCCCCATCGGCAGTGGATGGACCCGCAGTCCGAGTAGCCCGGCCCGGGCGATGAGTTGAGCATAGACCCGGTCGGTGCTCCAGGAGATGGCGTCGAACAGGCCGGGAGACGGCGCGCGGAGGCCGAGCAGCGCATAGCCGCCGTCTGCGGCCGGAACGACCGTGAGGTCCGCGGCGCCGGCCTCCAATGTCCGGGCCGCTGCCGCGATCGAGCCGAGTGGCAGCGTGGGACTGTCGGCGCCCATCAGGAGCACGGGGGAATATCCCTGCCGGAACCCGCGGGAAAACGCATCGGCTTGCCGCACTCCGAGATCGCCCGGCGGCTGCGGCCACCAGTGTGCCGCGTTCTTGACGAGTGGCTCCAGCAGGAGTCGTCCGGAGGCGGGTTCGTGCGCCACAATGACGGTGGGGACAGCCTGCGCGGCGACTGCTGCGGTATCGGCGAACAGACAGGCGCACAGGGCCGCCGCTTCATCCGGAGTCAGCGGGGGAGTGAGACGGGTTTTCACCGTGCCCGGGCGCGGCGCCTTCGCGAGAATCACCACCGCGGGGCCGGTCCCCACGGGCTCAAGGTCGGGAGTGAGCATCAATGGAATTGGACACCCGCGAGGCGCTCTTTCCTCCGCATGAAAATCGCGAACGTCCCGCCGGCGACGGCCGGTTTCCGGAACTCCATCTCTACCACGGGTCGCGCTGCAACCGGTCCTGTGCCTTTTGCACAGTGAATGGGTCTCCCGACGGCTGGGACGCACCCTTTGCGGCAGATGTCCTGGATGCGGCCCTGCGCTGGGTCCACCCGGACGGCGTATTGAAGGTGTACGGCGGTGAGCCCACCCTCGATCTGCCCGCACTGCTGGCTGCCCTGCGATTCCTGCGTGCCGGTGGGTTTCGCGGCTGGTTCACCATCTTCAGCAATGGAGTGCTTGCTGAGCGCGTCATCGCGATCCTTGAGGGGGATGCCGCGACCGAGGTGGTGCTGAACCGCAGCATCCTCTATGGAGAGGGAGCGGAGCCGCTGCCCGAGCCCTCCCGGGCGCGCCTCGCCCGTTACGCTGCCGCTCATCCCGGGCGGCTCTGGTGCAGCCACGCCGATCTGGCGCCGGTGGGCCGCCTCGCCGCCGCGGATGACTCACGCGCCTTCGGCGGCCGGTGTCCTCACTGCTACCCGGTGCTCACGTCCCGGGGTGAATTGCGCGCCTGCCCATTTGCCGTTGAGCACCCTCTCCCCCATCATCTCTACGGGGACACTGTGCTCTCTCCGGATGCCGCGGCCGCGCGCCACGCCGAGTTCCTCGCCTGGGTCACCTCAGTGGTCGAACTGCTCGCGGCGGACGCGGGGCGACATCCATGCAGCATCTGTCTCCGGAGTGAGCAGCGGCCAGCGGCGACGTAGAGAGGCGCCTCCCCGCGGGTATGCACCAGCCGCGCACGGCACGCCTGCAAAGCCGCGCATGGTGGGGTTATCACTGCGCGCTGGGGGAGAACCGAGAGGCGCCCGGGAACGAAACGAGCAGGCGCCGCGCTCTCTCCTCGCTCCTCTCTACTGTTTCCTCCCCCGGGGAACAAGGGGGTATGCGTTTTTGCCGGGAAAAGGACGATCCTTATCCCGGATCGTTCCCTTCAGAGCTCAGCCATGAAACTACTGCCGGCCCTCTTGTTCCTGACGGTCGTGACGCTTGCCGCCACCGGCGTCACCGCTGCCGACCCGCCCCGGCGACCGAACATCGTCCTCATCCTCCTGGACGATCTCGGTTGGGGAGAACTCGGATGCCAGGGCAATCCGGAGATTCCCACACCGCATATCGATTCTCTTGCGCGAGACGGCGTGCGCTTTACCAATGGGTACGTCAGTTCCCCGTACTGCAGTCCGTCGCGGGCTGGGCTGCTCACGGGGCGGTATCCGGCAAAATTCCGATTCGACCACAATCCGATCGGCGCGCAGAATCGCGATCCGCAGCTCGGCCTCCCGCTGTCGGAGCGGACCCTGGCCGACCGTCTCAAAGCAGCCGGGTATGCGACCGGGCTGGTGGGCAAATGGCACCTGGGGGGAGCGCCGCGGTTCCAACCACAGCGCCGGGGATTCGACGAGTTCTTCGGATTTCTCCACGAGGGGCATTCTTACGTACGGCCCGGGACGGAGATTGTGTCCCGGCTGCGTCCGAACGAGCCTGCCTACGACGAGGGGAATCCGCTGCTGCGCGGCACGCGCCCGGTAGAGGAGCCTGCCTATCTCACCGAAGCCTTCACCCGGGAAGCCGTGAGCTTTGTCGAGAAGCATCGCACGCACCCGTTCTTCCTGATGCTGGCCTACAACGGCGTCCACAGCCCGATGCAGGCGCCGCAGCGTGCCCTCGACCGCGTCTCCCACATCCGCGATCCGCATCGTCGCCTCTTCGCGGCGATGCTCACCGCTGTGGATGACGGTGTAGGTCGGGTGCTGGCCCGGGTACGGGAGCTGGGCCTGGATCAGGACACGCTGGTCGTCTGCCTGAGCGATAACGGCGGCCCCACGCGAGAACTGACATCATCCAACGGTGTGCTGCGGGGAGGCAAGGGGCAGTTGTTCGAGGGGGGCATCCGGGTGCCGTTCCTGATGCGCTGGAGCGGACGACTGGCCGCGGGGCAGGTATTCGACGCGCCGGTGCTATCGCTGGACATCCCCGCGACGGCGCTGGACGCTGCCGGAGTGCGCACCCAGCCGATTGAGGCGGACGGCGGCAGCCTGCTCCCGTATCTCGCCCGCCTCCGCAAGGGCAATCCGCATACCACCATGTTCTGGCGCTACGGCGCGAATCTCGCCGTCCGTCTGGATTCCTGGAAGCTGATCCGTCAGGCGACGCCGGGTCAGCCCGCACCATCTTTCGCCCTCTACAATCTGAGCGAGGATCCCGGCGAAACCCGCGATCTCTCCACGGTTCGTGCCGACATTGCGGAACGCCTGCGCGACCAGGTGCAGCGTTGGGACGATCGAATGCGGCACGGCGACCGGTAAAGGATGAGCAGGAAACAGGCAAGCTTCCAGGTCGGTGAGCTTGTACCGCCAGTGGAACGGCTCGGCGCGCTGGTTGTAGCCGCCTGGAAGGCCAATGGCCGTGCCTCCAGCGCGGTGACGCTGGAAAAACCCGCCGGGGTGAGCGCCTTGCGATGCACAATCAAGAAGCACAACGCGATCTGGTTCAGCGAGCTACTATGGGTCGGGAGGTGCACTGCGGCTGTTGGGTGTGGATGCGGTCGTCAGCGGTCGTTGGGTGGTGGGCACTGCCGTAATCCACGATCAGGAAAGCCCGCTCCGCGCCGGGTCACACCAGTTGGTGCAGACAGTGTCCCAAGGTCCGCTCAAAGGTTTCGCTTCCGTTGCTTGAGGAGGCTTCCCGATAGTTCTGCCCGGTGCATATATTGAGGAGAGCCTGACAGCACACGGTACCGTCCCGTCTGCACTCAAACGCCACCTGCTCCTGCCGATCCACGCGCCGCCCGGGACGTGCGGGGAGGGGTTCCCG
This sequence comes from Actinomycetota bacterium, assembly GCA_005805375.1. GTDB lineage: Bacteria > Armatimonadota > SYMT01 > SYMT01 > SYMT01 > SYMT01. Next base: position 10,440 of record SYMT01000135.1, read on the forward strand.
CACCGCCGGCCAGCCCGGCAGGAAGGCGTGAATGGTGGGTGCCGGCAGGCGACACGGTGGACAAGGTCCAATTCCTCGGCGGTGAACCGGGGCGGAGCGTGGGGTTTGGGGAGTGGCACGGGGTGGTTCGGGCGTTTCGATATCGTCGAGACGCCCGAACCTGTCTACCGGCCGCGATTGGCTTACAGGTTTCTAAAATGCATCACGAGCGCGGGTGCCAGATGGATGACGTTGTCGTTCATGAGGTGAAGGGAGGCACTCAATCGCCGAATGCGTCGCGCCAGGCAAGGCGAACAAAGCCGGGTGGCGTCACGGGGCCGTCCGCGAGATCGAAGGGCGGCGCCCCCCGGAGGCTCTGCACCGCCATGCGCTCCCAGTCGTGCTCAAAGAGCCGGGCGTAGTAGTCGTGCACCCGGGCGCTGCGAATCAGGAGACTGGCATCCCGGTTTCGAACGGTCCCGTCGCCTGTCCAGTTCTGGCTGCCGACCACCGCCACCTGCCCGTCCACCAGGATGGCCTTGTTGTGGACGTTGGGCTGGACTTTGAACCGGTTGATATCCAGTTCGATGCCGACCAGGTTCTCAAGATCTTTGCGTGTTTGGTCCCCCGGGAACAACCTCACGATCACCTTCACGGTTTCGAGTTCGTCGATCTTCCGCTTCAGAAGATGCAACAGCTCCCTGAAAAGTGGGGGAGGCACCGCCTTCCGGGGCAGGCGGATGTACTGGAACTGGAGCCGGATGGAGGACCGGGCTCCCGCAATGAGACTTAACACCTCCTCAATGTAGTTGTCCTGTGTGAATGGCGGGAGGACCGAATCTTCGGGAGTGAGTGCCACATCCAGGGCCGGATGCAGCTCGGGGGGCCGGGGAAGCGCCTCCGCCGCCAATGCCGTAGCTGGAACGGCGAAGAGTGTGCTTGGGATCAGGAGATCCGGCCGTTCGGGCACGTCGGGCGGCGTTCGGGATGGCGGCGAATGCCGGAGCGATTCGTCCCGGTCGTAATGGATGTACTTCTCGAAGAGGGCTGCGAGGTCCGGGCGGTCCGTGCAGAGCACGTGGAAATCGCGATTGCGCTGCCGGAAAATGGCCGCCGTGTTCCCGGGAATGGCAGGGTCTTCCGGGGCTGGCTGCGATCGGAGAAGTTTCCGCTGGAGAGCCAGAACGCTGTGCCGTCGCGGACGATCACCTTTGTGTGGAACGCGCTGTGAAACAGGAGAATTTCTTTACTGACATTGGTCCTTGCATCGGTCGTTGCCGCCATGACCACCTCAGCCTGGGGGACCTGCTCGCGCAGCGTAGTCAGAACATCCTTCTCCTCAGGCTTCAGTCCCGGATCGATGACGAGCAGCAGCGAGGCGTCGGGCTTGTCTTTCACCGCCTCGACTACGGCCCGAAGGACGTGGCGGGCCGAGAAGTCGTAGATTGCGATGGTAAGACGGTGCTGCGTTTCCGCAAGGAACGCCCGCAGTTCCGACCACGCGGTATCCGGGCTGGCGTGCAGACGCAAGGTCAGCGGACCTGGTACCGGCTCAGGGCGAACGCATCTAAATCGACAGAATTTGGGCGAGATAGTCAACATCCCAAGCAGCACGGAGGCGTCGATTCTTCAGGCCGAGACGGCAGGAGCGGTCCTGACGCAGCAGATTCACCGCCAGGCGCCGCAGGGTGGCC
>SYMT01000136.1 GCA_005805375.1 Actinomycetota bacterium
GGCAAGCGCCTGGAAACGCCGCACCTGGCGGTACGGTATCGCGCCTCCCGGGACGCATCGCGGTTCGAGAGGAGTTGAGCGAGCAGCGCACCCCACTCGCTGCGTGTGGACCGATGAGCCCCGTACGGCGGGACAGTCAGGGCGGCTGGTAGGTTTGCGTCCCAGCCGCCCTGTCTTTCCACCCAGCCTGCCGGGGTGGGTGATGCTGGGACGCCTGCACACCCGAACGCGCGTCCCAGCATCACTCGGGCCCCTCGCCTGCAATCAGGGCGGCGGCAGCACCGTCAGGGTGGTGGAGACCTGTTCGTTCTCCAGGCTGGCGGTGAGGGTCACCCGGGTGGGGGTGGTCACTGCGCGAGTCTGGATCACGAACACCTGCAGCGTGCCCGCTCCGATGGAGGTGATCGGGATCTCGTTCCGGGGTAGCGGCGCCACAGCCGCATTAGAAGTTGTGAACCGGAGCGGTCCCTGGACCGGGCCGGAACTCAGAGTCGTGAGTAGTACTTGAACCCCCCCGCCGCCGACTACCGGGTCCGGGGAAACCACGAGGCTTCCCAGACGGGCGGCCCGCTTCACAGTGAGCGTTGAGGAGATGCGTTCGGCCCCCACCGCTACCGTGATGGTCACATTCGTATCGCCCATCGGTTGCTGGGTGCGGATGAGGAAGCTGTGTCGGCCGGCGCCCCCCAAACGGAACTGGTTCACCGCCGGCGCGGCCACAGTGGGATGTGAAGACGTGACGGTGGCGGACGGGCCGCCTGCAGGCGCGTAGGCGATATCCAGAAAGGCGTTCACGCCTTCACCCGCTGTGACGGGGTGGCGGTCGAACGTGAGCGCCTGGAAGATTGGACGGAATTTCACCGTCAGAATGCCCGAAATCCGCTCCTGTCCGATGGTTGCTGTGATCGTCACGTCTGTGTCGGCGGCGGGGGGCAACGTTCGAACCGCAAATCCGTATCGGCCTGCCCCTCCCACGCGGATCTGCGACTGCACGAGTTGTGCGATGGTGGGATGAGAGGAGGTCAGATTGACGGTGGCTCCGCCCGGCACCGGCAGAGCGAGCACCAATGCCGCATTGACGAATTCGAACGGATTGGCCGGCTGCCGGTCGAACTGTATGGCCTGCAAGATATCCCTGCGGCGTACACTGAGAGTCGCCGCAACCGTTTCGTTCGGAATTCTCGCGGTGATCGTCACCTCGATGTCGGTCGTGGGCGGCAGGATCTGGATCGGGAAGGAGTAGGTTCCTGCGCCGCCAATTCGCAGCGTCTGCGTCGGGAGCCGGGCGATCGCCGGGTGAGACGATTCGAGCTGCACCTGTGTGCCCGCAGGCACAGAGGTCTGAACTCGTAACGTGGCGATGACGCTTTCGAACGGGTTGACCGGCTGCCGGTTGAACTGCAGGCTCTGGAACACGGGTCGCCGACGAACGGTGAGAACCGCAGAGATTGTCTCGCCCGGTACGGCGAACGTAACAGTGACATCGGTATCCCGGTCCACTTGCTGCGGGTGCAGCGGCAGGGTAGCACGGGTGCCGCCGACCCGGATGGGGTTCGCCGGCAAGCGGATCGCATCCGGATGAGAAATCTGGATGTTCACCTGGGTCCCGCCGGGCTGTGGGAAGCCGAAGTCGAGGGTCGCAGTCACGCTGTCGAAAGCGAAAACGGGCTGGCGGCTGAACTGAAGCAGGCGGAAAACCTTGCGCCGCTTCACGCCGAGGCGCAGTGAAATTCGTTCGGTGAACCCGGTCCGGGTGGCCGCGAGGGTAACTTCGGTGTCCCTCTCCACCTGACTGAGAGCGACCTGAAAGACGACCTGCGTCGCTCCCCGGGGCAGCCGAAACCGCGGGGTGGTAACACGTGCTATGTCCGTGTTCGAGGCCGCCAGCGTAACCTCCACCGGTGCACCCGTGACGGGACCATTCAGCAGCAGCGTCACCGGAATCGTGCTGACGGCCGTGGCGGGATTCTCGCGCACCTGGAGTGCCTGGAACAGCCCGGCGGGCTGGAGCACGAAGTCTACGTTGAGGGCATCGTCGCCGAGCAACTCGACCGTGCGGCTGTCCGGATCAAACGTGCGCCCGGCCAGTTCCGGCCGTACGGTGTAAGTGCCGATGGGCAGCGGACCGAGTGCGTAGGTGCCGTCGTTGTTGGTTGCTGCGGTAGCGCCCCCAGCCCTCACGGTGATGCCGGCGCGCGGCTTGCCCTCCTCGGTAATGGTGCCGAGGATCTCGAACATTGGGGTCAGGCGCAGGGAACCGCCTGCATTCAGCCGGCGGCCCTCGCGTACTACCCCTGCCAGTCCCGCAATGCGGTCGGCCCCGCGGAGGAGCAGGTCCTTCACCTGGAGATACGTGAGATCACGGTTCGCCGAGAGGATTAAGCCCGCGACTCCCGCAACTTGCGCGGCAGCGAATTCCGTGCCGGTCACAGCCACGTAGTCGTTCCCCACCGCGGTCACAGGGATGTCCGCGCCCGGTGCGGCCAGATCTACCGTGGTCGCACCGAAATTGGAAGGAAGCGCCGGATCAGCCACCAACGCGTCGGTTGCGTCGGTTCCCGCAACGGACAGCACGTTGTCGAGCACCTGGTTGTAGCTGCCCGGGAATGCCGGCGCCATATCAGTGTTGGCGCCGTCGTTCCCGGCTGCGGCGATGACGAGGATCCCTGCCTGGCGTGCGCGCTGTACGGCATCCTGGAGCGACATCGAAGTCGCCCCGTCCGGGAGTGAGAAGGGAGCTACGATGATGCGCGCATTCTGGCTGATCGCAAAGTCGAAAGCGAGCACCAGGTTGCTGATGGTGGCGGAGTTGTCGTCTTCGATGGCCCGAATTGGGATCATCTGCAGCAGCCAGCAGACGCCGGCGATCCCTCGCCCGTTGTTTCCGGACGCCCCCAGGGCGCCCGGCACGCCCGTGCCCTCAATGCTGTCTCCCTGCGGGCTGTGGCTTCCGCCGGCGCCGTCCGTGAAGTCCTCGCCGACGATGTTCCCCAAACCGTCGGACAGGAAATTCGAGGTCAGATCCTCGTGCGTGAGATCGGCCGACCCACTGATGATGGCTACGCGCAAGTCGTCGTCCCCGGTGATGAGGTTCCATCCTTCGGGGGCATCAATGTCCGCGTCCGGCGTCCCGTCCGACTGACCGGTGTTGTCCAGGTTGGCCTGATCCGGGAAGATCGGATCGTTCGGGATGGTTCGCCCGGGGCCACCGCCACCGCGAGGTCCGGGCCCGGCCGCGCGTGCCTTCCCGATAGCCCTTGCCGTCCCGCGGGCCCCGGGTCCGCGCATCCCAACCGGAAGCCGGTAATCAGGCTCGGCGTAACGGATCAGCCGGGGCAAACGACGCAGGCGCGCCAGCACCCCGGCCAGGTGGTCACTCGATCGTAGCGTCCCCGGCGGGGGCACCAAGCGGGCCAGGTTCGGACTCCGCCATTCAGGATCCGGCGCCAGTCCCAGGCTGCGGATCACCGCCGCACAGTCCGCCGGGACCGCGCCCGGCTGAAAGGTGACCAGAACCCCCTCGGGCGACGCTACGGAAATGAGTGCCTGACGGTTACTCTCACCATGGCTGGCCCGCAGCCCGACCACACCCAGCATAAGCACGAGCCCTATCAGAAGCCCGCGCGCCCACCTCTTCGACATCCCAATGCCTCCGTTTGTCCGACCGCGCCGAACCGGAGTCGGGTATCGACCGATGGCCCGATCCGGTTCGGCAAGGAAAATGGAAGGGAGATCGGGCCGGTCTCGACCCGATCAACCGAATCCCGAGCGTTGATGTACCGCGCCCACCCCCGGTATGCAAATGGAACTCACTCGGACGGCGCGGCCCGGATCCTGCTTGTTGCCGCTCAGATGTGCCGAATTTTGGTTCCCGGGGAACTGGCGGCCGAGGTGGAACTTCCGGTGTTGGTGGCGTAGAACAGAGAAATCTGGCGCTTGGTTTCTGCGCTCTTGCACTCGGGACAGACGGCCGGGTCGTCCATTTCGTTGAATTTCCGGCGCATGGTGAATTCTGTGGTGCACTTCTGGCAAACGTAGGCGTAGGTCGGCATGGATTCTCCCCCCGATCGGGACCGGGGACGGTCAGCAGTCACTATGTCGGCCTAAGGTTACCTGAGGCAACCGCAGGCTGTCAGGCTCCACCGGCAAACACACCGTGGGCATGGGCGCGCCGGCTACTTCTTGCGGAGTTCCGCCAGCCAGGCATCCGTCATCGCATCCAGCATCGCCTTGCCGCGCGCTGCGGTAGCCTCGCCGGCGGGATTCTCCGTCCGGTTGGTGTACCAGTACGGATGGTCGTCCAGGCGCGCCAGGTCGGCGAGGTCCGGGCGGAGGTGCAGCATCAAGGAGGTCTCCCAGAGGCCCGCGTGATCCCCACCCGCTACGGATGCGGCTGCCGGGAGGAGGGTCGGCCCCACGCGGATCCGGTCCCACACTTGGCCGTGCGTCTCGGGCGGCGTGTCACCCCACCACCCACGTCCCCGGTCCGCCGCGAGTTTCTCGAAGGTCAACTCGGCTGCGGCCTTCCGGAAAGCAAGTGCCTCGGGCCCATCCATCCCCTGATGGTGGATCAACACGAGGATGCGGCGCCAACCCATCTCCCATAGATTGCGCAGCACCTCTTTCACGTACGCCGAAAACGCCTATCCCCGAACATCCAGCGTGCCGCGGTCCGGGCCGCTCAACGCGTAACCGGTCGGCCCGTAGTCCACCGTCGGCGCCACTACCGCCGGCAATTCGGCGGCAAGGCGGGCGCAGATCGCCTCCGCGAACAGGGTGTCTGTGCCGAGCGGGAGATGGTCTCCGTGAAACTCCACGCATCCCGCCGGCACCAGCAGCGGTTGTCCTTCTTCGATGGCCAGGCGCATCGGCCCCGGCCGCATTTCTCGCAGGTACATACGTTTCGTCCTTCAGCAGGGCGTGCTCAGATCGAGTGTGGCTCTGGGAGTTCCCGGTCGCTCCCACCGGCCGCCAGCGTAAACAGCAGCAGGCGGTCTCCCGGCTGCACCCGACCGGCCTGCTCGTCCAGTAAATGAAGCCCATCGTGTGAGAGCACGTGGCCGCCGAGGAGGAGACCCTCGCCGTTCATCACCACCCCCTCCAGACCGGGGCAAGCCCCACGTACTGCACAGAGGAACTGGTGGACCGGCGTATCGGGCGCCACCGGCAGATGCACGAGAGAACACCCCCCGGCGAGCCGGGCGACGCCCAGTAGCTCGACCGAAGCGGATGCGCCGGATCCCGCATCAAGTGATGGTAACGTGGCTGCCCTGATCATCTTTCGTCACTTCGATCCGGGTAGGGAACGCGTCCTTCAGGTCTTCGAGATGGGTGACGACCAGAATGCGGGCGAAGTCGTCCTTGACGGCCTCAATGGCCTCGATCAACCGGAAGCGTCCCTCCTGGTCCTGTGACCCGAACCCCTCGTCCACGACCAGGGTTTCCAGGCGAGCTCCCGCCCGGCGCGCCAGCAGCTTGGACAGGGCCACCCGCAGGGCGAAATTCACGCGAAAGGCCTCACCGCCGCTGTAAAGCTCATAGCGGCGCGGGCCGGCGGCGTCGCTGATTTCAATTTCCAGCGTCTCGGCGGCAGCGCCGGCTCGAGTTTCGCGCTGCGTGCGCAACTGCACCGCGAGTTGCCCATCACTCATCCGTTGGAGGAGAGTATTCGTCTCAGCCTCAATCTCGGGGATCGCGTTCTCGATAATCAGTGCCTGAATCCCGTTGCGTCCGAAGGCTCGCGCCAGCTCTTCGTAGCAGGTCTGATCCTTCGCCGCAGTCTGTCGCTCCGCCCGGCGGACTTTCAGGTCCTCTCCGGCGCGCCGGCAGTTTTCCAGGCGCAGAGTGGCCGATCCAAGCTGTCGCTCCACCTCCCGTTCCAGTGAGACCGAGGTCTCCAGATCCCCGCGCAGCCGTGCCAGCGTCGCGGATACCTGCTGCAGGCGGCCCAGGTTCAGGTCCATCTCCTTCAGCGTGTCCCGATTCCGGCGCAGCTCGCATTCCTTCTCCTCGGCCTGCTGCGTCTGCGCCTGCAGGTTCCGGCGGAGATCGGGGAGCGCCACTTCCGCCGCCTCCAACTGGTGCAGATCACGGTCGGCGCCCTGCAGGGTTTGCAACTCGAGGCCGATCTCCCGCTGGATCGCCTCATCCACACGCAGGGCGATGGTCTGCGCTTCCACTGTGGCCAATTCACGGCGTTCATCCGCCGCGCAACTCCCGTCGCGCAGGTGTTGGAAGATTCCGTCGAGCCGGGCTTCGTGTTCCGGCAGTTCGCGGGCGGCTTCCTCGGCCTGCAACTGCACCTGCGTGAGCTGCGCCAGACGGTCCCGGTCCGGTCTGCCGAGGCGCAGACCGGTCTCGGCCTGCCCGAACTCCTTCTGGGTACGGACTTCCTCTTCGCGCAGGCTGGTGGCGCACTGCGCCAATTCCGTTTCCCGCCGGCGGAGCGCATCCCGTTCGGTGCGGACCTTCCAGCCGAGGTCCTTGCGGCGGTCGTCGGGAAGCTCTCCCTCACACAGCGGGCAGCGTGCCTCGGCGACCTTCAGGAGCTGAAACCGTTCCTCCGCATTCCGCAGGTGTTCGGCACAGGTGGCGCGATCCACCCGGTTCGCGGCCTGCTCCGCTCCGAGGCGCTGGAGGGTGTCCTGCAACGCGCTGCGCCGTAACTCCAGGGCATCCAGCTCATGCGCCCGCACCTCCAGTCGTTCCCGCTCGTCTCGCGCGCGATGGAGTTGCTCGATCCAGCCCCGCAGGGTGCGGATCTGCTGCTGCACTCCGGCGGCCGTCTTTTCGAGTTGTCGCTCCTGCGCCTCGATACGCTGCTCGATTGTCCGGCGCTGCTGGTTCAGGCGCGATACCTGCTGGAGTCGATCGGCAAACTGCGCCTGCTCGGACCGGAGGTGCTCCATGCGGCGGGCCCGGGTGCGAATCCCTTCCGCGGCCGCCATGAGGGTTTCCGCCAGTTCCGCTTCCCGCGCCAGCCGCTGGAGTTGCCCTCGTTCGCGGGTCACTTCCGACTCCAGCGCCCGGGTGCGCACCGCCAGCTCCTCGCGCTGACTCCGCAGCGCTTCGAGCCGGGCCCCGTCCGCCTGGAGCTCCTCTACCTGGGTGCGGAGCCGCTCTGTCGCGTCGTGCGCTTCCGCTCGGGATGCCGTGAGCCGCTGGACCTCGTCGTGGTGGGCGCGCAGGCCTTCATGCTCGCGTTCCAGACGCACGATCTCGCGGTCGGCGCCCTGGATCCGGCCCAGCGCTTCCTGGCGCAGCGACCGCGCACGTTCCCCGAGCTGGTCGTAAAGCCCCAGGCTCAGGATCTCGCCCAGGATCTTTTTGCGCTCGCCCGGGGTGCGCCGGGCAAATTCGTCCGCTCGTCCCTGAAGGATGAAGGCCGAGTTGATGAACGTGTCGTAGTCCATTCGCAGGACCTGGTGGATCCGCTCCTGGCTCCCGCGCACGCCCTGGCCGGTCAGGGGCTGCCACTCCTGGTCCGGATTCCGGATCTGGAATTGCAGGTCCGTTTGCCCGCTGCGCCCCCGGGTGCGCTTCCGGACGACGCGGTATTCCTGACCATCCAGGCCGAATTCCAGCTCCACGAACATGCTGGTCTGCCCGATCCGCACCAGGTCATCGGCGGTGTTCGTGCGCGCCTGTCCCCAGAGCACCCACGTGATGGCATCCAGGAGAGCGCTCTTCCCGTGTCCGTTGGGCCCGCAGAGGCACGCCAGGTGAATACCTCGCAGCTCTACGGTTTCCGGCGGATCACCGTAGGAGAGGAAGTTGCACAGTTGCAGGCGGAGCGGGATCATTCTGATGGGATGCGTGGCGTCGGGAGGCGTCCGCCGCGGGCCGTTCGCCGCCGTCGTCGAACAGGTTCGGAGCCGGGCACAGGCTGACCTCGACCAGGTTGTCGTGGAACGTCGCGCCACCGCTATAGTCGGCCACTGCATCGCTGGTGGTGCAGTTGACCCCGCGGCCATCCGGGGCATGCTGCGGCCACCAGACGGTGGGGGTAAACACGGTACCGGGAGGAATGGTCTCTCCGACCGCCGCGCGTGCTGAATAACTGCCGCGGTCGTTGGTTACTTCCACCCAGTCGCCGTCGCGGATCTGCCGGGGGGCCGCGTCGTCGGGGTGAATCTCAACGAGGGGATCGCC
>SYMT01000137.1 GCA_005805375.1 Actinomycetota bacterium
CATCAAGATGCTCGCCACCTTGCTGCGTCCCACGTCCGGGAAGGCGTTCATCGATGGGGTGGACGTGACCCGTGAGCCCGAGCGAGTGCGGGGGATCATCGGCTACATGCCGGACAACTTCGGCGTTTACGACGACATCAAGGTCTGGGAGTACCTGGATTTCTTTGCCGCTGCCTACAAGATCCCCCGCGCACGGCGCCCCCAGATCATTGACGATGTGCTGGAATTGACCGACCTCACCGGCAAGAAGGAAGCCTACGTCGAGGAACTTTCCCGGGGGATGAAACAGCGGCTCTGCCTCGCCAAGACGCTCGTGCATGACCCGCAGGTCCTGCTCCTCGATGAACCGGCTTCCGGTCTGGATCCCCGCGCCCGGATCGAGATCAAGGAGCTCCTGAAGGAGCTCAAGAGCATGGGGAAGACCATCATCATCTCCAGCCACATCCTGCCCGAACTTGCGGACTTCTGCAACAAGATCGGCATCATCGAGCAGGGCGAGATGATCGTGAGCGGCGACGTGGGCGAAATCATGCGCCAGGTGACCGGCGGCCAGGTGCTGGATCTGCGCGTGGTGCCCGACGACCAGGATCGCGCCCTGGGCATCCTGGATGCATTGCCCACCGTGCGCGGCACCCGGGTCGCCGATCGGGATCTCAAGGTGGACTACACCGGGGAACCGGACCGCACCTACGAAGTGCTTGCCACGCTGGTGATGCAGGGGATTCGTGTTACGGCGTTCACGGAAGAGCAGACGGACCTGGAAGACATCTTCATGAAGGTCACGCGAGGCGTGGTGAGTTGACCTGGCTCTCCGGCGTGGTCGAGCGGATGCTCCCATTCGGACAGGCTCTCGCCTACGCCACTCTGGAGAATCCGGTACTGGTGCGAGAGTTTCGCACGCGGATGCGCGGCGCCCGCACCTACTGGCTCCTGTTCTCGTACACACTGCTCCTGGCGGTAGTGCTGGCGTTGATGTACTTTTCGGCGGCCACCTCGATCCGGGTGAACGCCGGCAGCGGCACTCAGGCAACCGACCTGGGCCGGGCCATCTTCACGTTCGTCTTTGTGGCTCAGGCCGTGCTGGTGCTCATCATCGCGCCGGCGCTGACCTCCGGAGCGATCACGGTGGAGCGTGAACAGGAGTCCTACGAACTCCTGGCCACCAGCCCGCTGCAGGGGGCCGATCTGGTGCGGGGCAAACTGATCGCGGCGGTGGCGTTCATCGGTCTCCTGCTGACTGCGTCCCTGCCCCTCGTCAGCCTTTCGTTTCTGGTGGGCGGCGTGTCTCCGGGTGAGATTGCCTTCAGCTACTTGCTCATTCTCGTGAGTGCGATGGGGTATTCCGCCATCGGCCTGTACTGGTCCGCCGCCCTCAAGTCCACCGCCGCCGCCACGGTCTTGAGCTACGTGAGCGTGGTGTTTCTGGCGCTCATCACCCTGACGCCCGGCGGGTTCGGGCTGTTTGCGGCGCCCGGCCTGCCGGGACGTTCCACCCCCAACATTCCGTTTCAATCGTTGAATCCGATCATGGCGGTCTGGAGGGCCGTGCAGCCGGAAACATTTTTCGCCGGCCGCCTGCCGGGATGGCTCTCCGCCACTGCCTGCACGCTTTCGCTCGGCCTGCTCATCGCCGCGTTGGCCGTGGAGCGTCTTGATCTCTTCACACTCCCGGCGGCGGTCTGGGTGCGCGGATATGCCACCGCACTCTGGATGGTCGGCTGGCTGTTCATCGAGGGCGCGCTGTTCGGCTCGGGAGTGACTGCCTGGACCACTTCCGCCGGTCTGGAAGAGGGCCTCGCGCCTTTGTTCTCCAGCTTGCTCGTGGCGGTGATCCTCATCACGCCGATTTTCAACACGGGCGACCCGTTCTCGCCCCTCCGCCCGGATGCCGCCCGCCGCTACTGGCGCGGCCTGCTGCCGCACCGGCTGTTCGATCGCGATCTGGCCTGTGGGGCGCCGTTGCTCACCACCTGGGTGCTCGCGGCGTTGCTGCTCATCCCGCTGGGCACCCTGTTCGTCGGCAAAGGGGGCTTGCTTCGGGTAGGCGCAATTCTGCTGCCCGGCATCTGCCTGTGCCTCACGTTCGTGCTCGTCCTTGCCACTCTCGGGCACTTCCTTTCCACCGTGGTGCCCAACCGCTGGGCCGCGTGCATCCTGCTCTATGTTGCCGCGATCCTGCTCACCGCGCTCCCCTACACCACGATCATCCCGTGGTCGCTGGCGCTCATGCCCTCGACCAGGCCGGCGCCGGTGTGGCAACTCCTCTATGTAACTCCGTTTGAGGGACTGCTCCAGCTCTTCGAGCCGTCCCGGTTCCGGGCCGAGCGGCCGCCATTGCTCCTGGAGGGGATCCTCCCGGTCTGGGCGGTCACTTCGCTGCTGTACCTCACCTCAGCGATGGCCTGCGCCGCGGCGGCCGGCCGCCGGCTGGCCGCCCTGAGCGTCCGGATGGTAGGCATCCCGTGATGCTCACGCTGACACGAGCCTGGGAGAGATTTGAGAACCCGGTGCTGGGCCGGGAGTTTCGCAGCCGGTTCCGCGGCGCTCGGAGCTATGTCATCACCGGGGTCTATACGCTGCTGGTCGGCGCCATCTTCCTGATCGTCTATGGCGCCACGGTCGGTTCGTTGGAAGACTCCCTCAGTCAGAACGCACAAGCGGCCCGGATCGGCCGGGGCGTCTGGCTGGCGGGCTGCATCACACAGGCGATCCTGCTGCCCTTGACGGCGCCCGCGTTTACCTGCGGCGCCATCACGATGGAACGGGAGCGCTCCATGCTCGAGTTGCTGCTCCTCACCCGGCTCTCCGCCTGGCAGATCGCGGTGGGAAAATTCACGAGCGGAACCGGACAGGCGCTGATGCTGCTGCTCGCCTCGGCGCCGGTCCTCGCACTCTCATTCCTGCTCGGGGGAGTCGCGCCCGAGGAGATGGGTGCCGCCCTCCTGGTGCTCGCCACCACGATTCTCTTTGCGGGCTCCCTGGGCCTCTACGCCTCCACGCTGGCGCACAAGACGCGCGCCTCCATCGTGCTGGCGTACCTGGTGATGGGCTACCAGATGATCGTCATCCCTATCTGTCAGGCAATGCTGGAGTCCGGCCCGGGCAGTTCCGATCCGGTGCCGACGGTGCAGCAGCTCGGAGGGGCCCTGGGACTGACGCTCCCCGGCGTGGCCCTGCTCATTGCTTTGTGGACTGCACTCCCCTCGCGCCACCGTGAGGCACGCTCAAGCCCGTGGCTGCTCGCGATTGGGGGTCTTGCTACCTGGGGGGGCCTGCTGATCCTGGTGAGTGTCGTCCCGACCTGGAAGTGGGTCGCAGACCAGCACTTCGGTGTCACCGTCCACCCGGCACTCGTCATCGCCATCAGCGCGGAGCGGTCCGGCGGCATCCCTGTCGCGCAGATTGCCTGGGCGATTTGTTCAGGAGTCCAGGCAGTCCTCGCCATCCTCCTCTTTCTGATCTCGGTCGTACGCATCCACCGGCTCCGGTCATAGGCGCGCAGCAGTCGGATCCAGGTCCCGCGCTCCGGCCGCTACCTCTCCCCTCACAGAACGATGGAAACTCTGAACACCGCAGTCGAGGCCGCCTGTGCCCGGATCGAAGCCACCGATAGAACGGTGCGCGCGTTCCTGCCGGAAACGGACCGGCCGGCGCGGCTGCGCCGCGAGGCGCAAACGCTGTTCGAGCGCGATCCCGCGCCGTCCGCCTCCCGTCCGCTCCGGGGCATCCTCGTCGGCATCAAAGACATCATCGCGGTGGATGGGTTCGAGACGAGAGCGGGTTCCGCGCTGCCCCCCGAGCTGTTCGCCGGCCCCGAAGCCTCGCTCGTGCGCTCCCTGCGCGCCGCCGGAGCCCTCATCCTCGGCAAGACCGTCACCACTGAGTTCGCCTACTTCGAGCCCGGGCCCACCACCAATCCGCGGCATTCCGGGCACACGCCGGGCGGTTCCTCCAGCGGGTCGGCCGCCGCCGTCGGCGCCGGCCTGTGCCCGTTGGCGGTGGGGACACAGACGGTCGGCTCCGTGGTCCGCCCGGCCGCCGACTGCGGCGGGGTCGGTTTCAA
>SYMT01000138.1 GCA_005805375.1 Actinomycetota bacterium
ATGAAAGCGACTATGTTACGGTGCCAAAATAAAGGGCTATGAAGGAACAAGAAGTCCGCAGGAAGAAGAGGGGCCGGGGTCGGCCGCAGCAAGGGTTGGAGCTCCGCGATACGGAACGCCGCGCCTCGGAGGAACTGCGCGAGCGCTCTCCCAAGCCTTACCTCCGCGAACGCGCCGCCTTGCTCAAAATCAGCGCCGGCCATCCGGTGGCCCACCTACGCGCCGTGGACCAACCCCATTGAGAAAGCGTGGCGCTGGTTGCGCCAGACCTTCCTGCACCTGCACCCCTACCCCAACGACCTGCCGGCGTTGCGCCGGGGCGTGCTGGCCCACCTCCAACCCCTGGCGCAGGGGAGCGCCGCGCTCCTCCGTTATGCCGGGCCGGCTCCCTGATTTATGCGCCCTCATCTCGGTCGCTTTCATAAACCACGGTGCGACTGCAAGGAAAACCGGTTCAAACCGGTTCCGGCCCCGTAGTGGTACGCGCGGCGCGGCGTCGCGTCCGCCGGCCCGCACCGGATCGAAACCACGGTGCGGGCCGGCGCTCTGCACCGGCAAGCGGAGTTGCCGGACTCGACATCGCGCGGCGCGGCGCATCCTGGCGGGAGGTTGCCGGACTCCACATCGGCCGCGTGCAGTAGCACGCACACGGGCCCCCAACCGGTTTGAACCGGTTTTCCTGGCAATAGCACCGTGGTTTAACCCGGGGTGGGCCACCCGGTGTGGACCACCCCATGTGGACCACCCCATGTGGGCCACCCGGTGCGAGCTTCAACCCGATGCACGTTAAAGTCTAATTGCAATAATCGCGATTATATGGAAAATCCCCCAAAATTTTTTCTGCACGTGCTTGTATTGTCAGCCTTGTTGGTGTATAATATGCCTGGAAAAAGGGAGAGAAATTCAAAGTGTACGACTAGTCCTCGCCGCCGAGAAACGCGGACCGGAACCCGTCGTAGGAGCTCCTGCTGTCCGGAAGGTCCCGGTCGCGGTACGCGCCGCGCAGGGTGGCCGCAGAGTTGAACCACGAACCCCCGCGCAGGACACAACCTTGGGATTTAGAGGTATTTTCAGGATCGCACATGGGGCTTGATTTGTAGTAGTTGCTGTCGTAGTAATCACTACACCACTCCCACACGTTTCCCGCTAGATCCTGCGCCCCACACCAGCTCGCCCCCGCCGGTTTGCTCCCCACCACCACCGGCTTCCGGGTGAACCAGGTGAACCAATTGCGCCAGTATTCCGCACGTTTCCGCGTCGGTTTCTCGTCGCCCCACGGATACTGCCGGTTCTCCGGCCCCCGCGCTGCGTATTCCCATTCCGCCTCCGTCGGCAGCCGGTATACTCCCCGTTCTCCCCGCTCCCGCGCCGCCAGCGTCAGCCAGGCGCAGTACAGCACTGCATCCCACCAGTTCACCCCTACCACCGGCTGCTCCGCTCCGTTGAACCGCCCGTCCTTCCAGTGTGACGGCTCCTGCACGCTCGGGTTCTGCGCCAGCAGTGCCGCGAATTGCGGGAGCCGCTGCGCCTCCCCCGCCAGGTCCCGCTGCAGGTTCCCCAGCAGCCCCGGTCCCTCCCGCAGGAACTTCCCATATTGCGCGTTCGTGACCGGCGTCCGGTACAGCCAGTACCCCCGCGTCAACTCCACCCGGTGCGCCGGCTTCTCGTCTGCCCCTCTCTGGTCGTCCCCCATGGTGAAGGTCCCCGGCGGCACCCATACCAGCGCCGCTCCGCTCACCCGGCAGGTGCTCTTCGTCCCCGCCGCGCGGGCGCCCGGAGCCCCGCCCCCGGAACGGCCCGTGGCGGCCGGCTGGATTCGCAGCGTGATGTACACGTCTCCGGCGCTCCCCCCGTGCCGGCCTGCATGTCCCTGCCCTCCCAGGCGCAGCTTCTGCCCGTCCCGCGCCCCCGCCGGTACCGTCACCTCCCACCGCCGTGTCCTGTCGCTCACCGGGTGCGGCCCGCCCTGCGCTGCCGACTCCGCTTCCAGCTCCAGAGTCAACTGGATGTCCGCGCCCCGCTCCGGGGGTGGCGGAGGTGGCGGAGGCGGGGCGCCCCCCTGGTAGAGCTGCTGCAGCACCTGGTACGCGCGGTTGATCGCCCGCAGCTTCTCCTGCGCCGCCGCGCGCCGGCCCGCCGGGAACTTGTCCGGGTGCCACGCCAGCACCAGAAACTGATAGGCCTCCCGGATCGCCGCCCACGTTGCTCCCGGCTCCACTTCCAGCACCCGGCAGCAGTCCTCGACCGTGCGCGGCAGGTTCCCCGTCCCGGCCTCGTTTCCGGCCGTCACCGCCGCTTCCGCCGCCGCGCAGAACTCCAGCACCGTCGCGTAACGCTCCTCCGGCTGCTTCGCCAGCACCCGCGCCAGCACCGGGTCCAGCGCCGCGTACTCCGGCCGCGTCTCGGAAAGCCGCGGGGGCGCCTGCGTGACCTGCGCGATCAGCACCTCCCCCGTGAGCCCCGTGAAGGGCACATCGCCGGTCAGCATCTCGTACAGCACGATCCCCAGCGCGTACTGGTCCGCCGCCGGCCCTGCCTTCGCGCCCCGGCACTGTTCCGGCGCCGCATACTCCGGCGTCCCCATCACCATGCCGGTGGGGGTCTGCACCCGCGCCCTGCGGTCCCGGGGCGCCTCGGCTTCCGTTTCCGCCGCAATCCCGAAGTCCGCGACCACCGTCCGCCCGTTCGCGAGCCGGAACAGATTGCCCGGCTTCACGTCCCGGTGGATCGTTCCCTGCGCGTGTACCGCCGCCAGCCCCGCCCCCGCATCGCGCAGCACCGCCAGTGCCGCCTCCAGCGGCAGCGGCCCCGCCTCCAGCACCTCCGCCAGCGTCTGCCCTTCGAGCAGCTCCATCACGAGGAAGCACGCATTCCCCTGCTGCACAAAATCGAAGATAGACACCACGTGCTCGCTCTTCACCTGGCCCATCACCCGCGCCTCCCGCTCGAAGCGCGCCGCAAACCCCGCATCCGCCGCGTACTGCGGCTTCAATACCTTCACGGCCACGCGCCGCCCGATCGCGGTCTGCACTGCCTGGTAGACAATGCCCATCCCGCCCTCGCCCAGTTCCTTTTCCAGCTCATAGCCGGGCAGCCGCGGCAGCCTGCTCATCCGTCGTTCCTCGTGTGCCCGATCCTCGTCACCGCGCGCCGCGCCGTCCGGGCGCGCCGGTCAGACACGTCTGGTTTCGGCGTCACCGGGTCGGTTTCCCTGCCTGCCCGGAAATCAACCGGCTGCCGGCTTCCCGGCGCCCTTCTCGTGCGGACAACGCCCCGGAGGGTGTCCTCCGGGGCGTCGCATGCGCACTCTATCGCCGGCGGCCAAGGGCCCGATCCACGGCGGACTTCGCGGCCTTCCACCGAGCAGGAACCAGATCCAGCGTTTCCCGTGCGTCCGCCGGCGAGAGCTGGTCCGAGTAGATCCAGACCGCGGCCTGCGTCACCTTCGTGGAGAAGCGCCGCCGCCGGGTCTCCTGCAGGATCTTGCGGAGCACCGGGTCCGGATCATCCATCGCGAAGCGGGTGCTCCGCGTGGCGCCCGACTTCCACATATCCACGCTGTACGCCTCGACCAGCCAGGTTCGAGACGCATCCGTCACCTGGATCTCCGGCATCGGCAGCAGCGTGCGGTCATCGAGCAGCAGCCCCCGCACGGACGCCACGACGAGCGATTCCGCCGCGCCGTGGTAATCGAGCACGGAGCCCACCGGCACCCGCACCACGAAGTTCCCCTTCGGAGCGCGCGGTCCGCGACTCACAGTCAGCCGGCCCGCGTCCCCCGTAGTCCTGCCGGTTCCGTGTGCCTGCAGCACGATCCGCTTCTCGCTCAACGCCCGCTGGATCGTATAGTTCGGGACGTCCCGCTGGGCGACAGCGTCCCGGGACGGCGCCAGTGCCGCCGCGAGGACCACCACTGCCCCGGCGGCCGGGTTCCATCGCATCGCGATGTCCTTGGCGGCATCCGACCGGGATCTTCCATTACGATCCCCGTTCCCTGCCGCACCGGCAGACATTACGGGCGCTGCGCCCGATTCTGCGAAGAAACGATCGCGTGCCGGGAGGGGTTCCCAGGGTGTGCCAGGTCAAATCCAGACATCGGCGTTCGGCAATAATACCGAAACGGCAGATCGGCCACCATCGTTCGCTATTCCACCCCCCGGCCGCACCGCCCCTCAGCCCTCCGGTCGCCCAACCCAGCCCCCAGATCTTTACGGAGTCCGAGGCATCGCCTCGTCCACCCTGACAATCTCGTCGGCCCTGCCGGCTTCTCGCCGCCGCTGCCCAGCCCGAGCGCGCGTTGCAGCAGGCCGGCGCGCCCGAGCCGGCAAGAGGCCGGCGTTCCCGGGGAGGAAAGAGTGGAGAGGAGTGAGGAGAGAGTGCAGCGACTACTCGTCTCTCACTTCTCTTTCCTCACTCCTCCTTGGGGCCGGCAAGATGCCGGCGTTCCCGGGCCGGCCGCGCGGCCGTCCCGGCGCCCACCCACTGGCCTCGGGGCAACGCACCACCCCGCCCTGAAAGGGCAGCCTTACACCAGCCTGCGGCATCGCC
>SYMT01000139.1 GCA_005805375.1 Actinomycetota bacterium
ATCCCCCTGATCCGTCGCCACGAGCCCCAGGTTGTTCAGACTGAGGCCGACTTCCAGGGAGCCGGGGGCCAGCTTCTCCTGAATGACCAGAGATCGCTGGTAGTACTCCTTCGCCCCCGCGAGATCCCCCTGGAGATACGCCACGAGCCCCAGGTTGTTCAGGCTGGCGGCTACAACCAGGGAGCCGGGGCCCAGCTTCTCCCGGATCGCCAGCGAGGCGGTCCAGACACGCCTGGCCTCTCCGAGACGTCCCCGGTTGTAGATCGCGATTCCCCCGTCAGTCAGCGCCGACGCCGCCGCCCGGGGCCGCCGCGCCTCGGCGTGCGCGCGGGCGAGTGCCGCCGTCAGGAGCGCATCCACCACCGCCGGGTCGCCCAGCAGCGCCTGCCGGCAGAGTGCCTCCACCTCGCCGGGACCATCTCCCGCTGCCCGCCAGGCTGCTGCCGCCGCTTCCCACGCCGCCACGGCCTCCGCCGGCCTCTGCAGCGCTCCCAACAGCGCTCCCAGCATTCCGTGCGCCCGCGCCCTGCCGGGAGCGTCCCTCGCGGCCTGTGCGGCGGCGAGGGCGCGGTCCGCTTCCGCCAGTGCCTCTGCGGGCATCTGCGCCGCCGCCAGCGTCTGGGCGCCGTCCAGGAGGGCCTGCACCGGGGCGGAGGCGGCGGGGGCGGCCAACTCGGCGGGCAGCGCGGGGGCCCGCTGCGCCCGGGCGGCGAGCACCAGGCAGGTGGTGAGCAGCAGCGCCGGGAGGAGGTACAGCCGGCGCGGCGCACGGGTCAGGGGACTGCGAACGAACATCGGAGACAACCTCCTCCTGCACGGGAAGCGTTGTTCAGGAGGTTGGCGGGTGGTTGCGGGGATTCCTTCGGGTCGTGGGTGGAGAAGGGCAGCATCGGGTGAGCGGGGAGCCGACGGGACGGCGGCGTTCCCCGGGGGGCGGGCAGGTGGGGGGGGCAGCGCGGCGGGAAGCCGCGCC
This sequence comes from Actinomycetota bacterium, assembly GCA_005805375.1. Lineage (GTDB taxonomy): Bacteria > Armatimonadota > SYMT01 > SYMT01 > SYMT01 > SYMT01. The sequence continues at coordinate 974 of SYMT01000139.1, forward strand.
GGAGTCCGGTCTCCACCCGCTACTCGCCACTCACCATTCACCCTCCGCTGCCGCGACGGACGCGTCACGCGCCGGGCGCTGCGGCCGTGATCTCCGTCTCCAGGCGGCGCCAGAGCGCCAGGATGCGGTCGTCGTAGGGGTCCTGGTCGCTGTCTTCGATGCGGCCCTGTTCGTGCAGCCAGGCAGCAGCGCGCGCGGCGCCTTCCCGCCACGGGATGGTGTACCGGAACGCGAGGTCGCGGCGGGCGGCGGTGTTGTCGAAGATGTTGTTGAACTGGAAATTGAGCGCGCAGATCCGGGCCCGCTCCGGTGCGATCCGGGCGAGCAGGTCGGTGGGGATGTGCACCAGTGTCGGGGGTGGCGCCCCGAGCGCCTCCGCCATCTGGAGGTGGTACTGGTTCCAGGACAGCCACTCGTCACCCGTCACGTGGTAGCAGGCGCCCCGCGCTGCCGGGGAGAGGGTGGCGGCCGCCATCGCCCGGGCCACGTCGTCAATGTGGCAGCAGCTCCAGAGTGAGTTCCCGTCGCCGTGAACCACGATCGGTTTCCCTTTCCTGAGGCGGTCCAGGTACGCCGATCCGCCGCCGAAGCTGTGGATGATCCGCCCGCCTTCCCCGTAGGTGTAGGCGGGGCGGATGACGGTGGCGGCGAGGTCCCCCCGGGCGTGGGCCGCGAGCACGACGTCTTCGCACTCGATCTTGCAGCGGGCGTAGTCCCAATTGTCGTTGAAGCGCGGCTCCGCCTCGGTGATCGGGTAGCGGCCGGCGGGCTTGCGGTATACATCCACCGTGCTGCAAAAGACGTACTGCCCCGTGCGCCCGCGAAAGGCCCGCACGGCGCTCTCGGCCTCCGCGCGGCGGTACCCGATCATGTCCACGACGCAGTCGAATGGCTCGACGGAGGCCATTTGAGCCTCGAATGCGGGAAAATCGGTGCGGTCCCCCTGGATGGTCTCCACGGCGCTGCCGTGCCGCGGGGGAGTGCGGCCCCGGTTGAAGTGCACTACCCGGTCCCCGCGTTCGACCAGGACGCGGGTCAGGGCCGTGCTGATCAGGCCGGTGCCGCCGAGGATGAGAATGCGCACAGAAATCCCTCCGATGCTCGCTGTTGTCCCCTGCCTGGATCGCTGCCCGGACGCCCGCTTCGCGCTCCAGGGCTGGATCGGGGACCGTCTGGACGGCGTGACGCGCCAGTGGCTGCGGGTCGCCCCGCTCGCCAATCCGGCGATGCTGGAGATGTTTCGGGACCGGGACCGCGCCCCCCTGCGCGACATGGTTCCCTGGGCGGGGGAGTTTGCCGGAAAGTACCTGACCGGCGCCGTCGAGGGCCTGCGGCTGACCGGCGATCCCGAGCTGCGGTCGCTGCTGGAGGAGTTCGTCCGGGAACTCGTCTCCCTGCAGGACCCGGACGGCTACCTGGGTCCCTGGCCGCGTGCGCACCGCCTGACCGGCTGGGCTCCGAACGCGGGCAGGAACGGCGGCGCCACGTGGGACGCCTGGGGTCACTACCACGTCCTGCTCGGGCTGCTGCTCTGGCACGAAGAGGCGGGAGACGCCTCGGCGCTGACGGCGGCGGTGCGGATCGGTGACCGCTTCTGCGATCAGTTCCTGGGTCGGACGCCGCGCCTGGTGGACACCGGCTCCACCGAAATGAACCTGGCGCCGCTGCACGGTCTCTGCCTGCTCTACCGCCGGACGGGGCAGGAGCGCTATCTGGCTCTGGCGCGCCAGCTTGTGGAAGAACTGGCGGCCACGGACGCAGACGGAAGCCCGCTGGCCGGAGACTATCTGAACGCAGCGCTGGCGGGCACGGAGTTCTACCAGTGTCCGAAGCCGCGCTGGGAGAGCCTTCACCCGATCATGGGCCTCGCCGAGCTGCACGGCATCACGGGGGACGAGCGCTTCCGGATCGCGTTCGAGCAGATCTGGACCAGCATCCAGCGCCTGGACCGGCACAACAACGGTGGCTTCTCCTCCGGGGAACAGGCGCAGGGGAACCCCTACCATCCCGGCGCCATCGAGACCTGCTGCACCATCGCCTGGATGGCCCTGAGCGTGGACATGCTTCGTCTCACCGGCGACAGCCGGGTCGCGGACGAATTGGAACTCTCCCTGCTGAACTCCGTAGTGGGAATGCACTCCCCGACCGGCCGCTGGGCCACCTACAACACCCCGATGGACGGGGTCCGCAAGGCGAGCGCTCACGACATTGTGTTCCAGGCGCGCGAAGGCTCCCCGGAGCTGAACTGCTGCAGCGTCAACAGCGCGCGCGGGTTCGGGCTGCTGAGCGAGTGGGCCCTCATGCGCCACGCCGAGGGCCTCGCGCTGAACTGGTACGGCCCCGGCGCCGTCACAGCCACTCTTGCCGGGGGCGAGACCGTCACCCTGCGCCAGAAGACGGACTATCCGCGCGCCGGCGCCGTGCAACTCACCCTGGACCTGGATCGGGCCGCCGAGTTCACGCTGCGCCTCCGCATTCCGCACTGGTCCCGCGAGTCGCACGTTTGGGTGAACGGTGAGGCCGTCGCCGGGGTGCAGCCCGGCCGCTATCTGGAACTGCGGCGGCAGTGGCGCAGCGGCGACCAGGTGGACCTGGAACTCGACCTGCGGCCCCACCTCTGGGTCGGCGAGCAGGAATGCGCCGGTCTGGCCTCGATCTACCGGGGACCCCTGCTGCTGGCCTACGATCGCCGCTTCAACACCTGCGATCCGGACGCAGTCCCGACCCTGGACGCGCGGTCCCTCACCCTCTCTCCTGCGAGTTGGGAGGGCTGGCTCCCACCCCACCTGCTGCTCGCCGCCATCGCCGCGGACGGCTCGGTGCTCCACCTCTGTGACTTCGCCGGCGCCGGCCAGGGAGGCAGCCCGTACCGCTCGTGGCTGCCTGTGGTGGGCGCCGCACCGCAGCCGTTCGCGCCGGACACGCCGTGGCGGAGCCGATAGCCGGCGAGACAGCGGGCTACGGGCGAGTGTCCGGCCAGAGCACCGCGAACAGTTCGCACTCCGGCCGGCGGAACGAATGGTCCAGTTCGCGAAGTTGTGCCCGCAGGAAACCGGTGGCTCCGGGGAGAGCGGAGGAAAAAGGGCGTCTGCGAGCCGAAGTGTCCGTTGAGGAAAGCAAACCAAGCCCATGCGATTCGGACCGGCCCCTTCAGATCCACCCACCGAGAACCTCCTGCACTTCACCAACCGGGTGGATGAGCTGGAGTTGTTCCGCACGCGCATCACCGGCAAGGCTGGGATCGCGCTGCCGATGCTGATGTTCTACGGCGTGGGCGGGGCGGGGAAGACCTGGCTCCTGCGGAAGATGCGGGAGGCGGCAGCGGCGGAGAAGCTCCCGGCCGCACGGCTCGACTTCGCCGAGGACGTGGGGGGCGGCCGGTATCACTCCGACCCGGCCGCCGCGCTCGCCGACCTCTCCACGCAGCTTGAAGTCTCCTGTCCCCAGTTCGAGCTCGCGTATGCGATGATGCTCCACCGGCAGGGGGGGAAGGAGGGGCCGGCGATGCGGCACGGCGCAACCGCCGGAACCGCCTGGGAGCTGGCCGGAGAGCTGGTCAACGCCACGCTGCAATCCATCCCCGGCGGCAATATCCTGGTCTGGTTTGGGAAGAAGGCCGGCGAACGAGCTGCGCTGGGCCTCCGGGACACCGCCCTGGGCCGGTGGCTTGCCTCGACAGCCGGCAATGCGGACCTGCTGCAGCTCCGGGAGATGAGCGCGCAGGAGATCTACCCCACGCTCGTTCGCCGGCTAGCGGCAGACCTGGCGGAGCAACTACCGCGGGCTGAGGGGAGGGCCTGCCGCGCGGTCCTCTTCCTCGATGCCTTCGAGCACCTGTGCCGGAGCCGGCTCACCGCCGCACTGCAGTTTGACCGAGAGCGCTGGATCGCTGACCTCTGGGCGGCGCTCCACGAGCAGGACGCGGCGGGCCGCTGGCGACCATTTGTGCAGGTCGTTCTGGCCGGCCGGGACCGTGTCACCTGGCCGGAGTTCGACGAAGAGTGCCGCAGCCCGGAGGTCCTGGAGCAGCATCGGGTCGGCGGCCTGTCCCGTCCCGACGCCATTGCCTTCTTCGGCCGCTGCGGCATCACAGACGCCCGGCTGCAAGACGCTCTCCTGGACTCCTGCCGCGACACCGATACGGGAGGGCGCGACCCCGGCTATCACGCGTTCAAGCTGGGACTGTTCGCTGATGCCGTGCTGGAGGAACGCCGGCGGGGGATGGAGCCGGACCCGGAGACCTACCGCCTGCCTCCCGCCCAGCTCGACCGGCTGATCCGCCGGTTCCTTCAGTCTCTGCCGAACGATACCTCCGTGGGTCAGATCCGGCGGCTGGCCCTGACGCCCCGCTTTGACGAGACCGCCGGGCGGGCGAACTTTCCGGCGGCCGACCCCGCAGCAACCGACGCGGAGTGGGAGCACCTGCTCCGGTTCAGCTTCGTGCAGCCCGCCGCCGAGCCGGGATGGAGCACCCTGCATCCCCAGATGCGTGAGGGCCTCCGTCTGGACGCCTCCGCCGGAAACAGGGAGGTCGAGCGCCGGGACCACCGGTTCTGGCAGCAGCACTGGAGTGGCCGCAGCCGGACGCCGCACGATGGCTTCGCCGCGCTGGCCTGGTACCACAACTACTGCCTGGATCGGGAGGGTGCCGCGCGTACCTGGATCGCCCTGGCGGAGCAGGCACGTTCCGCGCTGCGAATGAGGGACCACTTTGACCTGCTCGACTGGTGGCCGCAGACCGGGCTGGAAGCGGACCGTCACCTTGATGGGTTCGAAGCGTCGCTACTCGTTTCCCTGGGATTGGAACTCTGGAGGGCCACACTGGGGAGTACCACCGCCAACCTGGAGCGAGCCATCGCCTGCTATGAAGCGGCGCTGCGAGTGTACACCGAGGCCGCCTTCCCCCAGGATTGGGCGAGGACCCAGAACAATCTGGGCGGCGCGTATGCGGACCTGCACAGGGGAGACCGGGCCGCCAACGTGAGGCGGGCCATCGCCTGCTATGAGGCGGTGCTGCGAGTGTACACCGAGAGCGCCTTTCCTCAGGACTGGGCAAGGACCCAGAACAACCTGGGCGTGGCGCATTGGAGCCTCCCCGGCGGAGACCGGACCGCCCACCTGGAGCGGGCCATCACCTGCTATGAAGCGGCTCTGCGGGTGGTCACCGAGGCCGCCTTCCCTCAGGCCTGCGCGACGATCCAGAACAATCTGGGCCGCGCGCATGCAGACCTGCCCGGGGAAGAGCGGGACTCAAATCTGACGCGCGCCATCACCTACTATGAAGCGTCCCTGCGGGAGTTCTCCGAGGCCGCCTTCCCTCAGGCCTGCGCGACGATCCAGAACAACCTGGGCCTTGCGTATGCAGACCTGCCCGGGCGCGATCGGGCCGCCAACCTGGAGCGGGCCATCACCTGCTATGAAGCGGCGCTGCGAGGGCGTACCGAGGCCGCCTTCCCCCAGGACTGGGCGATGACCCAGAACAACCTGGGCATCGCTCTGCGAGAGTTGGGCAACCCCGCTGACGCGCGTCGGGCGTTCGATGCGGCTGCGCGCGGCTTCCGTGCCGTGGGATTGCACGAGTCGGCGGCGGTAGTGGAAGCGCTGATCGCGCAACTGCCGCCTGCGTCGCCGGAAGACAACCTGCCCGTTTGAGGCCGATGTGAGGCGGGGGCGGCGGTCCCGGTCCGCCCCTACGCCCCAACCGGGTGGCGCCTCGGTCGGAGGGAGGCCGGGCCACCGCCCGACTCTTTCCGAGCCACAGCCGGGAGGGCATGTGGGGTGGTGCGCCCCAGCCATGCCTGGTCGAGAAACGCGAGGAGGGTGAGCCGGCCTGCGCTCCGCGTGGCGGCACTGCGGCCGGCGCCGCTGTTGGACCAGCGGCACCCCGGCGTTGAGACGCCTGCGAGGTACGGTCTCCGGGGGTGATTCGATCCCGGTCACGACGCGGCGGGTCAGCCGGCGTAACCGCACACTCCCATGCGCGGCGAGTTCACCACCGGCAGCAGGCGGTCCGCGTGGCGGGCATGTCCCGGCACGCAGTTCTCGCACAGGAATCCCGTGCCTTTCCACTCGCAGTCCGGACACACCTGGGTGGCGGGAGCCCCGCACACCGAACACGTCCACTCCAGAGGCGCATTGCGCGCGAGCACCACTACAGGACCCTCGCCGCTCCGGAACGGATTCTGCGCGCGCACCCGGATGGTCAGGTGCGTCGTGCTCCCGAAGTCGTAGTCGTAGCCCACAACGTCGCCGGGCTGCAGTACCTCTCCGATGGGCTCGAACAGGGAGTCTTCTTCCCCTTCCGGATCGTCGCCCCAATCCGGATCCTCGGTGTCCATCCTGCGGTTGATGGTGAAGGCGCTCATATGGCCACAGCACTCCAACCAGGTCCGGCGCAGGAATGCGTCCAGATCATCCAGCGTGGCCGAGTTCGCCACCTCCAGGTGCATCCAGTACGCTCCTCCAGCGTGCCCCGAGTCAACGATGAGGTGGGTAGAGCCCGCCGGGTCGGGGAGGCGCATCGCCTGGCGGGCGCTGCAGACCTCCAGATGCCGGGTCATGCCCCCCTTCGCGCAGGTGCGGTCACAGAACGTGCAGGCGCCGGGCGTGCCGGGTCGTCGCTTCGTGGGCGGCTTCGCAGTCCCAGTCGTCAAGTTCATCACGGGCACGTTCCACTTCTCCGGAAAGCGTCCCCTTCCCGGATGACGCCTTCGTGGCTACACCAGCGCTCCATTCGCCGCCTCCGCTGTAAATTCCTCACAACTGCTGGCCGACCTCTCTCCTCAGGGAGACATGTTGATGGCCGCACCGGACAAAGGAACCCGCTGGCTGATCCGAAACTGCACCGAGTCCCCGCTGCACATGCTGCGGGGGCGGCGCGTCCTGCGTTGGGACGCCCCGGAACCCAGCCTGCTGCACCTGGAGCGCACCCCGGATGGACTGCTGCAGGCGCTTTTCGAGGGGGATACCGAGCCCCGACCCGTGCTGATCGAGGTCACCACCTATCCCAAGTCGGACATCGCCCGGCAATGCCTGGAAGACCTCTGCCTCGCCCGCGTCGCGCTCAAGCGACTGCCTGAAGCCGTGGTGCTGGTGCTCGCCCAGCGCGGTATCCTGGTCACCCCGAGCCGCGCCTACGAGACCAGCGCAGACGGGACCACCACCCTGGCGGCGGAGTGGCCGGTGCTCCACGCCTGGGAGTTCACCGCCGCCGAGTTGCTGCAACCCCAGGACCCGGAAGGGGCTCCCTGGGCAGTGCTGGCCGACTATGGCGCCGCGACCCCGGAGGAGGTGGTGCGCCGCACGCGCCAGGTGATCGAACGCCACCCGGACGAAACGGAGAAGCGGAAACTGCTGGCGGTGACGCAGGCGCTGCTCCGGGTACGGTACAATGACCGGGGACTGCTGGACCTGCTCGGGGGAAGACAGATGATGCTCG
>SYMT01000140.1 GCA_005805375.1 Actinomycetota bacterium
CGGCGTGCGGCTCCTCGCACCCGAGATGGCCGCCCTGGAAACGCAGATCGAGCGTCTCCCGGCACTGGGGAAGTGGTTCGTGACCATCCCGGGAGTGGTCCCCGCCTGACGGGAGGATTAATTCTGCGCGGTTCCCTAGGTACGGCGCTTGCGGTCCGTCGCCAGATGGTTTCTCCCGGCCACGCGGGAGGTGGTCAAAGTCCATCCGTCCGCGAAGGGGGTGAAGAAGTCCACGTTGAGCGTTCCCAGTCCCGGGCAGATGCAGGCGCCGTAGATGGCGGAGTCGGGCCGCCCGTAGCCGCGGAACACCACGCCGAACGTCTGAGTTGAGTGCAGATCGCCGAGCAGCGTGAAGCCGGCGGCTTCCATCCCTCTGTGGGCATCCGCCAGCGCTCCTGCCTCCACCACGTTCGCGCGTGCGAGATCAGTACGGGTATACGAGGCGAAACTCCCTGCGTAGACCACCTCTTCGCCCACGGTCCAACGCGCGCCCGCCTCGGCCACCACGTCCATTACCTGTTCCCACTCCTGCACTTCCTCGGTGTCGTCGCGGTCCATCATGGGCCAGACGCTGCCGAAGCGGGCGACGTAGAATCGGGCCCCCAGGAAGGGCAACCAGTGGACGTCGGCTTTGTTGAAGGTGAGCCTTTTGCCGCGTTTCCGGGGCCGGTGATCCGATAGTGCCTGGTCCCGCTCCCGGCAGTCGTCCAGGATTCGCGCCAACTCCGCCTCGTCACGCGTGGTGATGCCGTCCCCTGCCTCGGTCTCACGGGCGAGTGCGAGCATCGCTTCCAGGGTCGCGCGTTCCACCGGCGGATAGGTGCGTTCAAGGCGCCACTCCCCGCCGGTCACAGTCCCCTGGTAGCGGTGAAAGCCGTAGGGTTCCGTCGCCTCGTTGTCGGCAGTCGCCAGTTCCAGCTCGGCGCCGTCCGGGAGCGTTTCCAGGAGCGGCGCGAGCGCCTTCAGGTGGCCGAACTGCGACCAGCGGGCGTTGCTACCCTCAATGTCCACCCGCCAGCCGTCGCGAGTCGGCGTTGCGTGAATGCCCTCCTCAAATGTCGGCCAGGCGATCGCAGCGCCCGGTGCGCCGCGGATGAGAAGACACGGGTGGGACTCGCCGCAAAACCAGGCGAGCCAGTAGGGCAGCACGAGGTCTCGAACGGCAATCTGCACCGGCCCGCCGTGGATCGGTTCCGCCGTCAGGCCCGCCACGAGTTCGGGCACTGCGTGGGTGTAGTACAGGCCGGTCTGCGGCTCCGGCCCGCCCTCCTCCATTCCCAGGATGTTCTCGGCCGGGATGCCGCGCGGGCAGCGGTCCGGCTTGCGCGGCGCCACCTGGACCGGGATCCAGCCTTCCGCCAGCGGGGGGCGCACCGGATCACCGGTGAATGGGGTCAGATGGACGAGAAACCCAACCAGATGCAGATCCTCGTCGGCGTCCTCATACTCATCGTCCTCACGGGCGAGGATCCAGAGCGGGAGTTTCTCCCCCTTGCGGGTGCGGCGCCAGTAACGTTTGAGCGTTTCGTTGCCGGGCTTATCCGGACCGTTCACCGAGTTCAGGTAGGTAAACACTTCGATCCGGTAGTCGCCGGGGGGAATGTCGAGCGTGCGCACGTAGTCCTGATCGAACTCCTCCGGGTCCTCCAGGTATTCGATGCCGGCGGAGAGCACCAGGCGGCCGTCCGGCACCGCGAGTTTCCAGGCGCAGCGGTCCACCCATTCTGCCGTTTCGGCGTCGTTCAACGCGTCGTTGACCACGACCCGCACGATCAGCGAGTCATCCTGCACCAGTTCCAACGGCAGAAACGTGCCTCGCGCAAACTCGCGCTCCCACTCCTCTCCTACCCCGATCCCGCCGGCAACCCCGTTCAGGCTCCCGGATGTAATCACCCAGCCGTTGGCCTCATTGTAGAGGTAAATGTCTTGTCGCACTACGGTTTCCACGCGCCCGGTCCCTCCTGCTACCGTTAGTCGGTCCGGCCGGGTTGACGGCGGCAGCGGGAGGATCGCGACCTCCGGCCGTCGGAGAACGGGAGACCGTCCGGTGCCGACACTCTCCCGCATCGTCCTCTTGAAACTGCAACCCTCTCCCCGCCTTCGTGTCTCATCAGTCCTGATGACGCGAACGACACTTCTCCTCTGCGGGGCGCCTGTCCTGCTACTGCTGACTCTGCTGTGCGCCAGGGATCTGGGCGCCCAGAATGGACGCGTCGCCGACCCGGCGCCGCCGAGAGTGCTGAAACTCCCGGAGACTCCACCGGAGTCTGCGCGCAAGCAGCCCGAACTCACGTTCCACGCGGCGCCCAAACCGCTGGCGCCGGGAGCCGTCACTCACGACTGGCGAAACTTCCTGGGCCCCACCTTCAACGGGGTGTCCACGGAACGGCCGTTGGCGGCCCGCTTCGGGCCGAACGGTCCCCGGCGCGTCTGGGAAGTATCGAAAGGGGACGGCTACGCCAGCCCCGCCGTCGTGGGCGAACGGGTGATCCTGTTCCACCGGGTGGGCGCCAATGAGGTGGTGGAATGCCTCCAGGCGGAGTCGGGTCGGCGCTTCTGGCGCGTCGCCTATCCGACCGGGTACCAGGATCGTTACGGGTTCAGCGGCGGCCCCCGGTGCCAACCTGTGAGCGATGGGACCTTTGTCTATACCCTGGGCGCCGAAGGCACCCTCCACTGTCTCAAGCTGACCACGGGCCAGGTGCTCTGGAAGCGGGAGTTACTGCGGGAGTTCCGCGTCCGTCAGAATTTCTTCGGGGTGGGCGCCACCCCCCTGCTGGACGGCGAACGGTTGATCGTCAATGTCGGGGCGCCGGCCGGACCGTGCCTGGCCGCGTTCCACAAGGAGACGGGCCGCCTGCTCTGGGGCGCCGGCAAGGAGTGGTCCCCCGGCTATGGCGCCCCGGTACCCGCTACTCTGGCGGGGAAACGCCGCATTCTTGTCTTCACCGGCGGCGAGAGCCGGCCGACCGATGGCGGGTTGCTTTGCGTGGATCCGGCCGACGGGCGCGTAGTGTTCCAGTTTCCCTGGCGATCACGCACCTACGAGTCGGTAAATGCCTCCTGCCCTGTCGCAGTCGGAAACCGGGTCTTCGTCTCCGAATGCTACGGGCGGGGCGGTGTGCTCCTCGAAGCCAACGCCGCGGGTCCCTTTCGCACGGTCTGGACGAGCCGTTCCCTGGGCACTCACTTCATGACGGCCATCCACCACAACGGCCACCTGTACGGCATAGACGGCCACGGTCCCACGAACGCCCCGCTGGTGTGCATCTCATTGCAGACGGGCAAGGAGCTATGGCGTCACGAGCCGCAATGGGAGGATCAGGTGCGAACGCCGGGTGGGGTGCGCAAGCTGGCCTCAGCGCCGGCACTCGCCTCACTGATCAAGGTGGATGGGCGGGGGCTGCTGCTGGGGCAGTACGGCAACCTTGCCTGGTTGGACCTGAACCCGAATGGTTACAAGGAGCTGGACCGCGTGCGCCTCTTTGCAGCGCAGGAAACCTGGAGCATGCCGGCGCTGAGCCGCGGTCTGCTCTACGTTTGCCAGAACGACGCCGGCCTGGACGGGACCCGCCCCCGCCTGCTCTGCCTCGACCTGCGCGGAACGAAGCCGTAAACAGAGTGCCGGACGCTGGGGGCAGGTAACCCGTCCCCCGCACCTGCGTGGTAACATCATCACCCTGGGGGTTTCTCCCGGTGTCTGGAGACGCTATGAACGTCGCAAGATCCACGTTGTCGCCCGCGCCGCCCCTCACAGTGCCGGCGCCGTTGTGGGACCGTCCGCCCCTCCCGGGCGAGGGTGCTGCGCCGGAGCCCGAGTGGTCGAACCTCCCCGATGGGGATGGGGCTCCCGATCCCGAGTGGCCGTTGGGGCAGTTGCTCTACCCGGATTATGTGCCGGAGTACGATGACGCCCTGAGCCCCGATGACCCCGAATACTATCCCTGCCACCCGGAGATCGCGGTTGTGGAAAGCGAACAGCATGCGCGGCTGCTCAACTTCATCCTGGACGTGCTCGTGCGGCTCCTGCGCGGCCGGGGGGTGTTTACCCGGCTCGCCGTGCATTGGGCGCGCGGGAAGCGGGGAGTCTTTGGGGCGCCGGACCTGATGGTGACCGCCGCGCTGCCCGCGCGGGAGAAGATCACCAGCTACGTGGTGTTCCTGGACCCGCCGATCCAGTGCGTGGTGGAAGTGGTATCGGAGGGGAACGAGCAGAAGGATCTGGACAAGAAATTCCACGATTACCAGGACGTGCTGAAGGTGCCGGAGTATCTGCTGGTGGACCCCACGCAGGAGACGTTGGTGCTGTATCGGATGGGGGTCAGCGGGGGATATGCGGTGGTGGCGGCGGACGCGCAGGGGCGGGTATGGAGCGAGCAATGCCGGGTGTGGTACGGCTGGGAGCCGGCGGGCAGCCTGCGGATGTGGGATGAACGCGGCGTGGAGCAGCAGGACTACACGGAGACCTACGCCCGGGCGGAGACGGAACACGCCCGGGCGGAGACGGACCACGCCCGGGCAGAGACGGAACGCGGCCGAGCGGAGACGGAACACGCCCGGGCAGAGACGGAACGCGGCCGAGCGGAGACGGAACACGCCCGGGCAGAGACAGAACGCGGCCGAGCGGA
>SYMT01000141.1 GCA_005805375.1 Actinomycetota bacterium
AGCAACGGCGCGATTTCTTCCCAGAGTGCCTCCGGGATCTCCTTCCAATTGCTCCCTTTGCCTACCAGGCCTATCGTCTATTTATCCTATTTCCACGATTCATTTGATTTTACTCGGGAGTGATCACAATTTTCACCATAAATGTCTTGGGATAGGGCCTATGCCCGGCAGGCGTGCGTGTTGCGGCGGCGCGTGTGGCGCCAACGGAGCGCGGGGCCCTTCCGGGCGCCGCGTCGCCGGATCAGCAACGCCTGGACAGATCGCCAGGATCATCCCCCCTTGCCACTCGCGGCGCTCCCCTTCGAACCCGGCATGTTCAATGGGCGAAACTTCTGCCCGATCCCATGCTCATAGTAAGTGGTGTCTGCCTTCCGCACTCCCACCAGGAACCGAATGCGACCTACGATTCTCCTCGTGCTCTCCATAACGGCGATCACCCGCCCCGGCCTGGCAGCGCCTGCACCCGGGTCGGCAGCGTCTTCGGCGTTGAACCGCGCCGCGGTGACAGCCTCCGACACGAGCCCGCCGAGCTTTGTAGACCGGGTGATTCCCGTGTTGACCCGGACGGGCTGCAACTCCGGAGCCTGCCACGGGGCAGCCTCGGGAAAGAATGGGTTCCGACTATCGCTGTTGGGCTATGACCCGGATCTGGATCGTGAGAGCCTCCTGCGGGGCGCCGGAGGGCGCCGGGTGACCCGCACGAACCCCGGCGCGAGCCTGCTGCTGAGCAAACCCACCGGGGCCGTGCCGCACGCGGGAGGCGTTCGCTTCCAGGTGGGGTCCCCGGAATTCAACGTCCTGGCGGAGTGGATCGCTGCCGGGTCGCCCGGTCCACGTGACGACGAGGCGACGGTGCGCGACGTCGCCGTCTCTCCGGCCCTCACCACGCTGCCGGTCGGGGGCGGCGCCTCGCTGCGCGTGATGGCAACCTATTCCGACGGCAGCCGGCGCGACGTAACCTGGCTCAGTCGCTTCGTCTCCAACCACGAGCACCTGGCGCGGGTGGATGGCTCCGGACGCGCCACGATGACCGGAGTGGGGGAAGCGGTCATCCGGGCAGCGTTCCGCGGGCAGGTGGCGGTGGCCCGGCTGGTGGTCCCGTCCCCTGTGAAGGTTGTGGGAGACCCCTGGGCGTTGCCCGCCGATGCCGGACCGCTCGATCGGGCGATCTTCACGAAACTGCGTCGCCTGCGCCTGGCACCCGCCGAGCTCTGTTCGGACACCGAGTTCCTGCGCCGCGCCCATCTCGACCTGGTGGGGACCGTCCCTACTCCGGAAAAGGTGCGCTCGTTCACAGCCGAGTGCGATGCCGAACGGCGCGCCCGGCAGACTGCTCCGATACGCGGTCCGCACGCCCTCTCGGCCGTCCGCGCCCGCTTGGTGGACGAATTGATCGCCTCGCCCGAATTCGTGGACGTCTGGACTTATCGGCTGGGAGACCTGCTGCGCAGCAACCGCCGGAATCTCGGCACCAAGGGCAACCGGCGATTTCACGCCTGGCTCCGCGAACAGGTGGCGGGCGAAAAGCCGTGGAATCAGGTCGTGCAGGCGATGCTGACCAGCCGCGGCAGCCTGTGGGACGAGGGGCCCGCGAACTTTTACGGAACCGCCTCGGGCGCGACGGAACTCGCCGAGGTGACCTCCCAGCAGTTCCTCGGTGTGCGCCTTCAGTGCGCGAAGTGCCACGACCATCCGTTCGATCGCTGGACCCAGAGCGACTATTACCGGTTCGCCGCATTCTTCGCACGCACACAGGTGAAGAACGGCGGTGAGCGCGACGACCGGGTGGTGGTGCTGCAGGATGAGGGCGAGGTCAACCACCCGAAAACCGGGGCCGCCATGCCGCCGCGGTCCCTGGATGGAAAGGTCGAGGCGAAACAGCCGGACCGGCGCGCCGACCTGGCCGGCTGGTTGACGGCGACGGACAATCCGTGGTTTGCCCGCAGCATGGCGAACCGGCTCTGGAAGCATCTGATGGGCCGGGGGCTGATTGACCCGGTAGATGACCTGCGCGCGAGCAATCCGGCTTCCAATGAGGAGGCGCTTGTAGCTCTGGAACAGGAGTTTCTGCGCAGCGGCTTTCAGTGGAAAGCGATACTGCGGCAGGTAGCCACTTCCCGAACGTACCAGCTCCGCGCCGAGACCAATGCCAGCAACCGGTACGACGAGACGCAGTTTTCCCACCACGTGGTGCGCCGGCTGACCGCCGAGCAGATCATGGATGCGCTCGTGGCCGCAACCGGAGTCCCCGAGCGGTTCTCCGGGCAGACTCCCGGCACACGGGCCGTGCAACTGCCCGACACCAGCGTGCCCTCCTACCTGCTTGACCTGTTCGGCCGCCCCGCACGCGCCAACGTCTGCGAATGCGAGCGCGAAGCCGATCCGAATCTGGCACAGGTGCTGCACGTGATGAATGGCGAAACGATCAACGGGAAGCTCGCTGCCCCCAACGGCCGGCTCGTGCGCCTCCTCGCCGAGAATCGGCCGGACCCGGCCATCGTAGAGGAGCTCTTCCTCGCAACGCTGACCCGCCTCCCCTCCTCGACCGAACTGCACGGAGCGTTGGAGGCCGTCCGGAAAGCGCCTGTGCGCCGCGATGGGTTTGCCGACCTCTTCTGGGCACTCCTGAACTCACGGGAGTTCCTGTTCACTCACTGACGATTGTGCGCCCGGGCCCAGCCAGGCGCAGCCCTACCACGGAGATGACCATCATGCCCGAGCAACGGAACCACACCCAGACGGGAGCTGGCGCGGACCCGTGTCCGGAACTACTCCGGGTCCAGTGGGGCAGACGGCGCCAGCGGTACTGTGACGGCGTGTCGCGCCGGGATTTCCTCGCAGTGGGAGGGAGCTCGCTCCTGGGTTTGTCGCTGGCCCACCTGCTGCAATCGGAGGCCACCGCGGCCGGACCATCGGTCGGTGCGTCCATCGCGAAAGCCGAGGCGCTGATCGTCCTCTGGCTTGGGGGCGGCATCACCCAACTGGAAACATTTGACCCCAAGCCCGACGCTCCCGCGGAGAACCGGGGGCATTTCGGGGTGATCCCCACCAAAGTGAGTGGGGTGCGTTTCTGCGACCGCATGCCGAAGTTGGCAGCCAACCTGGACCACTTCTCCGTCATCCGCTCAATGACCCATCCGGATCGGAACCACGGGGCGGCCGACCACCTGATGCTCTCGGGATATCTTCAGAACCCGGTCACGCCGTACCCGGCGATCGGTTCGATCATGGCGAAGGTACAGGGCTACCGCACGGCGCTCCCACCCTGCGTCGGCATCCCGAACGCGCCCGTCAGTTCGGGCTACCTCGGGAGTGCTTTCAACGCGTTCCGTGTGAACGGCGATCCCAACGCACCGAACTTCAGCGTCCGCGACTTCCAGCCGCCGGTGGATGTGGACGGGTCGCGCCTCTCGCGCCGCGGAGACCTGCTCAAGCTGGTGGATCAGGGCGTCAAGGCATTCGAGCAGGCGGATGGGCCGCGCAGCTTGAGTGAGTTCTATCAGCGCGCCCACACGATCATCAGCTCTCCGGACGCCCGGGAAGCGTTCGCCCTCGACAAAGAGTCCGAGGCGTTGCGACGCCGCTACGGGCGCAGCACCTTCGGACAGGGGGCGCTGCTTGCCCGGCGCCTGGTGGAACGCGGCGTGCGCATGGTCACGGTCACCAAGGGAGGCTGGGACCACCACGCAAACATCTTCAGCCAGTTGGATCAGGGGATGCTGGCCGAAGTGGATCAGGTACTCACGGCGCTGTTGCTCGACCTGAAGGAGCGCGGCATGCTCGAGAAGACGCTGGTGCTGATGACCGGCGAGTTCGGCCGCACCCCCAACGTCAACTACGCAGTCGGACGCGACCACTGGCCGGACGTGTTCTCGGTAGCGGTGGCCGGCGGCGGCATCCGGGGCGGGCGGGTCTACGGGGAAAGCGACGCGCGGTCCGCCTATCCGGCATCGGACCCGACCACCCCCGCGGACCTCCTGAGCACCTTCTACCACCAACTCGGTATCGAGCCGGAGACGGAGCTGCGCACCCGCGACAATCGCCCGATCCACATTCTGAATCAGGGCGAGGTAATCCGCGGGATCCTCTGATCTCCGCACGATCCTGGTTCGGCATCTTCACGAAAACGGGGCTGGTTTCATGCGCATTCGGGCGTTTCGGCAGATTGCGACGGGGCTATTCGGAGTGTGCGCCGCCCTTGGTGCGGCGCACGCGCCGGCACAACTCCCGCTGCACCCACCGGAAATCCGCACGGTCTTTCCGATCGGCGGCAACCGGGGAAGCACGGTGGATTTCGCCCTGCGTGGGGTGAACATCGGGGATGCCACCCGGGTGATGGTGAGCGGTCAGGGGATCTCCGGTGAGGTGCTGGGCCCGGATGGGCAGCCCGTCGGGCCCACCACTCCGCACGAGGCACGCATCGTCAACAACACCGAAGTGCAGGTCCGCTTGCGTCTGGCAAAGGATGCCGAGCTCGGATTGCGCGAGGTGCGTCTTTACACTCCCGTGGGCCTCTCCTGCAAGGGTGTGTTCCTCGTGGGCCCGGAAGGGACCAACACACTGGAGGAAGAGCCGAACGACGGCAAGCCGATGACGCTGGCCGTGCCGGGCTCGGCCGACGGCCGGATCGGCGGCAGCGAGGACCTGGACGTCTTTCAGTTCCAGGCGAAAGCCGGCGAGGGAATGGCGTTCTACGTACAGGCGCAGGAAGTCGGGTCGCCGCTCGACAGCGCGCTGACTCTCAAAGATGCTTCCGGCAAGGTCGTCGGCGCCAACGAAGACTTCATGTCCAAAGACGCGGCGATTGCCTTCCGCGCCCCGGCGTCCGGCCAGTACACGGTGGAGATCCGCGACACAGACAACTCGGGCGGCGAGCCGTACGCCTACCGCATCCTGGCCACGCGGGCTCCGTTCATCCGCACCACGTACCCGCTCGGCGCCCCCGCCGGGATGCTGGCCGATCTGAGCCTTTTCGGGTTAAACACCGGCGAGATGGGGAAGACGACGGACTCCTACAGCGTGATGTTCGATGCCCCTCAGGCACGCGTCCAAATCCCCAGCACCCCTGGCGCCATCACGAAGTTTCAAGTCCTGACTCCCGGCGGCTACACGAACCCGTTCCGCGTGCACGTGCTGGATGTTCCCGATGTGCGGGAACAGGAACCGAACGACGAAACCGAGCAGTCGGCCCGGCTGCCCGTGCCCGGGGCCGCCCACGGCCGTATCTTCGTCTCCGCCTCCAACCCGAAGGGCGACGTGGACCGCTGGAAGTTCGCCGGCAAGAAGGGCGAGAAACTGCGCATCAGCGTGACGGCAATGCAGATGGGCTCCTCGCTGGACGCGACCCTGACCATCCGCGATCTCGCCGGCAAAAAACTCGCCGGCGCCGACGACAGCGCCGGATCCCGGGACCCGGCGCTGGAGTTCACCCCTCCCGCCGACGGTGACTTCCTCGCCGAAGTGATCGAAGTGAGCAACGGTGGGGCGCTGGATGCGGTGTACATGCTCCGCGCCGATCCCGTGCGGCCCCCCGCGGCGGACTTTTCACTCTCCCTGTACCCGGCGAACCCTTCGGTGCCGCGCGGCGGCGCCGTGCCGGTAGAGGTGCGTGTCACCCGCACCGGCGGTTTCTCCGGCCCGATTCGCTGGGAACTGCCGTCGCTCCCCACCGGAGTCACTGCACTCATTCCCCCGGAAGCCGCCACGCAAGAGCGCTTCTACATCGCACTCCGCGCGGCGGAGGATGCTCCCTACGCAGTGCTCCCATTCGGACTGACCGGTATCGCCCCGGTCGGCGGACAGGAGGCGCGCCGCACCGCTACGGGCAGGGAGCGCGTCTGGAAAAACGCACCGTTACGGCCGGTGGACACGCTCCTGCATCAGATCGCCGTGTGTGAACCGATGGACTTCACTGTCGCCCTCGATCGCGACACACTCGAACTGAAGCAGGGCGAAACGAAGGATGTCACGGTCATCATCCGGAAGATCCGGGGCTACATCCGCGGAATCCCGGTGCGTGCCGCCACGGTGGACTACCAGGGGGGCGCACTGCCGAAGGGCCTGACGGTAGGCCGCGTCACGCTGGCTGCGGAAAAGACCGAAGTGTCGTGTCCCGTCGGCGCCAACGCCGGTACTCCCCCGGGCGAGTACACCATCTTCATCTGCGGCCTCTCCAACCCGACCACGAACGACTACATCCTCGTGGGGCAGCTTGCGCCGCCACTCAAGGTGCGGGTGGTGAAGCCGTAGGTCGTCGAGCAATCGCTCTATGAAATTGAGAGGCGACAACCAGCGGACAGCCACCGAGGCAATACGATGACGTCAGATGGTGACTCTGCGGCGGCTCGACGTCGCCGGATCTCACGGAGAGTGCACCGGGATTGTCACCCATCAGTGCGGTGGCGGTATCGTTCGAGATCCTGGTCCGAAACCCCTGTGGCCGGTGTCAGGCGGTAGTGGCGTTCCGCGGACACGACGACCCCCTTTTCAGACTGCTCCAGTTCGAATAGTGCGATGACGCTGTTTGCCATGAACTGCGCGGCGATCGGACGACACACCAGATTGGGGAAACGGGCGGCACAAAGCGCCAGATCCTGCTCGATCTGCACCACGCTGATGCTGTCAGTGCCCGCCTTTGCCTGCACCGGGAAGACATAGTGTACTCCCCGGCGATCCAGCCCGACGTACACTTCATCGGTCTCGACCTGACCCAACCCAGCCACCGACGTGCGAAGATGACTTTGTAGTGAGTAGCAGGTAACTCCTGTGAAAATATCGATCAGACGGTTGTACCGAAGGCGTGCCAGAAGCGCCTGTTCATCTCCAAGCGCGTAGCGCGCGATGACTCCTGGCGTTGCGTCCGGGATCTTGGTTTCTGCGAGAGTTTGTGTGGGCGAAATCCGCGCGTTGGCGACGGCCACGAATCGATAGCGCCCTCGCCCTGCGGGCTGAATAATCCACTCCTGCCCCTCGGGTGCGCAGCTGCGAACCCATTCAGGGAGGGCTACACGATAGCGAAAACTGTACACGATGTCGCCGAGGTTCTTTGGAACGCGGATGTTCAGTTGAGTAGCCGCTTCGGTGATTTCGTCCCGAGAGAACTCCAGGTCGGTTGCCCCCGGCGAGTAGCGATTGCGGAACACCTGTTCGATCAGGACCACGTACCGATTCGGATCTCGTGTGTTCGGGGCTCCCCGCATCGTCTACCCTCGATCACCTGGCCAGAGCAGGCACACGACCTCCTCACGAAGCTGTTCACGGGTCGCGGTTGCAAGCCGCGTGCGGAACAAGTCGATGCTCATGACGCGGTATCCTAGATGCGTTGCGATGTCCGCCAGGAGTTGGCCTGTGCGGATCATCACTCGCAGATAAGACGCCTGGTCACCAACCACATACGCGAGGCGCGCACCGGGGCGCAGATACGGCCGCAGGCTGGCAAGATGGCGCGCCATCCCCCCAAAGTAAAGTCGAGTTACCCGGGCATACAGTCGCTCAAAGCCTGAGGTCTTTCCCAGTTCCAGTCTGCGGGCCTCAATCTGATCGGCGATGCGACTGATCTCGACATGGTGGGCAATCCATCGGTCGTCCGAGTCTATCTTGTATACACCTCGAGTATTCGAGCGAAGCAGTCCCTGCTTGAGAGCGCGCAGTTCGTCCCGGTTCCGAATGAAACCGAGGAGAACCGACTCGAGGCGGGTTGTGCGGGTGTAGTCTTTTTCATTCGGATACGGAGGAGACGTAATGACCGCATCAACCGAGGCGGGTTCGAGGACGCTCTCCAGTGCCCGAGCGTCTGCATGGTACACAGTGGCCGGGCAGGATCGCTGACTACCCAGCAATCTCAGGTCGTCGGCGAGTGCATAGACGATGTTCAGCCATGACGCGACTACCGGCGCGTCGAACTTCGGCTTCCCGACCCCAACCTCGGGGCCGAAGTGCAGATTGCTGATCGACTGGACCAGCGCCCGGGCGAAAGCGAGGCGAGCGTGCCGGAAATAGGGCGCCTGCCGATCGCGCTCCAGCGCGTCCCGCAGAACCAGCGCCTTGTGGAGTGGCAGCGGACTGATGGAGTCTGTCAGCAGTAGTGCCATCTCCTCGGCAGGGAGCGTGCGGAACTGCACTTCTTCGCCGTCTGCAAGTCGCAGTGCCGGATCGTCGCCAATTCCCTGTCTGGACAGATGAGCTGACACCTGGTCGGCGATGCTGTTTGCTCGGCTCGTGAGTTCGCTCGGGTCAACAGACCAATCTGTCTTTACGTAACTGGCAAAGGACGCCATCGGGTTGGCCTCTACCCCCACCGACCTGATGCCCAATTTCTTGCATTCGACCAGCGTCGTGCCGGTGCCACAGAACGGATCCAGCACGCAGTGGCGCTCATCGAGACCGAATCCCTGCACATACTGCCGCACCAGATGCGGTGGGAATGAGAGCACAAAGCGGTACCAGTCGTGGGCAGCACGATCACCGGGACGAAGTTCATTGACCTGAGCGCGGTGGTCAGGCACGGGCACAGGCGCTGTTCGCGAAGCGAGGCTGGAGTGTGAGACAGACATAAGCGTCAGGAACTGGTGAATCGAACACCTGGCCATTGTTATCGTCGGCTCAGGCGCGTGGAACGGGCATATACAACTGATTGACTCCGGCAAGCACTGCCCGAGCCAGCACGTTCGTGCTCGGGGCACAGTGGACCGCTACGCTGCACCTCGGCTCTTCCGTTCAGCGCACCACTCGCAGTCGTTTGGAGTGGCGGGCGCCCACACTGCAACTCATCCCCCGGCACCCGCCGTATCCTCAGGACAGCGTGCAACATGTTCCGCGATCGGTTCCGAAAGCCCTGGGGGCGCCACACCACGCGAAAGGTATCACACGCGGGTTCAACAGGGTGTATCGCTCGCCGAACGCTATTCGAGATCCAGCGTCGGTTGCAGCGGCTCCGGGTCGGGGAGGATCTGGCCGAGCA
This sequence comes from Actinomycetota bacterium, assembly GCA_005805375.1. Classification (GTDB taxonomy): domain Bacteria; phylum Armatimonadota; class SYMT01; order SYMT01; family SYMT01; genus SYMT01. The sequence goes on from SYMT01000141.1 coordinate 8,960, forward strand.
GGCGGGCCAGGTCGCGGGCGTTTTCGGCGGCGTTGCCGAGGTAGTGGTTGTTGAACAGCGCGTACGTGCGCTCGGTCTCGGTTTCCAGGCGGAGGACCGGATCCACCCACTCGGAGAGTTCTGCTGGGGAGTAGTGGTACTCGTAACGCTCGTGCGCCTGGTCGTGATTGAACCACTTCGCGGCGTTGCGGCCGTGAAAGCGCACGTAGCCGATGTCGGCGGTCGCGCGCGCCACCGGCGGCATCAACCCGTCCAGCGCAGGTTCGTCCACGCAGCAGAAGCCGATGTCGAGGTCCCGCAGCAAGGCGAACGTGCGCTCCTGGGCCCAGCCGGCATGCCGAAACTCCACGACCAGCGGTCCCACGGGGAATTCGCGGCGCAGCTCCGCCAGGCGCAATTCTGCCGCACGGGAACGACGGAAGGAATGGGGGAATTGGGCCAGGAGCGCCCCCAGCTTGCCGGCTTCGGCAAGGGGAGCGACCGCCGCCCGCACCGCACCGAACGCCTCGGGGTCCGGCTCGGGGGTGTGCGTCAACGACTGGTGGACCTTGACCACAAAGTCGAAGCCGGCAGGGGTGCGGCGCGCCAGGTCGGCCAGCAACCCGGGCCCGGGGATGCGGTAGAAGGTGGTGTTGATTTCGACGGTGACGAAGGAGCGTGCGTAGAACGACAGCATCTCCTCGCGCCGGGTGCGGGCCGGGTAGAACCGGCCCTTCCAGTCGTCGTAGCTGAACCCCGACGTGCCGATCCGGATCACGAACCCGCGGCGGCCGCGACGATTGCGAGAAAATCCGCGGCTTTCAGGCTGGCCCCACCCACGAGGGCGCCATCTATGTGGGGACGACCCAGCAGATCCGCGGCGTTGTCCGGTTTCACGCTGCCGCCGTACTGGATGCGCACCGCTTCCCCCGCGCCGGCGCCGAACAGGCTCGTGACCGTGGCGCGAATCACCCCGCAGACACGATCGGCTTCCTCCGCCGCGCAGGTTTCGCCGGTGCCGATCGCCCACACCGGTTCATAAGCCAGCACGATCCCGGCGCACTGCGTGGCCGTGAGACGCGCCAGTCCCGCCTCGATCTGTCCCGCCACTACCGCGTCGGTGGCGCCTGCCGTCCGCTCCACCAGTGTTTCGCCACAGCAGACGATCGGAATCAGGCCGTGCCGCAGGGCAGCGTGGAGTTTCCGGTTCACCGTCTCATCCGACTCCCCGAAGTGAGCCAGCGTCGCAGGCGTGAAGTCCGGCTCGGGCACCCCGAACCGCCCGCGCCGCTCAGAATGCCCCAGGATCACATGGGACACTCCCATATCGGTGAGCATGTCCGGCGCGACCTGCCCGGTGTACGCGCCGCTGTCCTTCCAGAACACATCCTGCGCCCCGACCTGGATGCCGGTCCCGGCCGCCGCATCCAATGCGGCCGCCAGGCACACGAAGGGAGGACATACCACGACGTCCGGCCCCTGCGCGGAGCACCGCCCCAGCGCGGCGATCAGATCGCGCGTGGTGGAGGGTGTCCGGTTCATCTTCCAGTTCCCCGCAAGAATCGGTCTGCGCACTCAACATTCCTTTCGCCGCTCGATCCCGGTTCACCTGGACCGGGCCGCGGTTCCGCCGTCCGGAGGGAGTGGGGACCGGTGAGCTGCGACTGGTTTCCTCACCCACTTCTCACCGCCCTCCACTCGTACCTCTCCAGCGCCTGTGTTTCTAACCCAGACGAGGACCCGCCGCCAGGATCTCCGCGCTGATGCGGCCGGCATAGACCTCGTTGACCTGCTTGTGGAAGGCCGCCACCAATTCCCGCACCGATCGGTCGTATTCCGCCGGCGCGAGGGTCCAGGCGTGGCGGGGATTGAGTAACTCGGGCGCCACACCCGGACAGGTTTCCGGCATGGCGAAGCCGTACTCCGGATGCTGTCGAAGAGACACGTTTCGGAGCACACCGCTCTGCGCTGCTCTCAGCAGGCCGCGCGAGACCTCAATCGGAGGCCGGGCTCCCCCCGCGCCCAACGGGCCTCCCAACGCTCCCGTATTCATCAGCACGACCAGCGGACGGTGACGCCGCAGGTACTCACCAAGCAGTTCCACGTACCGTGCCGGAGCCAGGGGCAGGAACGGCGCCCCGAAGCAGGCGCTGAACGTGGGCTCCGGACGCGCCCCCAGTCCCCGCTCCGTCCCGGCCACCTTGGCTGTGTACCCCGCGAGGAACCAGTAGAGCGCCTGAGTTTCGTTCAGTACCGCCAGCGGAGGAAGCGTCCCCGAAGCATCGAAAGTGAGAAACACGATGGTATTCGGATGGCCGGCGCGGCCGTCAGGGTCTACATCCGGGATGGCCGCGAGCGGATAGACCCCCCGCGTGTTCTCGATGCCCCCGGCCGCGAAGTCCGGCTCGGCGCCGCCGGCCAGGGTTACGTTTTCCATGATGGAGCCGGGCCGGTTCACGGCATCCCAGATCAGCGGCTCCCGCTCTCGGGACAGCCG